>NZ_CAUFJQ010000010.1 GCF_959025735.1 uncultured Streptococcus sp.
CAATGATGAGGTGGTTGCCTTGGTGAAAGAGCATATTGAAAGTCAAACGGATCGTAGAACCAAACCAAATAAAGTAAACTAAGTGTGAAGAAGGGATTCCTTCCTCACTCTTTTTTTAGTATAATAAAGTTCAGTATGAAAACACGGGAGACTAAAGGAGATCAGATGAAAAGAAAACATTGGATGCAGTTGGGATTAGCGGCTTCGAGTATGGTCTTGTTAACAGGATGTTACCAAAGATACCAGCGCCAGTCTAGTCCTAAAAAAGAGGTTGCAACGAGCCAGCCAGCAGCTAAAAAACAAGCGAAAAAAGCAGATAACAAACAATTATACCAGTCTGTTTTTTCAGACTACCAAAAAATTTTTGCCACTTCAAAAGATTTGGATGCCATTTCCAAATTGAATGATGCATTAGCCAAAGAAGATCGGATGATCAATAGCTGGGTGATCGAGACTGTCATCAATCAGCCAGCAGCTGTTCGCTATGCCTTTAAGGACTTAAATAGCGATGGGGTGGATGAGATGATCATCGCCAACCAGCAAACCGATGGGAGCTACTTTGCGACAGGAGTCTACTACCTCAAGGACCAAAAGCCGACCTTGCTTGCAGAAGGTTTCGTCGCTGGACACGGAGGAGCGCGCAATGCGACAACCCTCTATAAGGGAGGAGAAATCCTGGAAGTCAGCTGGTTGTCAGGAACTGGCCGTGGTGTAGCCGTACTTTCACGATTAGAAAAGACACCTCAAGCCGCGACCAAAGTCCAGGAAGAAGAAGTACAAGTACCTGGGTCAGATCTGAATGCCCTCTTTGGAAAATCTGATAAAGATAAACTGGATCTCAAGAGTTTTGATTGGCAAACCTTTGATAGCACAGCATCATCGGGAAATAGCCAAAGCCAGGAAAAAACGCCTTGGAATGCTGAAAAATCAGCAAAATTAGCAGAATTTATGAAGACCTGGGGCGAAAAGATGGGGCAACCCAACTACCAAAAAGGCATTGCTGGCGGTGATGTAGGACCAGACAACCTCTATACACTTGGAGAAAATAGCAAGATGGATGCCATATACACAGATACGGGTCAAGGAAATGCCAAGTATCGTATTGTAGAACGCTATAGCAATTGGGACAAGTATCCAGATGTGCATAGTTATTTCTTTGCCATTACAGATACCGGAGAAGCCATTGTCTTTCATTCTCCAACGACCAATGGTGGAAAGATGTATCTAAAACCAACGGACAACAAGGAACTTCAAGAAGAATTTACACAGTTACTTCATCAATAAAAAGAAGAATAAACCAGAAAAAGACTGTTTTTCTGGTTTTGTTTATTCAAATAATGAATAAAAATACAATAAAAGAAATAATTTTTAGGATATAAAATATGTTAAAAACTAGTGATAATTAGCAGTGCATAAGTATTTGAAAACAGAAAATGTTTGACAATTAAAGGAAAATCATTTAAAATATATTCATTCTTTATTTATAGGAGAAAAAATATGAAAAAACTTCTTACAGCCGGTGTGGCTCTCTTGTCAGTTGCAACGTTAGCAGCTTGTTCTGGTAAAACTGCTTCAGAATCATCAAGCAAAGATGCAAAAGCTTCTTCTAGCAAAGTAGAAAAATCATCTACTTCAGAAAGCAAATCAAGCAGTTCATCAAAATCATCTAAATCAGCAACCTCTTCTGTTAAAATTCCAGAAATTGTCTTGTTGACTGATGAAGAAATCGATAACGCCAAAACAATTGGTGATATGAAAACTCTTTATAGTAAATTAGTGGATAACTATAAAAAATATGCTCAAGATCTTGGCGATCAAATTCCAGAATCACATAGATCTATATATACTCAACAAGTAGAGCCAGCTCTCAAGACATTGGACGAATCAAAAACTCAATTTGATACGGCACTTTCAACTGGTGGTTCAGATGATACAGTTGTTCCTGAACAAGGACGTACTGCTTTTGCACAACAATTGAAATCTGGACGTGACACTATGAAACAAGCTCTTGAAAGTGCATATAAGATGATTTCACCTTATATCTCTTCATCTTCATCAGCTGAATAATCAAAGAAAAAAATAGGTTAGGACCTCAAGTCCTAGCCTATTTTTGCTTTCTTACAAAAATGTAAGAAATAAAGGGGAAAATGTAAGGTTATGTTATGGTGAAAGCGTTTTAGTTTTAGTACAATAGATTTGTAAAAAACGATTGAAGCTTTTATCGAGCTAGAAAGGAATGGACCATGATCCTACTAGACGTTCAACATATCAAAAAAATCTACAAAACCCGCTTTCAAGGAACGCAGGTCGAAGCCCTAAAAGATATTCACTTCACTGTTGAGAAGGGCGAATATGTGGCCATCATGGGGGAATCAGGATCTGGGAAATCAACCCTCCTCAACATCCTGGCCATGCTGGATCAGCCGACGGAAGGGCAGGTTTACCTCAATGGCACAGATACCTCAACCATCAAGAACAAGGACGCCTCCAGCTTCCGCCGGGAAAAACTAGGCTTCGTCTTTCAAGATTTCAACCTGCTCGACACCTTGTCTGTCAAGGACAATATCCTTCTCCCTCTGGTCCTTTCTCGCAGACCGGTCAAGGAAATGATGAGCAAGGTGGATAGCGTCAGTCGAGAGTTGGGCATTCACCAACTGCTTGAAAAATACCCTTACGAAATCTCTGGTGGACAAAAGCAACGGGTAGCCGTAGCGCGGGCCATCATTACCTCGCCAGAAATCCTCCTGGCCGATGAGCCAACAGGGGCGCTGGATTCCAAGTCTTCAGCTGCGTTACTAGATGTCTTTGAAGATATCAATACCATGGGTCAAACCATTCTCATGGTGACCCACTCGACCGCAGCCGCAGCACGGGCCAAGCGCGTGCTCTTCATCAAGGACGGGATTCTTTACAACCAGATTTTCCGCGGGGAAAAGACAGAGCGTCAGATGTTCCAAGAAATCTCAGATACCTTGACGGTCATGGCGGGAAAGGAGGATCGTGATGTTTAAATTAACAAGTAAATTAGCACTTTCCAACCTCAAACAAAATCGCAAGTTGTATTATCCTTTCGCTATAGCTGTCATTTTAACGACCATGATCCTTTATAGTTTTATCGCCTTGTCATTGACCCCTCATTTAGAGGATTCTTACGGAGGGGGATCGGCGAGAACTGTTCTTGGTTTTGGCAGTTTCGTCGTCCAGCTGGTCGTCATCATTTTGGTGGCTTATGCCAATGGCTACGTCATGAAAAATCGTTCCAAAGAACTGGGCTTGTACAGTGTTCTGGGAATGGAGAAGAAGCATCTCCTCATCATGACCTTATGGGAATTGCTCTTCTTCTATGTTCTCACAGTTGGAGTAGGACTGGGCTTGGGGCTCTTGTTTGATCCCTTGATTTTCGCCTTGCTTCTAAAATGTATGGGTTTACCAGTCGTCATTCAATCAACCTTCCAGATAGAGGCTGTTCTTAACACTTTACTTGGGTTAGCCTTAGCTTTTGGCCTCATTCTCTTGTTGAATTCTTTCCGCCTCTTGCGCTACAGTTCCCTCCACCTCATGCAACAGAAAAAGGCAGGGGAGAAGAAGGGACGCTTCTTGCTGGTTCAAACTCTGTTAGGACTAGGGCTCTTAGGAATTGCTTTTTATATAGCGCTAACCGTTGAGCGGCCAGTTGCGGCTGTCCAAGGATTCTTTATTGCCGTCATCTTGGTCATTCTAGCGACTTATCTCTTATTCAACGCAGGATCCATTACCTTCTTAAGATTTCTCAAAGGTCGGAAATCCTATTATTACAAGCCAGAGAATTTTATATCTGTCTCTAACTTAATAGCTCGGATGCGAAAAAATGCAGCGGGCCTTGCGACGATTAGTATTCTATCCACCATGGTCTTGGTCACCTTAACCGGGTCGCTCAATATCTTTATTGGAGGGCAGAATTACCTAGATACTGTTTACCCTTCTGATTATATGATTAGTGTGGGGCATATGCCTTCAGATGCTGAAACAGAATCGGTTATTGAGGATGTTCAAGCTCAAATAAAGAAAACAGCCGATGCAACACATCTATCAGATTATCAGGTGGCACAGACAACATACTGGTCGGCTGAAATTCGAAAGATTGATGGAAGGAGCTTAGAGGTGAATGACCAGTCCACTCCATCAACTGGTCAGGAGTTGAAGTCAGAAGGAACAGTCTACTTTTTTGATCAGGCGACTTATGAGCAACTGACCGGGCAAAAAGTTGAGCTTGGGGAAAATGAAATCTTAGCCTATGGATATCAGTATCCTGGAAGATTAGACGCACAATTAGAAATCAATGGGAAGACCTTCACGATTAAAGAAAAACTAAACTCCAATTTTATCCAAGGGAAACTCCCTCAATCCGACCTGTTTCAACACCAAATGGGCTTGTACCTGGTCCTCCCTGACTTGAACCAACTGGGACTAAAAGTTGATAAAAATTTGGAATTCTCTATTACTGCTAAAAATAAAGATAACCAAGATTTTATTTCTGGCTTGATCAAAGAGCTGTATTCGACAGACAAAATCAGTCAATATGGTGCGACTTATTTTGGTGGATTTGATCGATACAGTATAGAGAAAGATTGGCGTGAAACAGCAGGGACTCTTCTATTTATCGGGATTTTTCTATCGGTGATCTTTCTATTAGCTACAGTTCTTGTCATTTACTACAAACAGATTTCAGAGGGCTATGAGGACTGGGAAAATTTTGTGATCTTGCAACAAGTAGGATTGGACCAAAAGCAAACCGGCACCACCATTCGCAAACAGATACTCACCGTCTTTTTCCTTCCTTTATTTTTCTCCTTCCTCTACCTAGGAGTAGCCTACAAGATGATCGCAAAGATCGTTGCCATCTTAGGAGCAACCAATGCGGGCTTGGTCCTTCAAACAACTCTTTCTATCTGCGCAGTCTTTTTCATCTCATATGTTCTCGTCTTTCTTCTGACTTCTAGAAGTTATCGAAAGATTGTCGTGAGATAGCGTTCGAGTCTATAAAAGATTAGAAATAAGATGAAACATACAACATTTTGTTAGCACAAAAAACACCGAGGATTATATCCTCGGTGTTTTCTATCACGATTATTTCACGTGTTTTGCAAGTTCTTCTTGCGCTTTTTTGTTTGATTCTTCTTTTTCTTTCAACCAATTCTTATAAGCTTTTTCGTAGTCAGCAGTTGTAACTGTTTTATCTTGAACTTTTTGGTATTTGAAGAAGCTTGATTCACCTTTAATACCAATTGCAGAATTTGCTGCTGAGAATGGCGTTACCTTCGTGATAGATGGAACTCCACCCTTAGAGTAGATTGGAAGTACCATTGCGTTTTCAGTCAACCAAGCTTGGGCAGCAGCGTATTTTTCATAACGCGCATTGGTATCCAATTTTTCAGCATTAGCAGCATCCAACAATTCTTTGTATTGGTTCAAACCAATTTTTTCGATGAGCGCTTGGTCTTTCTTAGGA
This sequence comes from uncultured Streptococcus sp., assembly GCF_959025735.1. Lineage (GTDB taxonomy): Bacteria > Bacillota > Bacilli > Lactobacillales > Streptococcaceae > Streptococcus. Next base: position 5,489 of record NZ_CAUFJQ010000010.1, read on the forward strand.
TCAAGTCCCATACCAGTCAAGGTTGAACCATCTGTTGGGTTCAAGATATCCAAGTAAGTAGATGGGTCTTGGAAGTCAGGTCCCCAACCAGTGATATCCATATCAAAGTCTTTTTGCTCTGGTGATTGGGCAAAGTAAGTAGCGTTATCTGCATCGTCTGTAGACAATTTTTGTACATCGATTACGACATTGTCTTTACCAAGAGCTGCTTCGATTGAGCTCTTCATAGAGTCTGCTTGTTGGACAAGAGCATTAGAAGATTGGTCCACAACATAGTCGATATGGATTGGGAATTGAACGCCTTGTGATTGCAATTCAGCCTTCGCTTTTTCAAGTTCTGCTTTGGCTTTATCCGCATTATGCAAGCTATCTTGAGCATCTGCGAAGCTAACACCTTTCCACTCATCTCCTGTTGCGGCAAGTTTTTCTTCAACGAGAGTACCGAAGTCTTTCCCGTCTGCTTGCACAAATGTCGGTGGAACTAGAAGGGTACGTAGAGTTTTTGATGCTCCGTCTTTCCCGTTAACTTGAGCGCTGTAGGAAGTTCTGTCTAAAGCAAAGTTCAAAGCTTGACGGAAGTTTTTGTTTTGAAGGGCTGTCTTCGTGTTGTTCTTTTGCTCATCAGATGTCTTCTTCGTATGGCCGTAATTTTGACGGTTGACGTTGAAGTAAGCGTAGTAAACAGTAGAATCTTGTGGGGTATAAACGATGTTATCCTTGAATTTCTTCTCAATCGTACTGTAGGTTGAGCTAGTTGGGAAGAGACGAGCAGTAGATAGGTTACCATCTGAGAAGTTACGAGCAAGGTAGTCTTGGTCGGATCCATCGAAGTAAGTCAATTTAACGGTATCGATGTGAACATTTTTCTTGTCGTAGTAATCAGGGTTCTTTTCCAACTCGATTTGTGATTTTGAAGTGAAGGACTTCAAAATGTAGGCCCCGTTGTAGAGGATCCCATTTGGTTTCACGCTACCAAAGTCTTTCCCAGCTGATTCCAAGAATTTTTCATTAACTGGCATCATGGTAGCAGTCGTCAATTTAGAATTCCAGAAAGATTCAGGTTGGTTCAAAGTATATTGAAGAGTGTGATCATCAACAGCTTTGACTCCAACAGTTGAGAAGTCTTTGGTTTTCCCGTTTACATAGTCATCCAAGCCTTTGACTGAGTTTTGAACCAAGTAAAGCGCATCAGATTTTTTATCTGCTACATATTTCAGAGATGTCACGAAATCTTTTGCAGTGACGTCAGCGTATTCATTTCCTTCTGAATCATACCACTTCGCGTCTTTTCGAAGCTTGTAGGTATAAGTCAGACCGTCTTTTGAAACAGACCAGTCTTCTGCAAGAGCAGGCACTAGGTTACCGTATTGGTCGTTTTCAAACAAACCATCGACCAAGTTGGTTGTAATGTCGCTTGTAGTTGAACGATTTGAAGTCAAATAGTTCAAGGAATCAGGGTCTGTACCATACACGTAGTTGTAGGTAGTCCCTTTTGACGCATTAGAAGATGAGCCACATGCAGCAAGGAAAAGCGTTGAAGCTGCGGCGACACCTGCTAAAAGAGCAAGCTTCGATTTTTTCATATTCGTGTCTCCTTTTGAATAATTTTAATTATTATACTCCAATCAATCTATAAAATAAAGTGTTTTTTGAACTTTTTTTGCATATTTACACACCAGTATACAGTGAAAGCCTTGATTTTAAAGGATTTTTAAGGAATAAAAAATTTTTTTAAAAAAGTTACTATTTTGCTTTACATACTAGTTGAGAAAGAGTATACTGATAGTGAATAAACTAGTATGTAAAACAAACTAGTGCATATGTGAAGAAAGAGGTGAGAAGGATGAAAGAGTCCCAATTACTAAAGGGAGTCTTGGAGGGCTGTGTGCTGGAGATTATTTCCAAAAAGGCCATCTATGGCTACGAATTGATTCAAAGTCTCAAAGAGATGGGATTTGATAAGATTGTCGCTGGGACAATTTATCCCCTACTTCAAAAATTAGAAAAACAAGGAATTATTCATGGGGAAATGAGGCCGTCTCCAGATGGGCCTGATCGTAAGTATTTTTCACTCAGTGATGCTGGAAAAGAGCGTTTAGGGGAATTTTGGGACCAGTGGCAGGAGCTAGTCACAAAAGTAGAACGTATCAAGAAGGAGGGGGAAGAATGGTAGAAAGTTATACAGAAAAAATGTCAGATGAATTGATTCATTTAAATAAAGAGGATCAAGCCTATGTGAAAAAAATGGTCGCTTATATTGGGGCTAAGTCCTATTTTTATGATGATGAAGCACTCGGTGAACAACTCTACAATATGGTTTGCGACCTAAAAGTTGCTGAGAAAGAAGGCATTCGGGCAGTGGATTATTTTGGAAAGGATCCACGGGTTATGGTGGATCAAGTTCTTTCAGATTTGCCTAAACGCTCTTTAGGCTCTTATGTGGGACTCGTCTTCCTACTTGGAGTGATCTTAGTTGGCATGCGTTATTTAATGGATTTTACCTGGATGACGCCACTGAAAATCGAACCCCTGACCTATGTGGTTATTTTATTCAATTTCTCGGTGTTTAGCCAGTTCATCACGTGGCTATGGTCCAAACAGAACTATGGTGAAATGAAGAGGCCTTGGGCTATTTTTATCAGTGTGATCTGCCTGACGGTATTTCTAAACATCGTACGACTATTTTCGATTTATTTTGGCCACATTGGGAGTCTCTTCTTATCAGATGGTTGGGGGATTGTTCTTGCTGTCCTAGTCCTACTTGGGTTTGCGGTTATGGCTTATAGAAGCAGGGAGCGTTTGATGATGAGTCTACTAGTCATGGGCCTGACTTTCCTAGTTACTGGAAGCTGGATTCGTCTTGTGAATCAGGAAACTGCTCACTTATTAGGCTGGCTACTTCCTCTCATAGGACTAGTCCTGACCTTTGTTGTATTTCGTCTCCAAAGAAAGGGGGAAGAAAGATGACATCAGTTATTTATTATGAAGAAACGCAGGCTTTGGTTCAAACCTTTAGCCAGGAGGACCAAGCTTATTTCCAAGATCTCTGGGATTATTTCAATTTCGCCGGTTTCTTATATGAGGAGAAGGCTTTGAGAGAGCAGGTCTATAATTTAGCACTAGACTTTTCGGAAGCAGGAGCGGATGGATTGACAGCAAAGGACTATTTTGGTCTCGATCCAAAGGAAATGGCAGACCAAATCATCGAAAATATGCCCAAAGAATCGACACGGTCTGTTCTGAAATATGGGGGGATCGTCTCGGGAATTGTGATTTTCTATCGCCTCTTAAGTGATTTTGCTTCACAAGCGGTCCTTGTGCTCAAGCCTCTAGTCTATTTAACCGACATCATTTTGGGACTCCTAGCAATTGGGCTACTATTCTATCTCCTTCGTCGCCTCATTTTTGCAGAAGAAAAGTCGAAAAAAGCAATCCATGTGGCAATCGTTTTGGTTTTAGGAGTCTATTTCGCTAGTGAAATAGTAGGGGTCCGTTTCTTACCAGCACTTGCTTGGTTGACAGTGCCGAATCCATGGGATACTCTCCTTATGACAGGAGCTAGTGGCGCTCTCATTCTTTGGCAATGGAAAGAAGAGCTTGGCAGAGCCTTCATCTTTCCTATCGTCGCCTTTTTAGTGGTTGGATTCTTACATCGCTGGACCTTGGCACAAGGAGTTCAGAATCTTGGTATGACAGTTCTTCTGCCCACAGTGATCATCATCTTTGGGCTAGTTATTTATTATTGGTTTACGATTCGTTCTTTGAAAAAAAATAGGATGGAAAGTGATAAATAGAAAGAAAAGGGGGAGAAAGTGTCTCCCTTTTCATGTCCAAGTATGGTAGAATAAACTCATTAGATGGGAGAATAGACATGAATCTATTTCGAAAAAAAGAACTTGGTCAAGTTCACCCGGGTCTGAATCGCCATTTACGATTGTGGGATTTGATTATTTTAGGAATCGGTGCCATGGTGGGGACAGGAATCTTCACAATTACGGGAACCGCAGCAGCGAATTTAGCTGGTCCAGCCTTGATTATTTCGATTGTGATTGCGGCTTTTTGCGTTGGCTTATCTGCCCTCTTCTTTGCTGAGTTTGCGTCTCGCATCCCTTCAACTGGTGGGGCCTATAGTTACCTCTATGCCATCTTTGGAGAGTTTCCAGCCTGGATTGCAGGTTGGTTGACTGTGATGGAATTTATGACAGCTGTATCAGGGGTGGCTTCAGGTTGGGCTGCGTATTTCAAGGGCTTGTTGGCCAATCTTGGCTGGAGCCTGCCGACAGCTTTAAACGGGACTTTTGATCCAGCTAAGGGAACTTATGTGGATCTCTTGCCTATTTTGGTTATGGTCCTCGTCACAGCCTTAGTCCTTATGAATGCAAAAGCGGTTTTACGCTTTAATTCCTTGCTGGTCTTACTCAAGTTCTCCGCTCTTGCCTTGTTTATTCTTGTCGGGATTTTTCACCTAAATCCTGGCAACTGGGCAAACTTTGCTCCGTATGGATTTGGCGAAATCTATGGTGGTCAGACAGGGATTATGGCTGGAGCTTCGCTCATGTTCTTTGCCTTTCTTGGTTTTGAGTCCATTTCAATGGCGGTCGACGAAATCAAGGAACCACAAAAGAACGTCCCTCGCGGCATTGTCCTCAGTCTCTTGATCACAACCGTTCTTTATATCTTGGTTACCTTGGTTTTGACAGGTATGGTTCCTTTTAAGAAATTAAATGTAGAAGACGCGGTTGCCTTTGCCCTTCGTCAGGTCGGAGCTGGCTGGGCTGGAAATTATGTATCGCTGGTAGCGATTTTGACCCTGATTACCGTCTGCATTTCCATGACCTTTGCCCTTTCACGGATGATTTACAGTTTGGCGCGGGATGGTCTCTTGCCAAAAGCTATGAAACAGCTCGATCCTAAAACCAGAATTCCAAAAAATGCGACATTGGTCGCTGGATTGATGGCTGCCATTGCTGGTGGAGTTTTTCCGCTAGCTAGTATCGCTTCCTTTTTAAATATCTGTACCTTGGCTTACCTGGTTATGTTGGCCTTCGCCCTCTTGAAATTGCGCAAGGAACACGGTGCTCCTGGACCTAGTGAATTTAAAACGCCTTTGGTTCCGGTCTTGCCAATCCTATCGATTGTGGTCTGTCTGTCCTTTATGACCCAGTATTCTCTATCGACCTGGCTTGCCTTTGGAGTTGCTCTCCTGATTGGGACTGGAATTTATTTTGGCTATGGGTATCGCCATTCAGAAGAAAATTAATAAAAGATGAAAGCTAGAGTAGAAGAACTCTGGCTTTTTGTATAGGGAAAGCTCTTTTTTTGGTATAATAAAGGGAGAAAGTTAAATAGATAACAAAGGAGAAAACCATGACATTTGAAGAGATTTTAAATAATAGTAATCATAAATTTCTTTAATGAATTCCACATAGAGTTCTGGTTTCTTAAAATTATATTTTATAGAGTTCGTCTACATTTCTTATTGTTTCACTCTAGAATAATTTGCAGAGGGTTATAATAGAATTATATTTTCGAAAAGTCGAAGTAGTTATAAATATTTATCAAAGTATAAGAAAGTAAAAGATAAGATTGAAAAATGAATAGGAGGTTATTATGAGATTCATTATTTCTTTTATCACATTTTGTGGTTTAGTTGGTGTTTGGTATTTTATAAAAAAACAACCTAATATAAAATATCGAAACATTTCAGCTTTGATCTCTTTAATTAGTTTTGTTATATTTGGTTTATTCTTTCGAGAAGATAAATCTCAACAAGGTTCGGTCAGATCTGTTGTTAGTTCAAGCAGTTCGTCTTTGAATTTATCTACAACAACTCAGGCATCTTCCTCGATATTAGAAGTGAGTTCATCAAGCGAATCAACTTCGACATCAAATCAATTTAATGATGAAGAGTTTCAAAAATATGCTAGTCAATTTCAGAATAAATTGAATGAGTTGGTAAAAGAAACTGGGCAAGTTTATAGTGCTACAGGGAGAGGTCTTATACTATATCTGACTGTTCCACAAGACTTTAAATATAATTCAAAAGATAATATTCAAGAATTTGCTGATAAAGTGTTGCAGGTCAAGAATGAAACTTTTCCTGTTTGGCTTGTTGAAAATGGCTATTCTGCACAAGATGTAAGTATTCATCTACACATTAAGACAGAAGATGGGACGACAATCGCAAAAGAAAAGTTCTCAGGTTCAATGAAGGTTACGAAATAAATAATTAATTTAAAAAATATAACAAATTTAGTTTGATTAATGGTACAGGATATTTTAAATAACAAATGAATATGAGGGTTGTTACTATCTAAATGACAGCCTGATTTAGATTTATTGTTCAGTAAAAAGACACAGTTTTAGAAGAAGGAAGAAACTTATGGGATTTTTTGATAATGTAAAACAAGAAGGCACTTTTTCAAATGCTTCTGGAGCAAATGGATTACATTATGTTGTTCTTCAAGTGACATTGAAAGAAAAATTTTTTGGCACTGGTTCAGGGAACCTTACAGAATTAGAAGATGTAATCAATCGCCAAGCGTCTAAGGGATATAGACTTCATACAATCAGTACAGCAAATGGTGGAAGTAAAGGATTAGGTGGAGGAGATCGTATTCAAGCAACTATGGTTTTTGAGAAGATTGTATAATCCCTCTTTATTCCTCATATTTGCCAGTAATAACCTTTTTTTCAAGTGTTATTCTAACAAAAATAGGGTAATAGAAGACAGAAATCGAAAATAAATAGAGGTCGAACAAGTTTGCTAACTTGTTGACATATGGCTCCAAATGGATTATAATTTATTTAATCTTAATGAATGGTTGCAGTAGCGACCTACCGAAAGGGGCTTCTAACGAAGCTCCTTTTGTGCATTATTATGAGGTACAATCAATGAAACCTTTTACAAATATTGATGAACAGATAGAGCTGCTAAAATCCAGAAATCTAACATTTCTAAACGAAAGTTTAGCAAGACAATCTCTAACCAATTATGGATACTATGAAATAGTCAACGGATATAAGTATTTCACTATTGAGTTAGACTCTGAGGAGGAAATCTATAAAGATGGTGAAACGTTTGAACATATGCTCGCCCTCTATGAACTTGATAAGGATATCCGAAAAGGAATTATAGAAGCGACTATGGAGATTGAATTGTCACTACGGACAGCAATCGGTTACGTTGTCGCAAAAGATATCGGAGTTGAAAAAGAGAATTACCTGGATAGAAAAAATTATAATCAAGGTAAGAAGAATAAAAGAGGTTATGAGATTGATCAGCTTATTCATAAATTAAATAAAATTTACGATGATAACTCTGAACCTTATAAACACTACAGAGAAACTCACGGACACATTCCGCCTTGGATTCTTTTAAAAGGTACTACTCTAGGAAACCTAGTAACCATGTGTAAGCTACTAAAACCTGCTCAAAAAGAGCAAGTCATTGCAACCTGCCTAACAATTCCTAAAGAATTTATAACCGAGGAAGTAAAAACAACCTTTTCGGAAATTCTATACCTAGTTTTGGCATTTAGAAACCGTGCAGCCCATAGCGGTAGACTGTTTAATTATCATTCTGAAAAATATTATATCAGCTATAGAGAATTTTTCCACAAACGTATGGGGATATCTGAAGCTGGCTATAGAAAAGGCGCAGGAAAAAACGATTTATACACCCTTTTCAACTCTCTTACATGGTTTAAAAATGAAGATGCATCATTTCATGCCGAATTTGCTTTATTCTATTCTCTCAAAGAGCATCTTAAGAAATTCCCTGATGATGATGTTATGTTTACGATAGAATCAGGTATGCCATTAGAGTATATAAAGGACAAAATAGCTAAGTATTTTGATTAGAATTATTATTTAACCAAATATAACACCTCTATAAGTCCCATATTAACCTTGTGTTCTATTCTAGTAAAATTTAACTTCCAACTGAAAAACGAAAATAAGGAAATCTCGAAACTCATAATATGATATGAATCACGATCTAAAACGCTTTTAATAATAGCTTCCCTGCTGATGTTTTTAGGAAGTGATATCATGAAAATTACAGAAGTAATAAAAAGAGATAGTAATACGGTAAACCGTTCTAGTATAGGGCTAGATGAGTGCAAATTAAATGTGAAGTCCAAGACTTTTAATACTATCAGTATGAATAAAATAATTGTTGTTTATAAAAAATGATTGACATTCCAAAGAACCGTGCAGGGATAAGTGTGATTAGTATAGAAATCAAAATAGTTAATATACTACGATTATATAAAAATAGAAAAAAATCAAAGGAGAACACCATGACATTTGAAGAGATTTTACCAGGCTTAAAGGCTAAGAAAAAATATGTACGAACGGGTTGGGGTGGAGCAGAAAACTACGTCCAACTTTTTGATACCATTGAGCAAGATGGGGTGGCTCTGGAAGTGACACCTTATTTCCTCATCAATGTGTCTGGTGAAGGCGAAGGTTTCTCCATGTGGAGTCCAACCCCTTGTGATGTCTTAGCGACAGATTGGGTGGAAGTCCATGACTAAAAGGGTCTTGATTACAGGCGTGAGTTCCGGGATTGGTCTGGCTCAAGCTCGTCTCTTTCTAGAAAAGGGCTACCAGGTCTATGGCGTGGACCAGGGAGCGGATCCGCAGTTGTCGGGTGCTTTCCATTTCTTGCAGAGGGACTTAACTCTGGATTTGACGCCGATTTTTGACTGGTGTCCTGAGGTAGAGGTCTTGTGCAATACAGCAGGAGTTTTGGATGATTACAAACCGCTTCTGGAGCAAAGCGCTCAGGAGATTCAGGAGATCTTTGAGATCAACTATGTGACTCCGGTGGAGCTGACGCGGCATTATCTGACTCAAATGTTGAAGAAGAAGCAAGGGATCATTATCAATATGTGCTCCATTGCTTCTAGCCTGGCAGGAGGAGGCGGTCACGCTTATACCTCGTCCAAGCATGCTCTAGCGGGCTTTACCAAGCAGTTGGCGCTGGATTATGCAGAAGTTGGCATTCAGGTCTTTGGCATCGCGCCAGGAGCTGTCAAAACAGGCATGACCGCAGCAGATTTTGAGCCAGGTGGCCTAGCAGACTGGGTAGCCAGTGAGACGCCCATCAAGCGCTGGATTGAACCAGAGGAAGTAGCAGAAGTTAGCCTCTTTTTGGCAAGCGGAAAGGCGACAGCTATGCAAGGACAAATCCTGACGATTGATGGTGGATGGAGTTTGAAGTAGGAGGATGAAAAAGCAAGAGTTAAAATCTTGCTAAGAAATGTAATTGTTTTTTCCTTACTGAAAGAGGATCAAATCTAGGTGGACAATTGAGTTACGATAGTGGTGAGACAGGTATTTACCTCTATGCTAAAGAAGATCTTACTGAACGAAATTAAACCTACCAGAGTGATCAGGATGAATCAGATTTCTTTATGATTGGTCACGATGGAGATCTAGCCTTTTTCACCAAAAAAAGACAGGAATAATAACAATTATGAAGATAACTGAGAGTAAGTTCAGAAGAACATTTTGAATGGGCTACCTGAAACCTTAAGAGATTGTTTTAGAAGAAACGAATAGTACAATTGATTTGCTAAGTCATTATGGAATGAAGGTGAAATCATGATTAAATTAGTGAATGTTACTAAATGTTTTAGTGATGGATCGAATGTCAGATATATTTTCAAAAATTGTAATTTTGAATTTAAAAAAGGGAGCACGACTGCAATAGTTGGCCGTTCTGGATTAGGAAAAACTACTCTTGTTAAATTAATATTAGGGATTACCAGTTTAAATGAGGGGGATATCTTAGTCTGTGGTAGTTCCATTTTAGATATGAAAAATTTGAGTAAGGTAAGGCGTAGGAATATTGGCTGTGTCTTCCAAAACTTTAATTTGATTTCAGGTTTCACGGTGAAAGAGAATATTCTACTTCCAAGATATTTTTTTGAAAATGGAGAGAATAACATTAATGAAATTTGTAACACTCTAGGTCTTTCAAAGGAAATGTTAAGTAAGAGTATTGATAAGATTAGTGGAGGTGAAAAACAAAGAGTTGCTTTGGCAAGAGCTCTTATTAATAATCCAGAAATATTGATAGCAGATGAACCTACTGGTAATTTAGACGCTGCTAACGAACAAAATATAATAGAATTGTTGAAGCGGATTAATGAGGAGTTAGGTATCACGATTATAACAGTAACTCATAGTGATAAAGTGGCGAATAGTATGCAGTCTATTGCACAGTTGTTGATGGCAAAATTGAGTACGTAAGGAGATGATAAAATGAATCATTCCATATTATTCATTGCTAAAAGAGATTTAGAAGTTAACAAACGAAGATATAGATTAGTTCGACTGTCAATAGCGATCTCTGTTTTGCTAATTGTTTTAGTGATGCTCATTTCTAATTCTTTCTATAATAAAATGATTAATGAAATGACTGTAGCAAATAAAAATGTTGTTACTGTTGCCTTTGGTAATAAAGAAAATTCTCTGAATTATAAAGCTTTACCTTTATTTTCTAGTGATGATATTGATCGAGTTAAAAAAATAGATGAAGTAAAAAATATTACTGGTGTAAAACTATTATTTACGGATGATATCAAATTCCAAAATGGTAAGACATCGGTTTCCAATACTATCCATTGTCTAGAAGAAAAGTATTTAAAAAACCTGAATATTAGAATTGCTGAAGGGAAATTTCCAGAGAAGGACAATGAAATATTAATCGGAGATTCCGTACACAAGGCTACATCAATGAATGTCGGAGATACGGTGACTATTAAGATTGATAATCATTATGAAAAGTTTGTAATTTCTGGCATTATAGACAAGCAAGAAGCGCAGTTATTTTCTACCTTGCCAACAGAAATAAATCAAATGATGGCAATAAATGTAAAAAGTAGTAGCGTTTCATCAAATAAGTATTACTATCTGAATGCTACTGTAAAAAATGGAACCGATTTAAATGAAGTAGCAAACAAGATAGAAAAGACTGTTTTAAAAAATGAAAATTTAAAACATTCTTTATCAGGAACAGGATTAGATGTTGTTGTAGCAACACAACAGGATGTTATCAATATGCTATCCAGATGGTTTTCCTACATCGACCTTTTTATCCTCTTAATCATAGTTCTTATCTCTATTGTAGCGATTATTAATATCATCAATATTCTAGCCATTACCATTCAGGAGAATCATAAACAGATCGCAACTTTTAAAATCATCGGTGCATCTGATCGACAGATAAAAAGAATATATTTATTTGAAAGCTTTATGATGGGAGTAAGAGGTACAAGTGCGGGATTGGTGATAGGAATTGCTATTTCTTATTTGATCATCTTTTTGAGTGGATTACCACTAGATATTGAACTTACCAGATTGTTGTTCCCGGTATTAATAGGGATACTCACTTCAGTTTTTGCAGGATTATTGGTATCTAGAAAAATTACTAAAATTGATATTGAAAAGGTATTAAATCAATAGAGAAGAAATGATTAGTGGTAATAAGAGATGGTGTTGCAAAAAGAATAGCTATACTGGTTTCACTATCGACTGAGCTTTGAATGAAAGTAGGAGGATTTGATGGAAATCAAAAATCACTTTGGTGTCTACGGAGTCTGTCTTCAAGAGGGGAAACTGCTCTGCATTGAAAAAACAAGAGGCCCTTATCAGCATCGTTTTGATCTACCGGGTGGTAGCCAGGAACTAGGGGAAGGGCTGACAGAAACCCTAAAGCGAGAAGTTCTGGAAGAGACGGGCTATACAATTAGCAGATACGCTAATCCTAGGATGTATGACGTGATGGTTCAAGAAGAAGGGAAAGACTTCGCCGTACACCATATCATGGCCTTTTATGATATCGTACTCGATTTCGAGAGCTCTCAACAATCCCTTCCTCAGGAGGTTCTTGATGGAAGCAATGATTCAGCAAAGGCAATTTGGTTGAATGTGGAAGACATTACTGCCGACAATGCTTCTCCTTTAGTATTGAAGGTGAAGGCAGAGTTAGGAGGATTTCCAGAATTAGAACTGACAAGCTATAGAAATTGGAAGGTAAAATAGAGGGAGAATGGAACTATTTAAAACATGGAAGAAATATATGGTTCTCTATGGTCTTAAATCTCAAATTGGAACTGTTTATCGAAACAGTGATTGGACAACGAGCTTTTATGATATTGGGAATTTTCTATACCTAGCAGGGGAGTTGGATCCCAGATTTTGGGAAGACTTTGTTAGGCAATATGGTTTAGATTATAAGATTATTATTTCAGAAGACACTAAATGGCAAGATTTTCTGCATCGGCAAGTGGGGTTAATTTCTTTTACTCGCTATTCTTTTAAGGATAAGGCAAATTTTCAAGTTGAATTTCTAAATGATCTAGTTACTCATTTAGAGGAAGGTTACAATATTGTACCTATTGACAATCGTATTTATAACTATCTTTCTGAGGAAGAATGGTCACAAGATTTACAGGGGGATTTTGAGTCCTACCAGGATTTTGCTTTAAAAGGTGGATTTGGCTTTGTGATTCTTAAAAATAATGAACTGATTGCTGGGATTTCCTCAGGGTTAGTTTACCACGGAGCAGTTGAAGTGGAAGTTGCAACTAGACCAGACAAACAAGGAAATGGATTTGCTAAAAAACTTGGTGCTGCAATGATTCTAGAGGCTTTAAATAGAGAAATGTTCCCACTTTGGGATGCTCATAACGAGGCTTCTAAAAAAGTAGCAGAATTTTTAGGATACGAATTAGTTGAACCTTATGAAGCTTTTGAACTAGAGGAAAGTGTCGTATAATGATATCTAATATTGTATCTTTTAAGACGAGGTGAATCGCTATGCAAAATCAACTGGCTCTTAGTGGCGAAAGAATTGTTGAAAAAATTTACCCACAACTATTTCATCATGTTGGTATGATTCGTGGCGAATATTTGGTGAGGGAGATCAGTCAAAATATACTGCTAAAAAGTTGTCAGCAATTTGTGAAAGATTATCTAGACACTATTTGTCATTTGTACTCAGATGAAGAAGTCTGGTATCGCTTTTCAGAGTTAACAAATGCAGAAGCAAATAGTCTAGACGGGACTAAAGAGTATTTTGACGAACGCCACCCATTATTTGGATATAGAGGTATCAGGCGTTTACTGGCGTGTTTGGATGAATTTCATGCTGAAGCAAATGTTGTTACAGAAGTTTATCAAACCAATCCCAATTTGTCTGTTATTTTTCCTTTTGTCAATGATGCCGACCAATTAAGACAAGCTATTAGAGTGTTGCGCCAGCATGGTTTTACTGGAAAAGTTGGAACAATGATTGAATTACCGTCAGCTTATTTTGACTTGGACAGGATACTGGAAACTGGTATTTCAAAGATTGTAGTGGGAATGAATGATTTGACTTCTTTTGTTTTTGCGACTGTGAGGAACAGTCAATGGCATGATATGGAAAGTCCCATTATGTTAGAAATGCTGAGACAGATGCAGGATAAAGCAAGGAAGAAAAAGATAGATTTCGCCGTAGCAGGATATCTGAATGCTTTTTTCATACAAAAAATGAATCAAATGGATATCAAGTGCATTATCCATTATAGTTCTATTCCAGAGATGTTTAATATAGAGATTGACCATCCAGATCATCTCAAACGTGTAAAAGAAGAAAGTAAAAAAATACAAAGGAGCAACCTATGACACCTCAAGAAATGTGGAATGCCTACAAGCAAATCAATCCCTCTATCGGAGATGAGATAGATGCCTGGGCTTTTGGAGTGGACCCAGACCTTTTAGCGGAACTGGTCTTTAAAGGCGAAAAAACAGCAACAGCCTCAGCTTACGACCTCTACGCATTAGAGGACGAACCCCTTCCCCAAGGAGGGACCTTTGATGTCATTTTAGATAGTAAGGATCAAGCTGTTTGCATCGTTGAAATTACAAAGGTTTCCGTTCAGCCTTTCCATCAAGTGTCAGCCGATCATGCCTACAAGGAAGGTGAAGGAGACAAATCTCTGGCTTATTGGCGTCAGGTTCATGAGGAGTTTTTCACGGAGTGGCTGGAGGAAGCAGGTCTGACGTTTACACCTGATAGCAAGGTGGTTTTAGAAGAATTTCGCAAGGTTTATCCATTATAGATACGCTCTCCTTTTTGGAGAGTTTTTTGGTTTGGGTCTTATTTTCCAAAAGGGCTAAAAAATGGTATAATGTAAGCGATATTGTACAGAAAAGAGAAATGTTATGCCAAATTATGCCATTATTTTAGCAGCGGGGAAAGGTACCCGTATGAAGTCAGATTTGCCTAAGGTTCTTCACAAGGTTGCTGGGATCTCGATGTTGGAACATGTTTTCCGTAGTGTTGGAGCCATCTCACCTGAAAAGACGGTAACGGTTGTGGGCCACAAGGCGGAATTGGTGGAGCAAGTCCTAGCTGGACAAACAGAGTTTGTTAAGCAAACCGAACAATTGGGAACTGGTCATGCGGTCATGATGGCAGAGCCAGTCTTGGAAGGTCTTGAAGGCCATACTCTTGTCATCGCAGGTGATACTCCTTTGATTACGGGTGAAAGCCTCAAACACTTGATCGACTTTCATATCAACCACAAAAATGTGGCAACCATTTTGACAGCCGAAGCAGCCAATCCATTTGGCTATGGTCGGATTGTCCGCAATGATAATGCGGAAGTGCTTCGAATCGTCGAGCAAAAGGATGCGACAGATTTTGAAAAACAAATCAAAGAAATCAATACAGGAACTTATGTCTTTGACAATGCGCGCCTCTTTGAAGCTTTGAAAAATATCAATACCAACAATGCCCAAGGTGAATACTATATCACAGATGTCATTGGTATTTTCCGTGAGGCTGGTGAAAAAGTCGGGGCCTATACGCTCAAAGATTTTGATGAAAGTCTCGGGGTTAACGACCGTGTGGCCCTTGCGACAGCAGAAGGCATCATGCGTCGTCGCATTAACCAAGCCCACATGGTCAATGGGGTGAGCTTTGTCAATCCGGATGCGGCCTATATCGATGTCGATGTTGAGATCGCACCAGAAGTGCAAATCGAAGCCAATGTTACCCTAAAAGGCCACACAAAAATTGGGGCTGAAACAGTCTTAACCAATGGAACCTATATTGTGGATAGTGAAATTGGGGCAGGTGCCGTTATTACCAACTCCATGATTGAAGAGAGCACGGTAGCCGATGGCGTAACGGTAGGACCATATGCTCATATTCGTCCAGGATCTAGCTTGGCAAAAGATGTCCATATTGGAAACTTTGTCGAAGTCAAAGGTTCGTCTATTGGCGAAAATACCAAAGCTGGTCATTTGACTTACATTGGCAACTGCCAAGTTGGCAGCAACGTTAACTTTGGTGCAGGAACCATCACAGTGAATTATGATGGCCAACACAAGTTTAAAACGACGATTGGAAACAATGTCTTTGTCGGCTCCAATTCGACGATTATTGCGCCAGTTGAATTAGGCGACAATTCCTTAGTCGGTGCTGGATCAACCATTACCAAGGATGTACCAGCTGATGCGATTGCGATTGGTCGTGGCCGTCAAGTGAATAAAGAAGAGTATGCCCTTCGCTTGCCACACCATCCTAAAAATAAATAGGAGATTCTCATGCAATTTGAAGAAAAAACCATTGAGCGCAAGGAGATTTATCAGGGACCGATTTTCCAAGTGGTCACTGATCAAGTAGAACTACCCGCTGGAAAAGGCCAAGCGCAGCGTGATTTAATCTTCCATAACGGAGCAGTAGCGGTTTTGCCGATCACAGAAGATGGGAAAACGATCTTGGTCAAGCAGTACCGCAAGGCGATTGAAAGGACTTCGGTGGAGATTCCAGCAGGGAAGTTAGAAAAGGGAGAAAATGCAGACCCTAAAGCGGCTGCTCTGCGCGAATTGGAAGAAGAAATTGGCTACACAGCGGATCTAGAGTTGTTGTATGATTTTTATTCAGCCATTGGATTTTGTAATGAGCGGATCAAACTTTATGGTGCGACCAACTTGAAAAAGGTGGAAAATCCACGTCCACAAGATGCGGATGAGACCTTAGAGTTATTAGAAGTGACCTTGAAGGAAGCGAAAGATTTGATCCAAACTGGCGAAATCTGTGATGCCAAGACCATCATGGCCATCCAATATTGGGACTTAATCAATAAATAGAGGAGGATCCGATGGGAAAACCTTTATTAACCGATGAAATGATTGAACGAGCAAGGCGAGGTGAGGACATCACTGGTCCTAATATGGTCGATGCGGAAGAGACGAAAATTATTCGGACAGACCACAGAGGATTTGGCTATGAACGTCCTATGAGAGAGAGTCGTATGGAGCGTCCGCAAGAGCGTTATTCTCAGGATACGGTGCAGATCCAAGTGGAGCCCACAGTGACCAAGAGTCGTCGCATTGAAGAGCGCAAACAAAGTGTGGTCCAATCCAAACTCAATAAGATTTTGTTCTGGATCATTGTGCTCCTCATTGCCTTGATTATTGCTATTTGGCGTCTATAAGGTCGTCATAAGGAGAGAAATGACATGAAAATTGGAATTATCGCAGCCATGCCCCAGGAGTTGAAGATCTTGGTTGAAGCTCTTGAAAATGGGGAAAAGCATCTGCGTCTTGGAAAAGTCTACTATACAGGATCTATTGGACGCCATGAGGTCGTCTTGGTTGAAAGTGGTATCGGAAAAGTCATGTCTGCTATGAGTGTAGCAGTCTTGGCCAATGATTTCAAAGTGGAAGCCATTATCAATACGGGTTCTGCAGGTGCCGTTGCACCGGGAATGGCTGTTGGGGATATTGTCCTTGCGGACAAATTGGCTTATCATGATGTGGATGTAACAGCCTTTGGCTACAAGTACGGTCAAATGGCAGGCCAACCGCTTTACTTTGAATCTAGTCGCTATTTCGTATCAGAAATGAAAAAAGTTCTGGAAGAAGAAGCTGCAACCACACATGTAGGCTTGATTACAACAGGAGATAGCTTTATCGCGAGTGAAGAAAAAGTCGCAGCCATTCGGGAACATTTCCCAGAAGTCTTGGCAGTTGAAATGGAAGGGGCAGCTATTGCCCAAGCCGCTCATGCAGCAGGACGTCCTTTCATGGTCATTCGCGCCATGAGTGATACAGCAGATCACGCAGCCAATATTTCTTTTGATGAATTTATCGTAGAGGCTGGTGAACGCTCTGCTCAAACCTTGATTACCTTCCTGAAGAGATTGGTGTAAAATAAACAATAGGGCCAAGGAATATCTGATGATAGAAGTGGGACGAGGAATGAAGTTAGATTCAATTTCATTCCTCGTTCCATTTTTTTCTGAAGCCGAATCTTTCAGAAATAGGGAACTTTCATGCTATAATAAAGACTAGTAATGTAAAGGAGAGAATATGGTTTTATCAAAGAAACGGGCACGTCATGTGATTGAAGAAATTATCGCCCTCTTTCCAGATGCCAAGCCGAGTCTGGATTTTCGTAATCATTTTGAATTGTTAGTAGCGGTTATGCTCTCGGCTCAGACGACTGATGCGGCTGTTAACAAAGCGACACCAGGTTTGTTTGCGGCTTTTCCAACCCCGCAAGCCATGGCAGCAGCCAGTGAATCCGATATCGCCAAGCATATTTCTAAATTAGGCCTCTATCGAAATAAGGCCAAATTTCTAAAAAAATGTGCCCAACAAATGCTGGATAACTTTGATGGGCAAGTACCTCAGACTCGTGAAGAGTTAGAAAGTCTAGCAGGAGTAGGACGCAAGACTGCAAATGTGGTCATGAGTGTAGGATTTGGCATTCCAGCTTTTGCTGTCGATACCCATGTGGAGCGAATCTGCAAGCACCATGATATCGTCAAGAAATCAGCAACACCATTGGAAGTTGAAAAGCGGGTCATGGATGTTCTGCCAAAGAGCGAATGGCTGGCTGCCCATCAAGCCATGATTTACTTTGGACGGGCTATCTGCCATCCTAAAAATCCTGAATGTGACCAGTACCCACAACTCTATCATTTTGATTAGGAATCAGTTCCTCTGCTCGAAAGAGCAGAGGTTCTTTTTTAGGCTAAACGTATATTTATTAAAAGGATTGAAAGATTCGGTTTTGCAAATCTGTGGTGGTAGGTGCCTAGACTCGCCTATCCGGCTTCTTTGAGATCGATTTCAAGATGCTTTTTCTTTATATCTTATTATATTCATTCAGAAATAACGAACTTTTTTAAAATAAATTTGGTTTTTTGTAAGAAATAGTGTATAATGGTAGAAAATCTAACATAAGGAGATAGTGATGAAAGCAAAAAAACTGTTAGCTCTTGCAGGAGTTTCTGTTGCAGGTGCCTTTCTCTTAGCAGCATGTGGCGGTGGTAGTAGCAATCAAGCAACCTACTCATTCGTCTATTCAGCGGATCCAAATACCTTGGATTACATCGCTGCAACTCGTACAACGACTTCAGATGTCACAAGTAACCTTGTAGATGGTCTTCTTGAAAACGACCGATACGGAAACTTTGTGCCAAGTCTAGCAGAAGATTGGACTGTCTCTGAAGATGGATTAACCTATACTTACAAACTTCGTAAGGATGCCAAATGGTATACGAGTGAAGGGGAAGAATATGGTGCTGTAACGGCTCAAGACTTTGTTACAGGGATCAAACACGCGGTTGAGTCTAAATCAGAAGGTCTCTTCTTGATTCAAAATTCGATCAAAGGTTTGGATGCCTACGTAAAAGGGGAAACCAAAGACTTTAACACAGTTGGAGTCAAAGCCTTAGACGACCACACCATCCAATATACTTTAGTTCGTCCAGAAAGCTTCTGGAACTCAAAAACAACCTCAGGTGTTCTTTTCCCAGTCAATGCGGATTTCTTGAAATCTCAAGGAAAAGATTTTGGTTCTTTGAAACCCAGCAGCATCTTATACAATGGTCCATATTACTTGAAATCTTTGACTTCGAAATCTGAGATTGAATTGGTCAAGAACAAAGACTATTACGATGCGAAAAATGTTCATATCGACAATGTCAAATTGACCTTTAACGATGGATCAAATCCAGATTCTATCATTAAGAACTTTGAAAAAGGTCAATATTCCTTTGCATCTGTTATGCCAAACAGCTCGACGTATAAGAGTGTCAAGAAAAACTTTGGCGACAACATTGTCTACGGTTTGCAATTGGGAACATCCTACTATCTTGGATTCAACTTGGACCGTCAAAAGTATGACCACACTGCCAAAACTACGGATGAACAAAAAGCTTCTACCAAGAAAGCAATCCTGAACAAGGACTTCCGTCAAGCGGTGAACTTTGGTTTTGACCGCAAATCATATGCGGCACAAGTATCTGGATCTGATGCGGCTGAAAATACCCTTCGTAGCACTTTGGTGCCACCAACTTATGTCCAAGTCAATGGAGAAGATTTTGGTAAGGTCGTTGAAAAACAATTGGTTACCTATGGGGATCAATGGAAGGGTGTGAGCCTGGACGATGGTCAAACGAGCCTTTACAGCCCAGAAAAAGCCAAAGCTTCCTTTGCGAAAGCCAAAGCTGAATTGCAAAAACAAGGCGTTCAATTCCCAATTCATTTGGACTACATTGTTAGCCAAGTGGACAACAGCATGGTCCAACAAGCTAGCTCCTTCAAACAATCTGTAGAGTCAGCGCTTGGTGCAGACAATGTCGTTGTGGACCTTCAAAAGGTATCGGATGATGATTTCCAAAATATCACCTACTTCAGCGATACAGCGGCTGCGAGAGATTACGATATCTCAGGCGGTGGTTGGGCTCCTGACTACCAAGACCCATCGACTTACCTCGAAAGTATCAGCCCAGTAAATGGTTCTGTCTTCTACTATCTTGGTATTGATGCAGGTTCAAACAATCCAGCCATTGCAACAGTTGGTTTGGATCAATACGCTAACATGTTGAAAGACGCCGATGCTGAATTGTTGGATCAAGGAAAACGCTATGAAAAATATGCAGCAGCGCAAGCTTGGTTGACAGATAGCTCGATTACGCTTCCAACTGTCTCAAATGGTGGTGCTCCAATGCTTCAACGGACCGTGCCATACAGCCGTGCTGCTTCATGGGTAGGTACTAAAGGAACAGGAACATTCTACAAATACCTTGAAATGTCGAAAGATGTTGTCACCACAAAAGACTTTAACAAGGCCAAAGAAGAATGGTTGAAGAAAAAAGCAGAATCCAATAAAAAAGCTCAAGAAGATCTCAAAGATCACATTGAGAAGAAAAAATAAAAAAATCAATCATTGGTCTATCAATGAAGATAAAAAAGTCGGAGCCGTCATGTGAAGGCTCCGGTTTTTTAGGTATCGAATGTTAGTCCATCTCGTTCTTTTAGATGAAAGATAGATCAACCACTGCATCTTGCTCGACAATCCAAAAACAATTAAGAGGCTAGGACTTTTGGCCCAGCCTCTTAACTATAGACGGGTGATCATCATTCTATTCACTAAATCTTAAAAAATAGCCATCTGGATCTAAAACTGCAAATTCATGAGGATAGATATAATGGTCGCCAACAAGAAATTCTCTTTTGTTGTACCCTATGCTTTTTAGCGAAAACGTTTCCTATTTAAATAAACTCTAAAAAATGATAAAATATTTGTAAGTCAACCACTTAAGGAGGTTAAGCATTGTGAAAAACAAAATCTTATTAGGTTCTATGACGCTCCTATCTGCATTTATACTAGCAGCATGCGGAAATAGAGAAAAGAAAACAAACGAAACTACAGCAGCACCAACAACTGAAGTCACTAAAGAAACTACGGATGCACCAACGACAACAACTCAAACAACAACTCCTGGGTCTTCTTCTGGGGCAAAAGAAATATCCCTTGCAGATACTCAACGTATCGGAAATGAAAAATTTGGTTATATCAATATCCCTAAAGATTGGGTCGTACGCACTACTCGAAGTAGCAAAGCGCTCGAATATTTATCACCAGACAAACACAATGCGTTAATAATGGATTCAAACACTAAAGATACTGTTAAACTTGGCCCCAACGAAACCTTTGACGCAGAGTTACTTGCGAACCGTTTATATAGCTCATTCGGAAAACACAAAAATCGAACTAGTATAGAAGGTGTAAAAGCTATATTTGCCGGTGGGGACGCTTTCTTAATAAAAGTAACAGTTAAAGATGGGAGTACTTTATACGTATGGGTATTCCAAAAAGGAGATAAAGTATACACAATCATAATCCAAGGTTCAGAAGATATGATTAAATCCTTAAGACCTGTTCTCGAGCAATCTTGGGGCCTAGATCCGAATACTCCGGGGAAATAATCCTTAAAAAACTAAAAGAGACTAATCAATGTGATTAGTCTCTTTCTTTTTTTGTTTCTTTTTCTACTCTAGTGATCTATTTTCTTATTCACTAAATCTTAAAAAATAGCCATCTGGATCCAGAATTGCAAATTCATGAGGATAGATATAATGGTCGTCAACACGAAATTTTCTTTTAATTAATGGGCGATGAATAGGATAGTTGGCTTCTAACAATTTCTGATAGAGCCTAGGGACATCCTCTATACCAAAGGAGATGTTAATTCCTTGGCCAAATGGGTAGGTTAGTTCAGCTAGTTCCTCCTTACTCCCCTCCTCTATCATTAGCTGGCACTCTTCAAGAGAAAGAAAGAGGAAGTTCTCTTCTGGTCGCCCGTATTCGATGGTAAAACCCAGTAAATCACAGT
>NZ_CAUFJQ010000011.1 GCF_959025735.1 uncultured Streptococcus sp.
GAAGCCTTCCGTAAAGTCTTCAACAACGCCTATGAAAATGGTGTGCCAAATGAAGTCTTGCTCGACTTCTTGTCAAATCCAGTAGCAGAGAAATCTTCTTCTGTGAAAGCGACCATCAACGTCTACCGTCCATTTATCTGGATCTTTATGCTAGAAATCTTGAGCCTCTTTACAGCCTATCTCTTTGCGACTCAGCCAATCATCCGCAAGGTGAAAGATCGTTTCAAATTAAATCGCTTGCAAGAATCAGATCTCTTGTCTGTCGGTGTCCTTGTAGGACTTTCTCTCATCCTTGGACTGGTGATCGGAATGATTTCAAGTATTCAACTCTCTGTTGGTCGTGAATATGTGCCTTCATGGGTATTCTTAGCGGTTCTAGCAAGCTTTGTCTTGGTACAACTGCAATACCTTCTCTTGAAACACTTCCGTGTGATTGGAATGGGACTGGCCTTCTTCATGTTGATCAGCTATGTCTACCTATCAAGTGCGATCGGAACGACCGCGACCTTGTCAGGCCTTCCAGCACTGGTTAAAAATGTCAACCTCCTTTCTATTTTAGAAGGACAGTTTGCGGGTTACTTTGATGGACAAACAGCCGGTATCGGCGTCTTCTTCGGATTGTTGGTCTTCTTCGGCCTTTTGGCCCTTGCCAATATCTTCATTCCAAAGAAGTTTACTCAAACAAAGGAAATTGAATCAAGCTTATGAAAAAAATGATGTATCTTCTCTTTGTCCTTAGTCTCTTGCCAGTGGTTGTTGTTTCTGCAGATGATTTTATTGATAATCGTCTGCAGGTCAACAACTCACGTCTTGAGACAGAGCAGGAAAAGACACTTGGGGGCCAATTGGATGCGACTGAGTCTCTTTTCAATGAGAAGGATCAGAAAAAATTAGCAGATGAAAAACGCAAGCAAGAGAAACAATTGACCGATTCAGACGGCCAGTTGTTTTCTGCTATAAAGGGAAAGAAAAAAACAGGGCCTGAAGCGGACCTGTTCCAGCCGGAAAATCAAAAATTATCTAAATTTGAATCCAATGTGGAGGACAATTCGGCAAGTTTGGCGGATTTTATTCCAGCCTTGCAAATGCTGGCTTGGAGTGCCCTTCTCTTTGGGATTGCTGGCTATATTTCCTATCGAATCTATAGAAAAGAGGCCTAAATGGACCAACATATCAATGTCACCTTCCGTATGAATGGTGCAAGCCATGACCTCCGGATCCCAACGCGGATGGAGGTGCGACGCTTGATTCGGGAATTGGATCAGATCTTTGGGTCTGCCATGGAGCCTAGAAGCAAGTATCAGTTGCGCGTGGTAAATAAAGGCATCTTGCTGGATGAAGGCAAGGTGGTACAAGAGTATCCGATCACGAGTGGTGATCTGATCGAGATTGAGGAGTGGTAAGGTGAAAGAAGAACAATTTACTCTGGAAGAACAAGTCTTCCGTTTTGAAAAAGAAGAAACCCGCTGGCGACTGGACCTCAAGCGTTCAGAAGTGGATAGCCAGGATTTACGCAATTTATGGATTTTGGATCTCCATCATCCCCTGTTTTTAGAGCAAAGCATGACGGCCGATCAAGACCAGATTCATCTGACCTATCAGACAGATGCGCTGGGCTTGAGTCCAGAAGAAATCAAAGAATTACCAGTTTCAGACCGTCTGCGTCTAGCCATCAATGTCTTGGATTTGGCGCCAGCCTTGGAGCTTCCAGTGACCTTTATGTTGCATCCTATCAATTTGTTTGTGACCAAGGATGCACAAGTCAAGATTGCTTACCGCGGGGTTCCGGGAATGATGGTGCCACGCAAGTGGGATCAGGTTGAATTCTTGCGCCAGGCTAAGTGCTATGCCGTTACTCTTTTTGGAGACTGGGACTTCATGGAGCTCTATCAAGGGACGCTTGAATTAGAAGATCTGCCAGATTTCTTGGTAGAAATCCGTGATGCCGCTAGCTTAGAAGAGATGAAAGCTCTCTTAGAGAAAGCCTACCAAGAACGCAAGGAAGAGGAAGAAAAGACCTTGACCTTGGTTTCAAGTCGTCAACACCGAATCTTTAAGTTGGCAACAGTGTGGCTTTCAGCTGTAGTGGCCCTCTTACTCTTGCCCTTGATCTATTTGGTCTTTTTCCAAGCCCCCTTTAAAGAAAAGTTGCTTCAAGCGGATACTGCTTTTCTTAAAGTAGACTACACCGGTGTGATCGATGAGTTGGAGGGAGTGGCTCCAAGCAGTCTTCCAACGACACAGAAATACGAGTTGGCGACGTCTTACTTGCAAGGCTTGAATTTCTCAGAGGACCAAAAGAAGGTCATCCTCAACAACGTCACGCTCAAATCAGACAGTCTCTATCTCCACTACTGGATCTATATCGGCCGTCATGACTTTACCCAAGCGCTGGATACAGCCAAGCGGATCGACGATTCAGACTTGATCATCTATGCCCTTCGTAAAGAAATCAAGGCGACACGTGATAGCGAAAAACTCTCTGGTGAACAGCGCGAGAAGAAACTCTCTGAGCTAGAGGGCGAATACAAGAAATACTGGGATGCCCGCTCTAAACTCTTGGAAGCAGAGACAGATGAAACCAAAGCTTCCACTAGCAGCTCAACAACGGCTTCGTCTACAGAAGGTTCCTCAACAGAAAGCTCGTCTTCTACAACTGCAAGCTCGACTGAGTCTAGCGACCACAAGGAGTAGTCTATGAAAAAACGTATCATACTCTATAAAAAAGGTTTTCGCTATGAGCTAGCGCTAGAAGAGGGAAAAACAGCCACCGTATCGAATCAAGAAACAGCTCAGTTGACCCTGGCTTCGCAAGAAAATCCCCTTCATTTCCAATGGAGTCAAGGAGAAATCTTCTACCAGTATGGTGAAGATAAGGGCGTGCTTGAAAATAGCAAAATCCTTGGGGATGTGGTCTGCTACTTGGCGACAGGAGAAGTCCATACCTATGAACTGCTAGACAAGGAAGAAATTCTCGTAGCAGATGAAAAGGGTGCGGATGTGCGCTTGCACTATCCAGTGCGCTTTATCCTTGTAAAAAAAGAGCAGACATGGACTTGCCAGCTCTTATCCGGAAAACTCTACCATAACCACAAACTCGTCAGTGAAACGACTTTTCCACTGGCCTTTGGGGATGAGCTTGCCATTGGAGATGTGACCTTTAAGCTCTATCCAGAAGAATTTGGTGTGGAAGGGACTGTCGAAGTAAGTCCTTATCTGGTGCCTCGCTTGCATTCGCGCTATGACTTCTACAAGGACTATCCAGAGTACCACCGGTCTCCGCGGATCATCTACCGGAGTTCAGAAGACAAGATCTTGATCAATCCTCCGGGAGCGGAGCCTCAAAAGCCATCGGATGAACTCTTGAAGTTGATCATGCCCCCTCTCATCATGGTTGGGGTGACCCTCTTGATCACCATTTTCCAACCGCGGGGTCTCTATATCATTGCGACAGTCTCCATGTCTGTGGTCAGTGTGATCTTTTCGGTCCAAGGATTCTTCAAGAATCGTAAGAAATACAAAGAAGACAAGAAAGAGCGCGTGGAGCTCTACCATCTCTATCTCAAGGACAAGGCCAAGGACTTGGAACAGCTATCTCGTAAGCAGCGAGAAGGCATGTTTTACCATTTCCCAGCGATCGAAGATTTGACCAAGATGGTCAAACGCTATGACTCGCGGATCTACGAAAAAACACCGCTTCATTTTGACTTTTTGGCCTATCGCTTGGGCTTGGGCAAGGTTCCAACCAGCTATGAGCTCAAATATGGTCAGGAAGAGCGCAGTGGGAAGAAAGATGCCTTGGAAGAAGAAGGCTATGCTCTTTTCCAAGCTCATCAAAAGATCGATAATCTTCCGATTGTAGCCAGCCTCAATCGTGGACCAGTAGGGTACGTCGGTCCTCGTCCTATCGTGCTAGAGCAGTTGCAACTCCTCGTTGCCCAATTGGCTGTCTTTCACTCTTACCATGATCTGACCATTATCCCGATCATTCCAGAAGAGGAAAAAGAAAGCTGGGATTGGATGCGCTGGTTGCCTCATGCGACTCTGCAAGATATGAATGTTCGTAGCTTTGTCTACAATCAGCGGACACGCGATCAGGTCTTGAACAGTCTCAACCAAATCCTCAAGCTCCGCAAGGCGCAAAAAGAGGAAGAAAAAGCCAATGATACCAAGATCTTCCATCCGCACTATGTGGTCCTCATTACCGATGAGACCTTGATTTTGGACCATGTCATCATGGAGTTTTTCCGTGAGGATCCGACAGAGCTCGGCTGCTCCATCATCTATGTGGCAGACGTGCTCTCATCTCTTTCTGAAAATATCCAAACCGTTATCTCTATCAAGGACCGCAACCAAGGGCAATTGCTCTTGCAAGAAGGGGTTCTTCGGGAGCTTGACTTCCAATTGGATCACTTCCCTGAAGGTTATGACAAGGAAGCCATCTCGCGTGGCCTTGCGCCTCTCAAGCATATCCAACAGCTCAAGAGCTCGATTCCAGACTCAGTGACCTTCCTTGAAATGTACCAGGCGGGAACTTTCAATGACCTCAAGGTCTTGAGTCGTTGGGAGAGCCATGCCCCTTACCAAAGTTTGGCTGTTCCGATCGGTCTGCGCGGGAAGGACGATTTGGTCTACCTCAATCTCCATGAAAAAGCCCATGGACCACACGGTTTGATTGCAGGGACAACCGGTTCTGGTAAGTCTGAAACCATTCAGTCTTATATCCTGAGCCTTGCCGTCAACTTCCACCCACACGATGTGGCTTTCCTCCTCATCGACTACAAGGGTGGGGGAATGGCCAACCTCTTCAAGGATCTGCCTCACTTGCTTGGAACCATCACCAACTTGGATGGCGCCCAGTCCATGCGGGCCCTAGCCTCTATCAATGCGGAGATCCATCGTCGGGAACGCCTCTTTGGTCAATATGGGGTCAACCATATCAACCAATACCAAAAGAAATTTAAACTGGGTGAAGCGACAGAACCGCTTCCTCACCTCTTCTTGATCAGTGATGAGTTCGCCGAACTCAAGGTCAACCAACCAGACTTCATCAAGGAATTGGTCTCTATCGCACGTGTCGGGCGTTCCCTCGGGGTGCACTTGATCCTTGCGACGCAAAAACCTTCTGGGGTCGTGGATGACCAGATCTGGTCCAACTCCCGCTTCAAGCTAGCCCTCAAGGTGGCAGATCGTGGGGACTCTATGGAGATGCTGCGGACGGCAGATGCGGCTGAGATCACCCAGACCGGTCGTGCCTACCTCCAAGTCGGAAATAACGAAGTCTATGAACTCTTCCAAACCGCTTGGTCAGGAGCAGACTACCAGCCTGAGAAGGACCAGCTAGGGATCGAAGACCATACCATCTACTTGATCAATGAACTGGGCCAATACGAAGTCCTCAACCAAGACCTCTCTGGTCTGGATATGGCAGAAGAAATCAAGGAAGTGCCGACAGAGCTGGATGTCATCGTTCAAGAAATCAACCACTTGCACCAACAAGAAGGCATCGCAGCTGTGGCCCAACCATGGTTGCCACCGCTCAAAGAGCGGATCACGCTGGATGAGTTGGACAAGGTCGTACCGATCGAGGCTTGGCAAAAACGGACAGCTCCAAGCGTCCTAATCGGGGTCGCCGATATTCCGCAAGCGCAAAAGCAAGAAGCTGTTGCTATCGATCTGTCAAAAGATGGGAATATCCTCCTTTACGGAAGTCCAGGTACAGGAAAGACCACTTTCCTACAGACAGCCGCAATGGATCTGGCTCGCAAGCAGAGTCCAGAAAATCTGACCATGTACCTGCTGGATTTTGGAACCAATGGTCTAGCACCCTTGACTCAATTGCCACATGTGGCTGATAGCCTCTTGCTGGATCAGACGGAGAAAATCCAGAAATTCATCCGGATCATCAACCGCGAGTTGGATCGCCGCAAGAAGCTCCTCTCTGAGCATGGAGTCGGCACCATCGCCCTCTACCGTGAAGTGACCGGTAAGCAAGAGCCAACCATGGTCATCCTCATGGATAGCTATGAGTCGATGAAGGACGAGCCTTATGAGACAGATCTCTTCAAGCTCTTCATGCGAATCTCTCGTGAAGGTCTCAGCATCGGTGTGCACTTGATCATCACAGCTAGCCGTCAGAACAACCTACGGGCACAGCTCTATTCAAACTTCAAGCACCAGCTGACCTTGCCACAAAATGATATCTCTGAAGTCCGCGGTATCGTGGGAGCAACCCCACTAGCGTCTACGATGGAAGACATCAAGGGTCGGGCACTCATGAAACGTGACGAAGTCGATGTCATCCAGTTCGCTCTACCAGTCGCAGGAGACAATGATATTCAAATCATCAACAACCTCCGCGACCAAGTCCAAAGTCTCAAAGAGATGTGGACAGGCCGCACTCCAGCAGGCATCCCAATGGTGCCAGATGAGTTGACAGAAGCAGCCTTCTATGGACGTGAGGATGTAGCAACCTTGCTGGATGAAGGAAAAGTGCCACTCGGATTGGATCTGGAAACAGTTGAACCGGTAACATGGGATCTCAAGAAAGGCAATCTTCTCTATCTGACAGATAAGGAAGAGCAGATGACACAATTCGTTAAACAAATTGCTCGCAACAAGCAAAAGGTGATTGTGTTGGCGCCAGCCTATAATGAATTGCCAGAGATGGAAGGTGTGACAATTCTTTCTACGAAGGAAGATTATGTAGCTGGAATCAAGAAAATGGAAGAAAATATCCAATTGAGATTGGAACAGCAGAAACCGCAACATGAAGCAACGATTGTACTATACAATCAACTAGAACTTATGAATGATCTAAGTATGGATCTTCAATCTAGTCTGAACTATGTCCTTGAAAAAGGGACGCGTGCAGGCTATGCTACAGTAGCCATGAGTGGTAGTCAGTTGAATCGAAAAATTGACGAAGTATCAAAATCTATCAAACTTTATAAACAAGCGATCGTGGCTATGCGGATTACAGACCAAAGTGTCCTAAATGTTATCAATCGACCAGTCCGTGAAGAACCACTTGATAGCCAGGTGAACTACTATGTAGAAGATGGATTTGTAAGAAAAGTGAAAGTATTAATGAAATAGAAGGGGGACGAATTATGGGATATGTATTAATAATGGATACCGAGGGAAAGGAAGCTAAATTAGCCTATATTCGATCTAAGATGTCCCAAATTGAGAAAGTCATTGCTGGATTAAATGGAGTTACAACGAAAGTTGATTATGTTTTAGTTAGTGATGAGAATATTAAGGCGAGCTACCATTTAGCGGGTAAAAAATATCAAACCTTGACGGAAGATGAAGAAAACATTCTGAAGAATATTGAATCGGTTTTTAATAATAAAAGATCCACAATAATTGAGGAATTAAATGCAAAATACCGAGAGTTGCAATCCGAGGCAGCCATGTTATTATGATTTTTTGAGAAATAAGGGGAATTAATGTCAACTATTACTGTTAATGATATGACTCAACTTGCTTTGTTAGGGAAAAATATGAAGGAAGTAGCAAAAAAATATGAGTCAGGTATAGCTAATGCATATAAAAAATTCGAATTAAAAGTATCAGGGAATGAGGGAGTAGCTATTGCAGAGTTTGTCAATAAGTTAAATCAAATTCAAAAGGTAGTATTCAATGATTATCCTTCTTACCTCGATGATTTTGGCTCTGTTATGGTGAATTATGAAGCTTTACTTAACGGTCTGGGATTTGAAAAGGAAGTTTGGTCGAAGGACGGCGGTGAAGGTGCAGAAGGTGTAAAAAATAAACTAATAGTAGACCAAAAAAATAAAATAGAAGCTATTCAGAAAAAATTAGATTCCTATTTTGCTACAGCTGCAACAATATTAAGTCAAGTGAAAATTTCTGTACAGTCTGAATGTCAAGATGCTACTAAAGAATTGGAACAGTCTGGTAGTACTCGAGTACAGACTGACGAAATTATTCAAGGGTATTTTGTTCAATTTTTAGATGGTTTAAAAAAAGTTAAGGCAAATTTAGAGGCTATTCAAGTAGCGTTAAATCATGCACGATATCTAGGAGATTTGGATCCAAGTGCAGTAGTTAAAGCTATTGCTGAAAAGCGGATTACGACAGTAGAACAATTGAAAGCTATTGATGCAATTAGTGATGCAGGAGATGGTAAAATTGTTGAAGCTTTATATTCTCCTAATCCCTATAAGGATCTTGGAAAAGTAAATGCGACACATGTTAGCGAAAATATGATGACAATTGCTTATAGTTTCCTGTATGAGGAAGTAGAACGTATTCAAAAAGGTAAGACTGACTTCTCAAACTTAAAAACCTTTTTAGATGCTCTACAGGCGCAGAATTCATCAGACGTAGCAACCTATACAGAAAAATTAATTAAAGGAGGAGATAGATATGGCTTATCGCTTATTGCACAAGCATTTGATAGTAAGCCAGAGTTTCCTTTAAATGGATCTGTTAAGGATTATGAGAAGTATAAAGAGGAGTTGTTGAAATCTGAACCTGAGTTGGCTAATATACGTCACAAACTGTTCTTAGCAAACTCTTTGACAGGGTTGTTTGAAGGAATGAATGTTTATCAACTAGGAACAAACAGAATTCCTCAATCAATGGGAGAATCAGTGATAGCAAATGTTATAGATACGAAATCTCTTAACCTCACTCCTCAAGGACTAACTTTTAAATTGGTACGACATCAGGTTGGAAGTAATGGACAGGTAAATGTAAATAGTTATGAAAAAGAATTTTCAGTTAGTGGAGATCAATATACAGAGAGATTACGTCAACTAAACGAGAGACGAAATAAGGCTGGACTGGAGTTTTTGTCAAATGTTATGAAGATGAGTGCTTCTGCTGCAGCAGGTCCTTATGGGCCAATGGCTGCAATGGGAATAACTGTACTTTCAGATGTCTTCACATATAAGGATGAAGTATCCGATTATGTTGATGCTGCAAGAAATAATAAGGATTATTTTTCTGGTAAAATGGCTAAACCAGCAGGTGTGACTTTGGATGCACTTCATGCTGTGAGTAAATATTTTGAAACTTCTAATGAACTAGTGAAGAAGATAGATGAAAGTAAAGAAGGTGTAAAAAATAAATTGTTTGATATTGGAGGACGTTCGGTTTACCACGCAGTTGATGGGAATTATGAATACAAATCCACCAGTTTCACACCTCAATATGATCTTCAGGCAGCTTTACAGATTCATGATATGGATAGATCAGGACTAAAAGCCCCAGCATTTCATAAAGCATTGGAGAAAGGACAAAGTATTAAAGAGTCTTTACAATCAATGCAAGATTCCCAAAGTGCTCTAATGGATGTGCCGACCGATGACGGTATTTTAACAGATGATGTAAAAAATTATCTACTTGGGAATGGAGATATAACGGTTGATAAAGTAGGAGCTGATCAAGTCTGGAAGGGGCTAGATAAATTGAGTAATAATAATAAACTTATTGATTCTCAAGGTCAACAATATACTCGTGAGCAATTAGTTAGTGATTATACTAATGTTTATCAAAATATATCAGAAGGAGGATTTTTATCTAATGAAATACCTAAAGGCCCTCAGCTTTCGAACTAAGGTGATTGTGAGTTTGATTTTGTTAGCTCTCTTTGCCTACTCTGCTTATTCCTACGCCTGGCCTAAATATATTCAGTGGAAGGAAGACCACGAAGTACAGATTGTTAAAACAAAGGTAGAAAAGATTGAAACTTTTGGATCAAAAAATCGTTATGTATACTATAAAACAAAGAACTCAATTCCGGCAGATGTTTTATCCAATCACTTTGTCACAAGTGATGCAAAATTTGTTGGTAAAGGGAACAGTCGGTTAGTTGAATTATCCGTAAATGTCTATGATCTCAATCATATAAACAATTCTCCGAAGAGGATTGATGTTGTCAAACTTATACAAAAATATAATCAGGATTATAAATTGGGTTTTTACTCGACAAGAGATTATACAGTTAACGGGAGAGATTATTTAGTTTTTTCCATAACAAATAAGGAAAATAAGGAAGATAAGAAAGAGATTGCTTTAGATGTCGACACAGAGCAGATAGAAGTGGCCCTTCCTGAAGATAAGTTAATGGAACAAGCAAAAAGAAGTAATAAAGTTTTTTCTTTCTTTTATACTAATTTAGATGATATTTTAGAAAAAAACGGAATTACGACATCGTTTTATCTAAGCTATGACAAAAATAAAAACGGATTGAAGAATGACTCTTTCAATTTTATCAAAGAGTTTCCAGAAATCTTTGATAAATTAGAAAAAGGAGGACAGATTGTAGTTCGCAAAGGAGAATACAATGATCCGGAAGCTATTTTCCAAGATATGCGCCATTGGTTTGCGCCAGTTGGTCAGGATAAATTAAATGTTATTGCAACAGATCCAAAGACAAATGAGCAAACTCCGATAAATACTTATAAAGAATACAGGGAGTGGTACGAAAAACATCGAGATCACTTATAGAAGGAGAAAAAATGTCGAAAAAGTTAATTAAATCGGAAGAAATTCAGTCAGTTCAAGTTTATTTAGAGAATTATGCGGGAAATGGGAGCGATAGTTTTTCGGTTGGTATATTAGAGGATGAGTCAGCTCATGAGTTAGATACCGCTTTAAAAGCTGTTGGAAATAGTGCAAAAGATCTTGTTATTGTAGTTGAAGGTCTTAATACATTTTTAGATAAAATAGCAGATGCATTTAAAAAATCGGATAAAGAATTAGAAGGAATGATTGATGGCGGAATAAAAGAAATACCATTTGGTACAAGATCTCAAAGACAGGATCACTTTGTTTCTAATGGGAAAAATTCTTCAGATCGTTTCCACCGTCGCAAAATGGTAGAACATATAAATTCACAATTCAACGATTTCCCTGCATAGCATAACCTATTTTATGAAAGAGTAGTTATTTCTGAAGGTAATTACATCAAGTGAGATGTTTTATACCTGAAAAATCAGGATATAAAAAGGTATTGTCAAATAACGGATAAGTATTTTAGTGATTTTAGCTATTGGAGGTTCTCCTATCAATGGAAAAACAAAATAGACAACAAGAGGAGTTGGACGTACTTTACAAGGATCAGATGAGGTTGGATCTGCAGTTAGAGGACAATCAAGATGAGCAAAAAGCGCTTCGTCTGTTGCGTGAAGATCTTGAGTATTCTCAAGGAGATGCTCTCTATCAGCTCAATGATCTACTCTTGATGGGGGTAACACCTTCTCACCGCTCCTTTTATATCCAACTACTAGAACAGATGGATGAGACAACTCGAAAACTCTTTTTAGATTTAGACGAGCAGGAGTTGCAACTTAAACAGCAGTATCGTGAGACAGAGCGCCAGCTTGAAATAGTTCAAAAGAAACGCTCTCAACTCTTAAATGAGCTGGCTGAAAAAGAAGCGAAGCAAAATAGATTTTAGAGAGAACCGCGGTTCTCTCTTTTTTCATCCTCTTAACTCTCTCTAACTAGTAATTAATTTGATTTTCAAAGTAATTTCAGGTATGATAGTAAGGTAATATTTTTTAGTGGTATTTGTTTTCGCATAACTAAATGAAGAAAGAAAAGACCGCTTAAAAATATTATGGTATTGGATGAGTGAGGTTACTTTAAAGATCTGAGCTCAGTCCAAGCAAAAGGCAAAGTTAACTTCAAGCAAATAGAACGAATTACCAATGGTTCTAACTTTATAGAGTTTTCTGTAACCATTCATGTGACTTTGTCATACATGAGGTGAAAGCTCTAAAGAAAGACCGAGTTTCATATTTGGCTTGTTTGATGGAGATTTATTTTTTAAATCTAACGACTTTTCAACAGTAGACAATGAAACAGGATGTACGATAAGTAGAGATTCGTGACAGTAATTTGCTATTAGTAATAGTAAATAATAAAAAATGGATAGGTCAATAAATACTTTATTTAAAGCGTTAGTATTCAACGACTTCCTTACCGAACATCCCCCTTCAACGAAAGGACAGTAATTTTCTATGGCAATTCAATCAAATGATACAGTTCATTCCTATGCGGATAGCATTGTGTCTGCGTCAAATTCAGTGAGCTCTGCTACTGGGACCAAAGATGATGGCAATGTTTATCAAGGCCAGAAAGGAATGTCAGCCAATATTGATGGTGATAAAAATGCCGGTGAGCAAGCAAAGGAGCGGGCGATCGACTTTATCCAAGTACTCCATGGAATTCATGCAGAGTTCCAGACGACAGATGCTTCGATTGCAGGATATATCAATAGTCATACAGGGACAGGAAGCGAAGAACTGTATAGTTCGGTAAAGCATTGAGAAAGGAAGAGATAGATGGTTAAAGTAAACTACGGTGCCCTTCAGACGATGTCCTCTACAACTTCAAGCGCTTCTCAAGCGCGTGTAGCAGGCTACAAGCAACTGATCAATGCTTTCAGTACATTTAGTGGCTCATATGAACTACAAGGAGATGGTTATGATGCTGCGCGTACTTATGCGTCAGGAATTATGGTTTCCTATTATCAAGCTTGTATCTTATATTCTGAAGCTGTTGCAGACGCTGCAGACTACCTTGCTGACACCTATACAGCGCTATGTGGTTCAGAGAGTTTGGATGAGGAGGAGCTCCAAACTGAAATTAATAACGCAACCAGAGGGAGTATGCAAGTTAGTTCTTCTATTGCAAGTTTTGAACGAAGAGATAAACTCACTGATACACAGAAAGCTTCATTAGAATCATTACGTAAACAAGCATCTGAACTGGATGAACAAATTAGGGTGGCTACTGAGAAATTAGAGCACTTAAGAGCCTTTGATACTGCTTCTGCTTCAGCCTGCACCGCAGCAAATGATGCTACGGCAACAATCGCTTCTGCAGAACATACCCTAGGTGTCTCTTTTGGTGCTAGAACTTTTGAATGTACAACAAGTACGGATTGGGCTACCACTGTTGCAACAAAATGGGAAGCTCGTGCAGTTAACCTACAAGAATCCTATGATAAGGCTCTTCAGAAATTATATAACGGAGAGGAGCTAACAGAATCGGATCTTACAGCAATTGAACGGTATAACAGTGAGTATCCAGGAGTGGTAGATCAGGAAATTCTACAATATACCAAAGAAGTGCGATCTTTAAAAGCTGAGGAGATGCGTTATAGAGTAGTTGTAGATAAAGTTGTTGAAGGAAAACAATTAACTAGTGACGAAAGAAAGTTTGCCAAAGAATTTGCGGCAAAATATCCTGATTTAGAAATAAATACGGTTATATTGAGTACAGTAGAGAGACAGGAAAATTATAAGAAGATTATTGGAAAAGCAAATAAGGGCAAAGAATTAAATGCAGGAGAGCTTGACTTTTTAATAAATTATTATAAAGATTATCCAGATGTTTCAGTACCGAAATCAGTATCTAAATCTTTGAAAAATCGAAAGTTTGAAAATAAAATTAGTCAGTCAAGCCTTGCAAATTTAGAAGAAAGCTATGGATATGCTGTGAAAGACTACGAACGCTATCTTAATACTGGCCAGTATGTATATACAAAAGGCGGTGTTACTCTACAAGAAGCGGCATATATTTATAGAGTTTATAACCTTAAAAAGTCTAGTGGAGAGGACACTTTACAAGAAAGAACAGATAAAAAGAAAATGTTTGCAAATCTTCGAGCATCGGATAAAAAGAAGATTGATTCAAAAACATTAGCGGAGCT
The DNA here is from genome assembly GCF_959025735.1 of uncultured Streptococcus sp. Classification (GTDB taxonomy): domain Bacteria; phylum Bacillota; class Bacilli; order Lactobacillales; family Streptococcaceae; genus Streptococcus. Next base: position 13,700 of record NZ_CAUFJQ010000011.1, read on the forward strand.
TAGTTCAGAACATATTGAATTTATGACTGGTCGTACATCTATTGAGTTCGATTATATTATTGGATCAGATGCAGATAAAGCGAAAAAGGATTATGAATATTATCGTTTCAATGAACTGATGAAAAAGCAACCTATTGATTGGCGTGATCCAGATTATATGAATAAACGTAATCAATATATTTTAAAAACAGGGAAAAATCCATCAACAGGGGAAAAAGCAACCAAAGACGAAATATTTGTGGCTAAGAATTATGGATGGGTGAAAGGTACAACAGATGTTGCGACTGCAACAATTGACCTTCTCGATAATTTGGGGATCTTTCAGTTAGCTATGACTAAAATTTCTAGACCTAAAATCGATACTTCAAAAATCGTTAAGGAAATAAATATATCTGATACAGCTACAGTTCCCAATACTCATACGGATGTGAAAATACCAAAACTCAAGCCAGCTAAAACGGTGGATCTGGAGGTGCCAGTAAAACCTAAAGTTGATGTAAAAGTGCCAAAAATCAAACCAGTTGAAGCAGTGGCTGGAACAACAACTATGGTTCCAAAATCTAAGAAACCAGATATTGATGTGTTGACAAAACCGAAAGATTTATCTACTATAAAGGGCGAGGCTGTTGATCATGTAGGAACAGTTAAACCGAAGGTTGAATTGGATGTACCAGAGGTGAAAGATGTCCACGATGTCGAAGGGCCGAAGTATAACAAAGAACAAATCCTGAAGAATCTTGAAGAAAGTAAACTTGCAAGGGAGAGTTCAGGGTTTAAAGACTTTTCAACTCGAGAAAGATATATAGAGAAAGTCTTTAATAAATTATCTCCTGCGGAAAGGGAATTAATTTTTAATATTTCTAAGAATGCACCTAAGGTGGAATATCGCCCTGGTAACACAGCTAAAAGTGTATTATCAATACCGAAAAATGATCGTCCAAACATCGAAAAGGTTTATAGTTCAGAATACATAGAAGCACACAGACAACAATTTGAGAATGGAGCTATTAAATTTCAGAAATTCACACCCGAAGAAGGTGGATACAATAATGGAGCAATTGGTAATCCAAAAGATCATGTTGCCTTTGTTATGCCTAAAGAAGCTGGCGAAACATTGATTAAAGTGACTAAGGGAGATCCGGAATTGTTGGAAGACATATTAGGGCTACATCGAGGAGACTTAGGCTCTTCCCCTGTAGCTATTGAAATTCCACCAGAATCTATAAAAAATCTAAGAATTCCAAGCGGAAATGAAGATTCTGCTTTTGATGGTTTTTGGAAACCAGGAGGACAGACCTTCCCAGGAAATATGCCGGAAGCAGTCATTGATGAAGTTCCGTGGGGAGAATTTACAATTAGAAAATTAGGAGGCGATTAAAATGAGTTTAACTAAAATAACATGGGAAGAATTTGATACCTTTGATAAAATTGAGTCACCGAAAGGATATGATTTTCGAACACATGAAGGGAAATATTACACTTTCGGAGAGTTTGGAATAGCTTCGGTTCGTCGTGTCTTTGAAATTAATCCTTCTGATTTTAATGAATATTTATTAGGCAAGAGGACGGCACGTGAAATTGATTTTAAAGCACAGAATGATCGTTGGCCACCGACGGAAGAAGAAAAGAGAGCTAGTGAGAAACGATTCATAGAAGAGAGCCCTACATCTTTAATTGATTTACCTGAAACTAGAGATTTATTTACTAAAGAAGAACTTGAAAAATTAATTCCGATTGCTGAGCAAATGTGGATTGACTGGAGAGGCAAACTTCCAGATGATTATGTATCGCCATTGAAATAGCCTGCGTGGAACTTGTTTGGCTCTTTATCAACTGTAGTGAGTTGATAAAAAATTACAACCTGGAGAGAACCGAATTGGTTCTCTTTTTTAGTGGTCATTAGTTCTTTCTTTGCCATGTACCGCCCAACCCTTCAAGCGCAAAAAGAGCAAGTGGAAAAAGTGGAAATCCAGCAGAAATTGCAGCCAGTTGTGGAGAATATCCAAAAGCAAGAACAAAGCTCAAGAGAAGCGGTCCAGTCTCAGATGAAGGACTTGCTGCGGACACCAAGTTCCAGCTCAGAAACAGAAGCAACAAGTGGAGAGTGAGTGTTAGCCAGATATGAAGAGAAATCACCGTCCTATCGGTGTTTTTTTTGTCTTCACTTCTCCCTCGAATTAATCCTTAAATTGTGATAAAATAAGGGTTACGAATGTTTTTGAATGGTCTGTTTTTACTTAGAATCAGGCTAGTCAAAAGCGAGCAAAAGAATCAAGATCAAGGGAGAAACAATGTCCAACACCTTTGAAATTTTAATGGATCAGCTGGATATGCCGCTGGAGATGCGATCTTCCAGTGCCTTTTTGCATGCGGAGATTCAAGAAGTCGTGGTGCACAAGGTCAGTCGGGTCTGGGAGTTCCGCTTTGCTTTTGCGGAAGTCTTGCCGATTGCTTTGTTTAAGGAATTGCGCCAGCGCTTGAAGGACGAATTTTCAAAGACAGGAAACCAGGCGACCTTTACCATCCAAGTGGCCAATCAGGACTTTTCTGCGGATTTATTGCAGGCTTACTATCGTGAGGTCTTTGAGGAAGGCCCTTGCGCTAGTCAAGGCTTTAAGGGGCTCTACCAAGACTTGCAGGTGCGTGCACAAGGGCAGGAATTGATCATCTCAGGGCCTTCTTCGGTTGATACGGAGCATTTTCGTAAGAACCATTTACCCAATCTTGCCAAACAGTTGGAAGCCTTTGGTTTTCCGCATTTCACCTGTCGGGTGGAGTCTGATGAGGAGTTGACAGAGCAGGAAGTGGCGCGCTTTGAGGAGGAAAATGAAAAGATCTTCCAAGCGGCCAATGAAGAGACCTTGCGGGCTATGGAATCCTTGGCCCAGATGGCTCCGCCACCAGCGGTTGAAGAAAAGCCAGCCTTTGATTTCAAGGCTAAGAAGGCTGCGGCTAAACCTAAGCTAGACAAGGCTGAGATCACTCCGATGATCGAGATCACAACAGAAGAGAATCGGATTGTCTTTGAGGGTGTGGTCTTTGACGTGGAGCACAAGGTGACACGAACCGGTCGGGTCTTGATCAGCTTTAAGATGACCGACTATACCTCGAGTTTTTCCCTTCAGAAATGGGTCAAAAATGAGGAAGAAGCTCAGAAGTTTGACATGATCAAGAAGAACAGCTGGCTCCGGGTGCGGGGAAATATCGAAATGAACAATTTCACGCGCGACTTGACCATGAATGTCCAAGACATCCAAGAAGTCGTGCATTATGCCCGCAAGGACCTGATGCCAGAGGGTGAGCGCCGGGTGGAATTCCACGCGCATACCAATATGTCGACTATGGATGCCCTGCCGGAAGTCGAAGAGCTGATCGCCAAGGCAGCTGAGTGGGGGCATAAGGCGGTGGCTATCACTGACCATGGCAATGTGCAGAGTTTCCCGCATGGCTTTAAAGCAGCCAAGAAGGCTGGGATCCAGCTGATCTATGGGATGGAAGCCAATATCGTAGAAGATAAGGTGCCCATCACCTATAACGAGGTGGATCTGGACCTCAATGAAGCGACTTATGTGGTCTTTGACGTGGAAACGACAGGACTGTCAGCCATCTACAATGACTTGATTCAGGTCGCTGCTTCTAAGATGTACAAGGGCAATGTCATTGAGGAATTTGACGAATTTATCGATCCGGGCCATCCTCTGTCCGCCTTTACGACCCAATTGACAGGGATCACCAACGAGCATGTTCGGGGGGCTAAGCCCTTGGTACAGGTCTTGAAGGAGTTTCAGGCCTTCTGTGAGGGAACGGTTCTCGTTGCCCACAATGCCACCTTTGACGTGGGCTTCATGAATGCCAACTATGAGCGTCATGGTCTTCCCAAGATCACTCAACCGGTCATCGATACCCTGGAATTCGCCCGCAACCTCTATCCAGATTTTAAACGGCATGGTTTGGGGCCATTGACCAAGCGCTTTGGGGTAGGCTTGGAGCATCACCACATGGCCAACTACGATGCGGAAGCGACGGGGCGCCTGCTCTTTATCTTCATCAAAGATGTCGCTGAAAAGCACGGGGTGACCAATCTCAAGGATCTGAATATCGATTTGATCGATGAAAATTCTTATAAGAAGGCTCGAGTCAAGCATGCGACTCTTTATGTCAAGAATCAGACCGGCCTTAAGAACATGTTTAAACTGGTCTCACTTTCTGGGACCAAGTATTTCGAAGGAGTCCCTCGGATTCCCAAGACTGTGCTGGACGCCCACCGCGAGGGCTTGATCCTCGGATCGGCCTGCTCAGAAGGGGAAGTCTTTGATGCGGTCATGTCGCAAGGTGTGGATGCGGCAGTCGAAGTGGCTAAGTACTACGACTTTATCGAGGTTATGCCACCGGCTATCTATGCGCCCCTCATTGCCAAGGAGCAGGTCAAGGACATGGACGAGCTCCAGACCATTATCAAGAGCTTGATCGAAGTGGGGGATCGTCTCGGCAAGCCCGTTCTTGCGACAGGAAATGTCCACTATCTGGAGCCGGAAGATGAGATCTATCGGGAGATCATTGTCCGTAGTCTCGGTCAAGGGGCCATGATCAACCGGACCATTGGGCACGGAGAAGATGCCCAGCCAGCGCCTCTGCCAAAAGCGCATTTCAGAACTACCAATGAAATGCTGGACGAATTTGCCTTTTTGGGAGAAGACTTGGCGCGCAAGATTGTTATTGAAAACACCAATGCACTCGCAGAGACCTTTGAGCCGGTCGAAGTGGTCAAGGGGGACCTCTATACGCCATTTATCGACAAGGCCGAAGAAACGGTTGCGGAATTGACCTATAAGCGAGCCTTTGAGATTTATGGTAATCCGCTCCCTGATATTGTCGATCTGCGGATTGAAAAGGAACTAACCTCTATCTTGGGGAATGGATTTGCCGTGATTTATCTAGCATCGCAAATGCTGGTGCACCGTTCCAATGAGCGGGGCTACCTGGTTGGATCTCGTGGATCTGTCGGATCCAGCTTTGTCGCGACCATGATTGGGATCACCGAGGTCAATCCGCTTTCGCCTCACTATGTTTGTAGCCAGTGCCAGTACAGTGAATTCATCACCGACGGTTCTTATGGATCTGGTTTTGATATGCCGGACAAGGATTGTCCAAACTGTGGCCACAAGCTCAGCAAAAATGGACAGGATATTCCTTTTGAAACCTTCCTTGGTTTCGATGGAGACAAGGTACCCGATATCGATTTGAACTTCTCAGGGGAAGACCAGCCAAGTGCCCACTTGGATGTTCGGGATATCTTTGGGGAAGAATATGCCTTCCGGGCAGGAACGGTAGGTACAGTCGCCGCTAAGACTGCCTACGGCTTTGTAAAGGGCTATGAGCGGGATTTTGGCAAGTACTATCGAGATGCCGAGGTCGAGCGCTTAGCTCTCGGTGCAGCTGGGGTCAAACGGACGACCGGTCAGCACCCAGGGGGAATCGTTGTTATTCCAAACTATATGGATGTCTATGACTTTACTCCGGTCCAGTATCCGGCAGATGATGTGACAGCTGAATGGCAGACCACTCACTTTAACTTCCACGATATCGATGAGAACGTCCTCAAGCTCGATGTCCTGGGACATGATGATCCGACCATGATTCGCAAGCTTCAAGACTTGTCAGGTATTGATCCGAACGATATCCCAATGGATGATCCAGGGGTCATGGCCCTCTTTTCTGGGACGGAAGTGCTAGGGGTGACAGCCGAGCAGATCGGAACGCCGACAGGGATGTTGGGGATTCCAGAGTTTGGGACCAACTTTGTTCGGGGCATGGTCGAAGAGACCCATCCGACGACCTTCGCAGAGTTACTTCAGCTCTCTGGTCTGTCTCACGGTACCGATGTGTGGTTGGGAAATGCCCAAGACTTGATCAAGGCGGGCATTGCCGATCTATCGACCGTTATCGGGTGTCGGGACGACATCATGGTTTACCTCATGCACGCGGGTCTCAAGCCTAAGATGGCCTTTACCATCATGGAGCGCGTGCGGAAAGGGATGTGGCTCAAGATCTCAGAAGAAGAGCGCAATGGCTACATCCAAGCCATGAAGGAAAACAATGTCCCTGAATGGTACATCGAGTCCTGTGGGAAGATCAAGTACATGTTCCCTAAAGCCCATGCGGCGGCCTATGTTATGATGGCCCTTCGTGTGGCCTACTTTAAGGTGCATCATCCACTTTATTACTACTGTGCTTACTTCTCGATTCGGGCCAAGGCCTTTGACATCAAGACCATGGGGGCAGGCCTTGAAGCCGTGAAAGCGCGGATGAAGGAAATCGCTGAGAAACGCAAGAACAACGAAGCTTCCAACGTAGAGATCGACCTCTACACCACCCTTGAGATTGTCAATGAGATGTGGGAGCGTGGCTTCAAGTTTGGCAAGCTCGACCTCTATCGCAGTCAGGCAACAGAATTCTTGATCGATGGGGACACCCTCATTCCACCATTTGTCGCCATGGATGGTCTAGGAGAGAACGTTGCCAAGCAGATCGTGCGGGCGCGTGAAGAAGGAGAATTCCTTTCTAAGACGGAGCTCCGTAAGCGTGGCGGCGTCTCGTCCACCCTGGTTGAAAAGATGGATGAGATGGGCATTCTTGGCAATATGCCAGAGGATAATCAGTTGAGTTTGTTTGATGATTTGTTTTGATGGAAGAAATCCATTCATAAAAGCTGATCAAGTTTCATCTAATTAAGACTTAACAGTAAAACCAGTAGAGATGATTTTTATGATTTTCATTTCTGCTGGTTTTTAGATATGATAGAATATAAATAAGTTTTTATCCAGAGACTAAAACTTTAGGAAGTTATATATTGAAATTATCAAAAATGATCGCTATAAATTATTAATAATGATACTCTCAAACAAGAGTAGGCTTAACGGAAGTAGTGTTTGCTATACCTTAATAACTTTTCGATATGGAATGGAGATAAGTATGATTTTAGGTGAAACTTATAGGAAAATAAGAGAAGAAAAGGGAATTTCTATTTCTTCATTAGCAGGTGCTGAAATTTCAAAATCTCAAATATCTAGATTTGAATTAGGAGAAACAGAGATTTCTGTCTTTAAGTTATTGTATCTTCTTGAAAGAATAGGAGTAACACTAGAAGAATTTCTGCTTATCTGTAATCATTATCAACCTTCGGATTTTAATACCTTAATAGCTTCTGTTAAACAGGCCGCATATAATGAAGATTCTCAAGCATTACTAGATATGGTAGAGAAAGAAATAGAACTTTTTCATAGGACAAATTCTCATTACCATAAATTAAATGCTATTTTCATTGAAAGTATTGTTTCGGGAATGGATAAGAATCATCAATTGAGTCGTCAAGACGCCTCTTATCTTACAAACTATTTATTTTCTGTTGAAAACTGGGGTTATTACGAAACGCTCATCCTTGGAAATTGCTGTCGTGTTCTATCTCCAGATTTATTATTTAGATATGCCAAAGAGGTGCTCAAAAAAGGGAAGTTGTATAGTTCTATACCTAAAAATAGACAATCTCTCATTCAACTACTTCTCAATTCTTTGATTATAATGATTGAGAACGACTTATATGAGGAATCTTTATTTTTAAAACAGGCTACGAAGAATATATTAGCGGATTCCACAGATTTTTTTGAACAAACTATTTTGCTGTATTTAGATGGATATTTGGAACTGAAATTCTATCATAATCAAAAATCACTTTTAAAAATCGAAGAAGCTTTAAAAATTTTCGAACTCTTCAATAAAACAATCTACAAAAATTACAAAGAATACTTTGAGAAACACATCATTCATTTAGTAGACTAGGCCATTTATCTATAGGGTAATAACGTGATCAAACTCTTCCAATATTTCTGGATTTTGATCATGAGTAATGACAATAACAATTGCATCTTTAATGGATAGAATGTAGTCCATCATTGCTTTGGCTTTTATTGGATCAAGGTTGCTTGTAGGTTCGTCAAAAATATATACAGAATATGGTTTGGCTAAAAACCTAGCTAAATCAATTCGTTGCTTTTCTCCTTCTGAAATGGTTTGATTTGATTGAGATAGACTCTTATTAAGGAAGTCTTCATTAAATCCTAAGGCTTTTCTTAATTTTTCAGTTAAATAAAGGTTTCTGGACAGTTTGATATTCTCTAGGATATTTCCTTCAATCAGAAAATTATTTTTTTGCACAAATGCAATATCTTTATATAACTCCTCTGAGGGAATATCAATATTCTGTTTTCCGTTGATTTTTATTTCCCCATCATAAAGATTTTTGGAATAATAGTTTAGTATTAATTTTACTAAAGTTGTTTTCCCAGCTCCTGAAGCACCTATAATCGCATAGCGTTTGCCTTTTTTAAATTCATAGGAAAAATGATCAAATAATATTTTATTTTCAATTTCATAATGTAATTGGCTAATAGAAATGGTCGAAATGTTATCACAATCAATTGTCTTTGTTTTATGGAAAATTTCATGATTTGTCTCATATAAATTTTCTTGGATATTATCAATAATGGACTTGCTACTGCTGATTAAATTTTTATTGTAAAGAATAGATTGTAATGGAGCAAAAACACCGTTTAATAATTGAATACTTGCTACTAGTAATCCAATAGTCAGTAAGTTATTTCTTACAAAAAAGATACCAGCAACCATACAGGATAGTTGAGAGCCAAAACTTAGTAAAATTCCAGTAGTTGAAGCTAAGTCTTTTAAGAATTGATATGTTTTTCTGGACTCTTCAAATTCTAAACTGATTTCCTGAATTTTTTCTTGGGTCCAGCTTTGAATATTTAATAACTTAATTTGTTCAAAACCATTAATAAAGTTTGTCATTTTTGACAAATAGTGATTATTTTGTAGAGAATAATTATTTGTTGATTTAGTCATTAACTTTCCAGGAATTTGTGATAGAAAAATCGTTATACTCGACAATAAAAGAAAGACTAATGCTAATCGCCATTCTATATAAATAATAGCAACCACACTCATGATAAGGCTCCCTAAATTTGCAATTAGAGAGATTTTAGGGATTAATAAATTTTCTTGAATAAGGTCACTGTTTTTGGTGATATTATTTAAGAAATCTGAATGGTTACGGTTGTCAATTTGGTTAAATTCACGCGATAAATAATGTAATAAGAGACGCCTTTTTAGATCTAAAATAACTTTTTTTACATATTGGTTTTTAAGATAGGAATAGGAACAAGAAATCAAGAACCACAGTAAAATCGAACTTACACAAATAGTGATATGAAAGAGTAATCCACTATTTGAATTAGATATACTATCAAGTATTCTTCCTAATTGGAGAGAGAAGAATGTCATTAAAAGAGCACTTGTCAGACTTAATAAAATAAGCAAGAAATATAGTAATTTATATTGTTTCGTAATCTGCTTCATATTTTTCACCTCTTAATATATGATAGCAACATTATATTCTAAAACTAAAACTCAGGCTGAGATCTCCCATATTTGGGATACTAATTTTATTTCTTTACTATATTTTAGTTTACAGCTATCCATTGTATATCCGATGGATTTACAATAGCCTTCTTTTTTGATACAATAAAAGATAGAAAGAAGGTGAGAATATGTCAAAGACGAGCATGAGTATCCGTTTGGATAGTGAGGTTAAGGAGCAAGCCCAACTGGTATTTAATCATTTAGGGATGGATATGACCACGGCTATCAATATTTTCCTTCGTCAGGCTATTCAATATCAGGGCTTACCTTTTGATGTTCGATTAGACGATCATGGGAAGTTGCTTCAAGTCGTAACGGATGTAGAGCAAAATCGGAATATGAGTCAACCCTTTGAATCAGTCACAGACTTGATGGAGGACTTGCGTGCTTAAGATTCGTTATCATAAACAGTTTAAAAAAGATTTTAAGTTGGCAATGAAGCGAGGTTTGAAGGCAGACTTGTTAGAAGAAGTTTTACATTTTCTGGTTCAAGAAAAAGAACTTCCTGCTAGATATCGTGACCATCAACTGACCAACTCCAATCATTTCCAAGGTGTTCGGGAGTGTCATATCCAGCCGGATTGGCTTTTGGTTTACAAAGTAGATAAGGATGAATTGATTTTAAATTTGCTGAGGACAGGAAGTCACAGTGATTTGTTCTAGAAACAAAGGAGGAGAACATGAAGTTAGAAATTTTTGCAGAAGACAAACCAGCTGAAAAAGTCTTTGAGTACAAGCTAGAAGTGGCAGACAATGTGCTGCTCCTTTCCACTGCCATGCTCTCAGGAGCGATTGCTCTAGCCAGCTTGTTTTCAGCCTTGAAAGATTAACTGATAGCCTCTATTTTCCTGTTGAAAATAGAGGTTTTTCAGTCCTTTCAGATCTGATAAGTGTTTTCTTTGGTACTGGATTGTGTTACAATTTTTAGTAACAAGTGTTTATAACAAGGAAACAGAAAAGATGAAACAAAGGAGAAGCGCGTGGCAAGATATTTAGTGGGGCCTTACAACAATAGCTGGAACTTTATGGATGCGATTCAAAAAGCGCAGGATGGAGATACCATCGAGTTTGAAAATGGGTATGTCTTTCAATGGCCGACAGATAAGGTGATTGTGATCAACAAGAGCCTTCATTTTGTGGGGCATGTGGTTCCAAATCCAAATGGAAATGGGCGCATGTTTAACAACACGATTGAGGCTTCCTTCCGATTTGTAGAGGGAGCTCAGGTGACATTTGAAGATCTGTGGTTTAAAGTTGGTGGGGACTATACTGCCTTGACCTTATGGAATGAGTCAGCTATCACCTGTAAACAGGTCTATTTTGAAGCAACCACTCCAACAAATAATGAATTTTTTATCTATATGGATACGCATTCGAAGTTGACACTGGAAGGAGTCGGGATGAAGGTTCCGGAAAAACACCAAAGTGCCATCGGTATGTCCGCTTCGGAATTGTCTATTCGCAATTCAACGATTTTTTCTAAGATTGATCTGTCAGAAGGATCTAAATTGACCTTAGAAAATGTCCATATTGAAATATTTGGGAATAATACGATCCATGCCAAGGACTCAGAAGTGATCGCAAAAAATTCAACGATTACAGGCGGGGATCTGGAAAAGGACTTTCCACCAGTTTGGTTGAGGAATGTCATCTGGGAGTCTGAAAACTGTAAAATTGAGTTGCCTACTGGTACTGGGGTCTGTCTTGATAATAATGTTCAATTCAATTCGGATTCCGATCGTATCACCTCCATCAATTCATTCAATAGTATGATCCGAGCTCACCAGGCTACTTTTACAGAATTTTTATGCGTCTATGAAGAGTCCTTTGCTTCCCTGACTGGTGAAACGACCTTCTTGAATGAGAATGCCGAAACCATTTCGTTTGGAGTTTTTGATGATGGTGTGCTGATGGCTGAGCATATGATTTGTCATAAGATTGCGGATCCTAATATACGGCTTCAAGGTGGAGCTTTTGCGAAGGTGGGTACCGTGACCTATAGGCAGGGCGATGCGCGTGATCTGACCAAGGAAATCGAGGATGACTGTGACTATCTTGTTGGCAGAGAAGTGGCGAAAGGCAATGCGCAAGTCGTTCCTACGGGACAGGCGACGGATGCAACGGTGGCTCCAACCACCGCAAGAGACTCTGGACCAGAGAAGAAACAAGATGCTCTTCAAGAACTCAATAGCCTGATTGGTCTTGAAAAAGTCAAACATGAGATCAAGAAAATGATCAACATGGTGGAATTTAACAAGAAACGAATCGCCAGTGGCAAGGCTCCTGAAAAGCAAACCTTGCATGCGGCCTTTATGGGAAATCCTGGTACAGGGAAAACCACTGTGGCCCGTCTGTTGGGACAGGTTCTCTTTGATGCGGGTGTCCTCTCAGGGGAAGAATTCCGTTTCGTGGAAGCAACGGAGTCCGATCTGATTTCTTCGAATATTGGAGGAACAGCTGAACAGACCCAAGCCCTGCTTGAAAAAGCGCGAGGAGGCATCCTCTTTATTGATGAAGCCTATAGCTTGGATAAAAAGGATAGCGGTGCGGACTTTGGGATCGAGGCGATCAATACCATCCTCAAATTTATGGAGGACAATCGTGACGACATCATGATTATCTTTGCCGGCTATACCAAGGAAATGGAGGAGTTCTTAAAGACCAATCCAGGCCTTCGTTCTCGGGTGCCAAATAATTTCATCTTTGAAGATTTCACAGGAGATGAGATTGTCCAACTAGGTGAAATGATCCTAAGCAAAGGAGACTACAAACTAGAAGACCGGGATTACTATGCGCGGCATGTTAAGCGGGCTTATGATGGCTCACTAGATAAGAGCAATGGTCGCTGGATCCGTAACCTGGATGAGCAATTGACCAAGACCATGGCAGATCGAGTGGTGGCCCAAGGTTCTGACGATATTGAGACCATCCTCAATAGCGATATCGATGCTGTTCTTAACCAAGGTAAGTATCAAGCAGGAGCCGACAAGGAAGAAGATGGGATGGCCGCCCTCAACCGATTGGTTGGAATTGCTAAGGTGAAAGAGCAAGTCGAACAATTCGTAGCCATGGCTGAGTTCAATCAAAAACGGGCTGAACAAGGTGGCATCGTCGAAGATACGACCTTGCACTCTCTCTTTCTTGGAAATCCTGGTACAGGGAAGACCACCGTGGCCCGCATTTTGGGCAATATCCTCTTCCAAAAAGGGGTTATCAAGCAGAAGAAATTCATCGAAGTATCGCGGAGCAATCTGGTTGGAGGCTACCAAGGTCAAACAGCCTTGAAGACGCGTGAAGTTTTGGAGAGTGCACTGGGTGGGGTCCTCTTTATCGATGAGGCCTACACGCTCTATACCGGTTTAAATGACGATTTTGGGAAAGAAGCCTTGGACGAAGTCCTCAAATTTATGGAGGACCACCGCCGCGATATCGTTATTATCTTTGCTGGTTACACAAAAGAGATGCACGACTTCTTGCAGGTCAATTCAGGTCTACAAAGCCGAATCCCGACTACATTTGATTTTGAAGACTACAGCCCAGATGAGATCGTGGAGATCGGTCTGTTAGGATTGCGTAAGCAAGGTTACCAAGTCAATGAAGCCCTTTATGGAGAGATTGTGAAAGGGAATTATATGCGTGCCAATGACCATAGTAATGGTCGCTGGGTCCGCAATCTCAATGAAAAACTCTTGCGCCAAGTATCGACTCGGGTAACCCGTGAAGGTAGTACAGACTACAATTCGATTTTGGATCAAGATTTGGAAGCCTTGAGAGAGAATAACAGTTCTGAACAACCCCATACCGTGGATGATCAAGGCTATGTTCTTCCTTAAGCTAGAAGGAACAAGAAAAAGAGGCTGGGACAAAAGTCCTAGCCTCTCAATTATTTTTGGATTGTCG
>NZ_CAUFJQ010000012.1 GCF_959025735.1 uncultured Streptococcus sp.
CTGATGAAATCAGCGTAGTAGAGCCCACTCAACCACTGCGTCTTGCTCGACAATTCAAAAATAATTGAGAGGCTAGGACTTTTGTCCCAGCCTCTTTTTTCGTCTAAAAAAACATCTAGCAAAATTGCTAGATGCTTCAGAAACCACGAGGGTATTTTATCTTTTTAAACGTTTAGAACCTTATCCAAGAATTCTTTCAAACGTGGGTGTTGTGGGTTGTCGAAGATTTGGTCTGGTTTGCCATCTTCGAGGAATTCACCGTCTGCGGTGAAGATGACGCGGTTGGCTACTTGGCGGGCAAATCCCATCTCGTGGGTAACGATGATCATGGTCATGCCTTGCTCTGCTAACTCTTTCATAACGTTCAATACATCTCCAACCATCTCAGGGTCAAGGGCAGAAGTAGGTTCGTCAAAGAGCATAATATCTGGATTCATGGCAAGTCCACGTGCGATAGCCACACGTTGTTTTTGACCACCGGAAAGGCTGTTTGGATTGGCATCGGCTTTATCTGCGAGTCCAACTTTTTCCAACAATTCCATACCGACTTTTTGAGCTTCTTCACGGGTCATCAGTTTGTGCTCTACTGGCGCAAACATGATGTTTTCAAGGACGCTCATGTGAGGGAAGAGGTTGAAGTGTTGGAAAACCATCCCAATATTTTCACGGACCAAATCAACATTGGTTTTTGGATCGGTTAGATCATATCCATTAACTGTAATTTGACCTTTTGTAACTTCTTCGAGGAGATTGAGACTACGAAGGAAGGTCGATTTACCAGAACCAGACGGTCCGATAATGCAGACCACATCCCCTTCGTAGAATTTTGCTGAGATTCCTTTTAAGACCTCATTTTCACCATAGTATTTGTGGAGGTCATGGACGTCAATTTTTAATTTAGCCATTAGTTAACCCTCTTTTCTAATTTTTTTGCAAATCGTGTTAGCAAGGTGATAATCACGAGGTAGAAGACGGCAAGGATCGCATACATCTTGAAACTTTGGTAGTTTCGAGCGATGATGATTTTACCAGTTTGGAAGAGTTCTACCAATCCGATCGCAGATACGATAGTCGTATCTTTCAGGGCAATGACGAATTGGTTAACAAAGTTTGGAAGCATGAGTTTGGTTGCTTGTGGCAAGATGATCTTGCGCATGGTCTTACCATAAGAGATCCCCAGGCTTCGGCTGGCTTCCATCTGTCCAATCGGTACAGCTTGGATCCCCCCACGGACAATTTCTGCGATATAAGCAGCAGCATTGAGAGAGAGGGCAATGGTACCTGCGACAAAGTCGTTGATTGGGGATTGGTGACCTGTGATCGATTCAATCAAGTTTGGAATTCCCCAGAAGATGAAGGCGGCGAGGATCATGAGTGGGATCCCACGAATAACATCGACAAAGATTTCAGCAGTCCAGCGGAGCCATTTATAAGGGCTAACACTAAACATCCCAAAGATAACACCGATCACCATAGCAATCGCGAAAGAGAGAAGTGCAAGGGCAAGAGTCACACCCAAACCACTTAACAATTGTTTGTAGTTGTTTTGGAGCAAGCCCCAGATCGTTGTTTCATCTGCTGTTGTACTTGAAGTACTTGATTTGCTATCTGCTTTAAGGTATTTATCGAGAATCTTTTGGTATTGACCGCTTTTCTTCAAGTTCGCAAGACCGTTATTGAACATTTCGATCAATTCAGGATTTTCACCCTTCTTAACGGCAAATGCTAGTTGACCACTTGGAGTCCCTTCGATAGGTGTTTTGAATTTACGTCCTTGTTTAATAGCGTATTTGATAACAGGTTCGTCATCCATAATCGCTGCAACAGAACCAGAATTCAAACTGTCATACATAGAAGCTCCATCAGAGAACGTTTTGATCTTGTAACCATATTTCTTTTGGTTTTTTTCAAGGAAGTTTTGTGAGGAAGTACCGTTTTTAACACCGACTGTCTTTCCTTTTAGGTCATCATATGAATCAATCTTGCTGCTTTCTTGAACGGCTAGAATAGAATTGGCCGTGTAGTATGGTTCAGAAAAATCAAATGTTTCTTTCCGAGCATCTGTTACGGTCATCCCTGCGATCATTCCTTGCGCATGTCCGGATTGGACATCACTTACCGCTGCGTCAAATCCAGGATTATTAATCTCGATGGTAAATCCTTGGTCTTTGGCAATAGCCTTGATCAAGTCCATATCGATCCCTGTGTATTTGTTTTTTCCATTTTGGAAGACAAATGGTGCAAAAGATGAGTCACTTGAAATTACATATTTTGATTTTTTAGGAGTTGCTTTTTGACCAGCAGAAGTAGTTGTTTCTGGAACGGTACTGTTACTTGATGATTGGCTTTCACCTGTCCATTTCTTGATGATCTCATCAAGTGTTCCATCAGCTTTCATTTGAGCGAGGGCCTTGTTAAATTCAGTGATCAACTTTTCATGCTTACCGCCTTTTTTTACACCAAAGGCAAAGCCACCGACTGCTTCCCCGTCCATATTGATAGCTAGGTCCTGCCCCTTTTGGATGGCGTATTGAATAACAGGTTGGTCATCCATCACCGCATCGACCGCACCAGCTGATAAACTGTTGTACATGAGATCACCAGTATCAAAAGTCTTGATCTTGTAGCCGTACTTGTCCTTGTTTTTATCGAGGAAGCGTTGGGCTGCAGTTCCGTTTTTGACACCGACTGTCTTCCCTTTTAATTGGCTGTACTTCGTGATTTTATCGGCTTTCGTAGTCGCGATGACAACTTTTGTATCGTAGTAAGTATCAGACATGGTGAAGACTTTTTCACGTTCTGTTGTTTTGGTCATCCCTGCCATGATGGCATCCGCTTGACCAGCTTGAACTGCATTGACCGCTGCATCAAATCCCGGGAAGGATTTGTCCAAATTCCAGCCATTGATTTCAGCGACCTTGTCCAAGATCTCTACGTCAATTCCTTTATAGGTTTGATCTGAATCCTTAAATTCAAACGGTGCATATGCTGTGTCGAAAACGACCTTGATCGTTTCAGCATGAGCATGACCAGCGAATGCAACGAATGGAAATAAGAACAGCAAACATGCTAGTAATTTTTTCTTCATTTCTGTCTCCTTTTAATTCTTTTCTCTTTGGGTATTTGACCCATGAGCACATTGACCAAAGGATGGCCTAAAAAAAACAAATCATTCATACCAAAACGAGTATGAATGGTCTTATGTTTTTCTACAAAAGCTATTATATCAGAAAATAGTCTGCTTTGCAAGAAAAATCGGGTTTTCATGTTAGGTTTTCTAACATAAAACGATATTGCGGCTCTAGATTTTCTTTGCTACAATGGAACTATCAGATAAATGGAGGTTGATCATGAAGAAAGAAAAGATGATTCAGGATATAAAAACTAACACCTCATGGCCAGTTCTTATTTCTACACTATTTTATGTATTATTAGCATCTCTTTTTATAGAAGGAGGCCTATGGCTTAGTAGTGAATTGGTGGGGCCATTTTCCTTAGTTATAGGTTTTCTAGTGGACTTCTTTTCGCCAGGAAATGGGACAGCAAGTATTCAAGAATTTTTCTACCATTATCTTCTCTATTATGAGCTTTTCAGTTTTGTAATCATACTATTTCTCTTTATTTTTTGGGTGAAGGTCATAGAGAAGAATGCTTTATCAAGCTTAGGCTTTGTAAAAAGAAATTGGCTCAAGTATCTAGTCTGGGGGATCATGATTTCACTTGTTCAAATGGGAGTGATCGCACTTGTCTACCAAGTAAGTGGCATCGGGTCTTTTGTGTTAAATGAGCTCAGTTTAGAGCCCTTGCTTTTTATCCTAGGATTATTTCCATTTTGGCTTCTGCAAGGGGGGACGGAAGAAGTAGCGACGCGAGGTTGGCTTCTGACTCGGATTGCTGCAAGAACTAATCTGCCTTTAGCGATCGCGATTTCTAGTAGTCTCTTTGGCATTCTGCATATGGGAAATGCAGGAGTGACCTTCTTATCCGTTCTGAATATCATCCTCGATGGAGTACTGGCTGGTCTGCTTTTTATCTATACGGATAGTATCTGGCTAGTGGTCGCCCAACACGGTACTTGGAACTATGTACAAGGAAATATCCTTGGTTTTCAAGTCAGTGGTACGGGAGCAGATGCCTCGATTTTTAGCTTTAGCATGGGATCTGGACCTGATTGGTTGACCGGAGGGACATTTGGAGCAGAAGGATCAATCATCACCACTCTGGTTCTTCTTGTATCCCTAGTGATTGTCTATCGCTTAGGGGAGAGGAAAGAAAGAGTTGATCATGAAAAAGTGTGAAATGGCTGATAGGAAATGATGATAAAAATGAAGACCGGGACTTGAGCCTGGTCTTTTTCTATGTGAGGATTCTCTCCTCAAAAGTCAGTGAAATATTGTCTATTGTGGTAAAATAAGGGAAGTATAATCAAAGGAAGAAAGTATGATTAATCGAGTAACTGATAACAAATTTAAACTAGTATCCAAATACCAACCGTCTGGGGATCAACCGCAGGCCATTGAACAGTTGGTGGATAACATCGAGGGTGGTGAAAAGGCGCAAATCCTGATGGGGGCGACTGGTACGGGGAAGACCTATACCATGAGCCAGGTTATTGCCCAGGTCAATAAGCCGACCTTGGTCATCGCCCACAATAAAACCCTAGCAGGTCAGCTCTATGGGGAGTTCAAGGAATTTTTCCCGGAAAATGCGGTCGAGTACTTCGTATCTTACTATGATTACTACCAGCCAGAAGCCTATGTGCCATCGAGCGATACCTATATCGAAAAAGATAGCTCGGTCAATGATGAGATTGATAAGCTTCGTCACTCCGCAACCTCAGCTTTGTTGGAGCGTAACGATGTCATCGTTGTGGCTTCTGTCTCTTGTATTTATGGTTTGGGTTCACCTAAGGAATATGCCGATAGCGTGGTGAGCCTGCGTCCAGGTCTGGAGATTTCTCGTGATAAACTGCTCAATGACTTGGTAGATATCCAGTTTGAGCGCAATGATATTGACTTTCAACGGGGGAAATTCCGTGTTCGGGGGGATGTGGTCGAGATTTTCCCTGCTTCGCGTGACGAGCATGCCTTTCGCGTTGAGTTCTTTGGGGACGAGATTGACCGGATTCGTGAGATTGAAGCTTTGACTGGCCAAGTTCTAGGAGATGTGGACCACTTAGCCATTTTCCCAGCCACTCACTTCGTGACCAATGACGACCATATGGAAGTGGCTATTGCCAAGATTCAAGCGGAACTAGAAGAGCAGTTGAAGGTCTTTGAAAAAGAAGGCAAGCTCTTGGAAGCTCAACGTCTAAAACAACGTACTGAGTATGACATCGAAATGTTGAGGGAGATGGGCTACACCAATGGGGTCGAAAACTACTCTCGTCACATGGATGGCCGGAGCGAAGGAGAGCCTCCCTACACCCTTCTTGACTTCTTCCCAGAAGATTTCCTCATCATGATCGATGAAAGTCACATGACCATGGGACAGATCAAGGGCATGTACAATGGAGACCGCTCGCGCAAGGAAATGCTGGTCAACTATGGTTTCCGTTTGCCGTCTGCTCTGGATAACCGGCCACTGCGTCGGGAAGAGTTTGAAAGCCATGTCCACCAGATCGTTTATGTGTCAGCGACACCGGGTGATTATGAGATGGAACAAACCGATACTGTCATCGAGCAGATCATTCGTCCGACAGGTCTACTCGATCCTGAGGTGGAAGTGCGTCCGACCATGGGACAAATGGACGATCTCTTGGGTGAGATCAATGCGCGTGTAGAACGTGGAGAGCGGACTTTTGTCACTACTCTGACCAAGAAGATGGCAGAAGACTTGACCGACTACTTCAAGGAAATGGGGGTCAAGGTCAAATACATGCACTCGGACATTAAGACCTTGGAGCGGACAGAAATCATCCGTGATTTGCGTCTGGGTGTTTTTGATGTCTTGGTCGGAATCAATCTGCTTCGGGAAGGGATAGACGTACCAGAGGTAAGTTTGGTTGCCATTCTTGATGCTGACAAGGAAGGCTTCCTCCGCAATGAACGCGGACTGATCCAGACCATCGGGCGTGCAGCCCGTAATAGTGAGGGTCACGTGATTATGTATGCGGACACCATGACCCAGTCTATGCAACGTGCGATCGATGAAACGGCTCGCCGTCGTCAGATTCAGATGGCCTATAACGAAGAGCATGGCATTGTCCCACAAACCATTAAAAAGGAAATCCGTGACCTCATCTCTGTTACCAAGGCGGTGGCCAAGGAAGAGGACAAGGAAGTGGATATCACCAGTCTCAACCGCCAAGAGCGCAAGGAACTGGTCAAGAAACTGCAAGGCCAAATGCAAGAAGCCGTCGAAGTGCTTGATTTCGAGCTGGCAGCGCAAATTCGCGATATGATGTTGGAAGTCAAGGCTTTGGATTAGATAGGATAAAACGAATGAAGATTATCATTAAAACAATGGAAACACCTGAAGAGATAGAAGGAAAATCTCTCGTTCATTGGCAAACGTGGAGAGAGGCTTATGACGATCTTTTACCCGCGGATTTTCAGGAGACGATGACATTAGAAAAATGTCGATTCTTTAGTCAAAAGTATCCAGAAAATACCTTGATTGCGATGGATGAAAAGAAGGTCGTTGGATTTATCAGCTATGGAAATTACCGTGATGAGACCATTCAAGCTGGTGAAATCATTGCCTTATATGTTTTAAAAGATTACTATGGAAAAGGTGTGAGTGAACAGTTAATGCATGCTGCATTTGTTGCTCTTGATCAATTCTCTGAAATTTATTTATGGGTATTGAAAGATAATAAGCGAGCCATTGCTTTCTATCAAAAAATGGGTTTTACTTTTGATGGCCAAGAACAAATACTTAAACTTGGAAAACCTGTTAAGGAATTGCGGATGATGTGTTCTTCAAATAAAAATTCCTAAAGGACCTATCTATCAACCTTTGAACCATTATCAATTAATCAAGTAAAAAAATAAAAGAGATAGAATGAACCAAAGAAATGAAGGAGAAGACGAATGAAGATTTTAGTCATCAATGGGCATCCGGATCAGGAAAGTTACTGCCAGGCTATTTTTCAAACCATTGTCGAAACTATTGACTCAAATCGCCACGAGCTTAAAGTGATCAATCTCAATGAAGAGGATTTTGATCCAGTTCTTCGCTACGGCTATCGAAAGCGGATGGAGGAAGATTCCTTTATCCTTCGTTCTCAAGAATGGATCCAGTGGGCGGATCACCTGATCTTTGTCTATCCCATCTGGTGGAGTAGTCTGCCGAGCCTCATGAAGGGCTGGATCGATCGGGTCTTTACACCGGAGATTGCCTACTCGTCCAATGATCAGGGAAGCTTTATCTGGAATTACCTCAGAGGCAAGCAATTCAAGAAGTTACTCAAAGGGAAAACAGCCAGTATTTATGCAACCTCAATGGCTCCTACTTGGTGGTACAAGATCTTTTCAGGCCCTCTCAACATTCCAGATAGTTATGGCATCTCTGTTTTGAAGAATGCTGTCTTGAACCATTGTGGGATTAAAACCAAGCGTGTTTGCATTTTGGGTGAAGTCGGCCGGGATGTGAACACCGCTAGCATGCGAGAGAAGCATCTTCAAAAGGTAGCAGAAGAAGTGAAAAAACTCTGATCCTGTCCTCGTCTTTGTTGGACATGTCCAGGCAAGCGGTTGTATTCTTAACGGATGTTGGATAAAATAGGAATAAAATCTATTGGAAATAGGGGAAATAAATATGTTTCTATTTATGTATATGATCTATGTCATCTATTCCATTTCACAACTGAAAAAAGAAGATAAAAGGGTCTCTCTTTTTACGAAGATTGTCGTCTTTGGTTTATTGGTTTTATCATTGATTAAGATGTATTTCAGTTTTTTGGCATTTTTATTTTCCCCGCTGCCATTTTTTGGATTTTTAGCCTCTTTTGTTTTTGGCGGCATGATTCTATCTCTGAAAATTGTTATTGCCCTTTTTTTGCTTTTATTATCACTCAGCCTATTCTTAGATAGTAAAAATAGTGATCCGGATACATCTTTAATTGATCATTGGCTACGGTTAGCAGTCCATATTCTGTTGATCATTATTTAAGGGAAGAACTCCACTTTCAACCTTGAAAGCGGAGTTTTTTTGTCCTTAGAAATTAGTAACCCACCAGAAATGGAAGTGAAAATTCTCAAATGAGGGTATCCACTCAATGCACATTGACGAACCTCTGAATTAACTTTATAATATAGTTAGTTACAGCATTTCTAAATAAGGAGGCTTCTTTATGCTTAAGCGGTTAAATGGTTTTAAAAAGTTTTATTTATTCTCTCTAGTTTTTTTAGTCATTGAATTACTATTGGTTGTTTTTGGTCTATCCTTTATTCCGATTCTCTGCAGTTTGTGGTTTGACTCTCTGTTTTTCGTATTATTTTGCCATATTTGGACCAACTTTTATAAAAAGAGTGGAGCTGAATCAGTTCATGCTTTCTCATTCATTTTTAGTTTCATTTTTACTTTATTTTTTTGGGTTTTTCTACACCTGTCCTTTTCCGATACTGAAAATACTATGATCCCTCCAATCTATCATAGTGCGGAAATCCAAGGGAATTATGTTGAAATTCCCCATGGGGTGATCCCTATAAGAAGTCGTGATTACTATGAACTAGTCAATCCTTTTATTATGAAAATAAAAGCGAAATATAGTGATGAAGGGTACTAATCAGAAAGCTGTTTTTTCTTATTCATTATTTCAACTATCTCATTTGCATGTACAGTTACGGTTAAGATTGTCATTAGGAACCAAGAGAATGTAGAAAGTATTTTTAAAATTTTGATGTTTTTTCCCGTAAGAGATAGAAGTATAATGAAAAAAACAAAGCAATAGTATAAATGAGCTTCAATCATGTAAAAGCGACTAAATGTGTTTTTTTGTATTATATCTCCTATTTTTTGTGATTTGGATTGGACAGATATATTTGCAAAGTTTAGGTTTATCTTTTACTCATTTTTTGTTGAACAAATGGTTTTCTTTTCTATTTATCGCTATATTTTTTCATCCATGGTTTTTTTATAAAAAAGGTCATTTAAAGAAACTCATACCTTTCTCCATTTCCTAACTGTTATTGTTGGATTTGGTATTTTTATGGTTAGTTTCGCGATATTTCAGGTAGCCTCAACTGTTGAATTTTCAATCATGAACTATCGTTTGGAAGGTGATGTAATTTTTTTATACGAACAGCCTTTATTGCAATTCCCAGCTTACCATGAATTAATCAATCTCTTTGGCATGAAGAAAGAAATAGAGAAGAAAGTATATATTGATTAATTGTTAACATTATAGAAAGGAAATTTATGTCACGCGCAACATCTACTGTACTTACTAATCTTTGTTTGGTGGAAGATCCTAAGAATGGAAAAGTAGTCCTCCAATACCGCTCGCCAGAGCGTTACAAGAAATGGTCTGGCTATGCCTTTCCTGGAGGCCATATTGAAGAAGGAGAAAGCCTTGTAGAATCCGTCATTCGTGAAGTTTACGAAGAGACAGGCCTTACGATTGCAGATCCAAAACTCGTCGCAGTCAAAGACTGGGAGCCAGATGAGGGAGGCCGCTATATTGTCTTTTGCTACAAAGCGACAGAATTTACAGGCCAGCTCAGATCATCTGAAGAAGGAGAAGTTTCTTGGGTTGAGAAGGACCAATTAGAAAAGTTGGACTTGTCCTACGACATGCTTCCTCTGCTGGAAGTGATGGAAGACCCGGACTTGTCTGAGTTCTATTATCGCAAACGGACAGACGACGACTGGGAAAAATTAAGATTTTAAGCAAAGGGCTAGAGGTATCTAGCTTTTTTGCTTGCAAGGTAAAAGAAGTAAGAATATTCCATTCGTGCTTGAATCTGCTTAAAAAAAGTACTATAGTATAAGCATAAAATACAATTGTAATCTTTCATACTGTGAATAGAAAGAAGGCAAGATATGAAATTACAATTTAGAATCCTTATAGGAATTTGCTTCTTGATCGGTGCCTTAGTCTTTGCCTTTCAAAAGGAATGGTTATACGCTTTGCTGTTGCTTTTAGTTGGAGCTTCTTACCTTTATAAAGGAGTGCGTCGATGAAGAGTAAGTGTTTAAACATCAAGGGGCTAAACGTTTGGTATAAAAAAGACAAGCCCATTATAAAAGATACGAATTTGCTTGTACCCAATCATTCTGTAGTAGGGTTGATTGGTCGAAATGGAGCTGGGAAGACAACCTTGCTAAAAGCTTTAAGTAGTGTCTTTGATCATCGGCAGTATGCAGTTGAGACTGTTACCATAGAAGACAAGGCGACCTCTTTTCAAACGAATTTCTATAAGAGCCGTACCTATACAGTTTTTACTGAAAACAATAGTTTTTTAAACTGGGATTTTGTTCACTATTTTAATTTTGTCTGTCGTTTGTATCATCGAAAGAGAGATGAAACGTTATTGCAGGACCTGATCTCAGGCTTTCATTTTGAAGAATTTCTCAACACCGACATTGGTAGTTTGTCAACGGGAAATAAGAAGAAAGTCTTCTTGATCACAGCTTTTTATCTCAAAACTCCTCTCCTTATTTTGGACGAACCATTTGATGGCCTTGATTTTGATGCGACAGAATTTCTATATGGTTTGCTATTGCAGTATAAAGAAGAAGGCTCTATTCTGATGAGTTCGCATATCGCAGAGAGTATCGTTCGGGTGTGTGATACAGCTTATTCTATTGAAGATGGTCACCTAGACGCGATCGAATCGAATTTAGAAGATTGGTTTCGTGACGTCAATCGTCAGAGGGGGTAGAGCATGCTACTAGCTATTTTTAGAGATTTGGTATCCAAAAATCGGCTCTTCTTGTTCTTAACTTCCTTAGCCTTTGCTCTTTATTACCATCTTGTTGGGGCAAAATTTTCTACAAGCTTTCAAGTCTTGCTGATCAGTACGGCTATTGTTACTGCTCTATCAACCTTTCAATTACTGTATTCCTATTTTTCGATGGACAGGGTCCAAGCATACTACCAGCTTCCTTTGTCTCTCAATCGTTTTAAAGGGTCTTTTCTGACGGTAACCTTTCTTCTCAATTTACTAGAGCGCGTGCTGTTGTTGATCCTCTTTTTAGGAGTCAGGTTAGACCTGCTACAATCCTTTAAGCTCGTCCTCCTTTCTTTACTGGTGATACTAAGTGTGTTTTATGTCTTTATCCAGTTCAATACGAGGCCTAGTTTTCTAGGAGGAGTCCTCATTTCTGTAACGACTGTTCTTACAGTGTCTTCTTTATGGGTCCAACAAGTGCCCTATATGGTCTTACTTTCAGCCCTTGTTACTATCTTAATTTTTAAAAACGAGGACCTGGTCGCGATTTCAAAAAATGATCAGCTGCTCGTCGCAAAGAGCAGAAGTGGCAATTATTTTTGGATTTCCTTGTTTCAAGAACGCTATTTTTCCATCAATTTTGTCTTTACTCTCATCTTCCTCCTTCTCATTCTGATACAGGATTATGAGGCTCCATTAAAAATCATCATCCTTTTAACGATTGCTTCTGTCAACACGCCATTAACCACTCTCATTTCCGCTGATAAAGATTTGATCGATCATGTCAAGTCTCTTCCTAAGAGTCGGTTCTTTTACTTGATGTATTACCGTGTATTGCTGACCTATTTCCTATCTGTGAATCTATTTGTTGCTCTTTTATTAAAAATGGTGGTCATACCTGACTTGGGGATCCTATTTCTACTAGGAGTGATGATTCTAGCAGTAGTGGAAGCTGTTTTGCACTTACTTATTGAAATCTATTTCCCTTTAAGAAAATGGAATTTAAAGAGGGAATGTTGGAAACACCCAAGAAAATACATTGTTCCTAGTATCGTCTTCTTACTTAGTTGGAGTCTACTATTCTGCTTCTAAGGAATTGCCCCTTCGCTTGTATCCGCTTCTTAATTGTAGTATGATAGAGGAGTTGAAAAGATGCTAGAAAAGGTGGCAAGTATATGAAAGATTTTCACTTTGATGCAATTGCTGCATTTGAAAATTATGAAATCGAAAAGATGAGAGATGGCCATGTAGTGGTGACAACCAAGGTCGTGGAATCATCGCTCAATTATTATGGAAATGCGCACGGAGGCTATCTCTTTACCTTGTGTGACCAAGTCAGTGGTTTGGTCGTGGTTTCTCAAGGTGTCGATGGGGTGACCTTGCAATCCTCGATCAATTACTTGAAAGCAGGGCGTCTGGGTGATGTCCTCACGATCCATGGCGAATGTGTCCACAGTGGACGGACGACTCGAGTTGTGGATGTTGATATTACCAATCAAGACGGGGCCAATGTCTGCAAGGCAACCTTCACTATGTTTGTTACGGGAGTGAGAGATGAATCCGCACAAGTACGCATTTAAAAACTATATTTTTGATTTGTATGGAACCTTGGTCGACATCGAAACCGATGAGTCGAGTCCCATTTTATGGGATACCATGGCTCAGATCTACCAATCCTACGGGGCAAGTTACACAGGAGAAGGCTTGCGACTGCGTTATGGAGAGTTGGTGCAACAAGCCGAAGAAGACTTGGCTAAGGAAAAACAAGTTGCCTACCCAGAGATTGATCTGACGGTCATCTTTGTGCAATTGTATTTAGAAGGTCATCCAAGTGGGGATAGTGTTGCCCACCTCAAAGAGTGGGGACGTTTGATTGCGCGGACTTTCCGTGTCCTTTCTCGCAAACGGTTGGAGCTTTATCCTTACACGAAAGAAGTATTAGAGGATATGAAAGCTGCAGGTTGCCGAATCTTTCTTTTATCCAATGCCCAAGCAGATTTTACCAATCCGGAGATTGATTTGGTTGGTTTGAGAGAGCTTTTCCATGCCATTTACTTGTCCTCTGATGCAGGTATTCGTAAACCTCAGCCAGAGTTTCTCTTGGAAGTGATGAAAGAACACCAATTGAACCCTGAGAAAACGGTCATGGTGGGGAATGACTTTACAACTGATGTCGCTGTTGCCCAAAGTATCGGGATGGAGAGTATCTTGATCAATACCTTCCCATACTCTGAAGCTGAACTGCGCGAGAAGAATCAAGCAGGCGTGCGCGTGATTCGAGATATTCAAGAATTGCAGGAAGATTGAAAATATCATCCATGTAGGGAGGCTAAGTCGCCTCCTTTTTTCTTGAAAATGCTACAGTCGAGCAGGATTTGTCAAATTTTCGCTTTCATGGTATACTATGAAAGTTAATTTGAATAAGGAGATAAAAATGAATAACTTACCAAACTGTCCAAAATGTAACTCTGAATACGTCTATGAAGATGGAGCGCTCTTGGTGTGCCCAGAGTGTGCGTATGAATGGAATCCAGCTGAAGTCGAAGAAGAAGAGGGTGTCGTAGCGATTGATGCCAACGGAAACAAATTGGCTGATGGCGATACAGTGACATTGATCAAAGATTTGAAAGTCAAGGGTGCACCGAAGGATTTGAAACAAGGTACGCGCGTGAAAAACATCCGTATCGTTGAAGGAGACCACAACATCGATTGTAAGATTGATGGCTTTGGTGCAATGAAACTCAAATCAGAATTTGTGAAGAAAATCTAAAGATAAGAGGAAGGGCCTAGCCCCTTTTCTTTCAGGAGAATACTATGAAATTCAAACTATTGTTTAGCTATCGTTTTCTATTGTTTATCTTAAGTGTGCTCGGCGTTTATCTGCAACTGACCAAGCATGGGGGCTTTGGCATGATGCTCTATTACACTATTTTATCCAACATGTTGGTCATGTTCTTTATGGGAGACATGGTTTGGCGCATGGTTCGAGGGCGTTCGACCCAGACTCAGGGCTACCTTCGTATGAAAGGCGCAGTTACCATGTCCATTATGATCACCTGTGTCATCTACCACTTTATGTTGGCGCCTATTGCGACACCTGAGAAGTTTTATCGTTTGGAAAACTTCCTTTGTCATTACATCGTTCCTCTGATGTTCTTCTTTGATACCCTAGTGATTGATAAAGCCAAGCAATACCGTAAGTTCGATCCCTTCCTTTGGACCTCGATTCCCCTGGCTTACATGCTCTTTGCCCTTCTCAATGGTTTGGTCTTGAAGTGGCCAATTCCAGGTGCAAAAGATAGTCCCTTTGCCTATTTCTTTATCAATGTGAATAAATACGGCTGGGCCTTTGTTGGCAAATGGGTGGTGATCATCTTTATCGCTTACCTCTTAGCTGGCTATGTGCTCTATGGAATTAAAAATATCAAGCGGAAATCGGCTGTTTCTTAGTAAAAGCCGAACATTATTCAGACGAAAAGTCATGTTTTTAAATTTTTTTGAAAAAAGTTGAGTTTTTTCTTGCATGTCGTTTGAAACTGTGATATAGTTATCTCAATTAAATAAATCCTTTAATCCTGTCCCGTGAGGCAGGCAAGGAGACTGTGAAAAACAATGGCTAGGACCATAGGGCGAGACTCTATCCTCTTAGACCATCCATTTGCTGAACCTCCTTGAAAAAGGAGGTTTTTCTTTTACAACTAAGGAGGACTGAATGAAAACCAAAGAAGTCGTTGATGATTTGACGATGAAACGGGCCATTACCCGCATCACCTACGAAATCATTGAACGAAACAAAGATTTAAGCCAGATTGTACTGGTGGGGATCAAGACGCGTGGTGTATACATCGCTCGCCGGATCCAAGAACGCCTCTCTCAGCTGGAACAAATCGATGTCCCTGTAGCAGAACTAGATACCAAGCCTTTCCGAGATGACATGAAGGCGACTGAGGATACGACGGTCTTACCAGTTGATATCGCTCATAGAGAAGTCATTTTGATCGATGATGTCCTCTATACAGGTCGCACGATTCGCGCTGCCATTGACAATCTGGTCAGTCACGGTCGTCCTGCTCGAGTGAGTCTGGCGGTTCTCGTCGACCGTGGGCATCGGGAGTTGCCGATTCGTCCGGACTTTGTTGGGAAAAATATCCCGACAAGTAAGTCAGAGGAAATCATTGTCGAGATGGTGGAGCTAGACGGTCAAGACCGCGTCCTCATCAAAGAAGCTTAAACAAATTGTAAATTATTTGCATTCACATTATAAAAGGAGAATCAACATGTCTGAAAATCAAATCGCTCTTAAAAACCTTGTCTCAATGGAAACTCTTACCAATGAAGAAGTAATGGCATTGATCAAACGTGGGATTGAGTTCAAAAACGGAGCTAAAGCAGCCTACGAAGACCAACACATCATCTCAAACCTTTTCTTTGAACCTTCAACTCGTACCCACAAAGCCTTTGAAGTGGCAGAGTTGAAATTGGGATGTGATCTCCTTGACTTTGATGTGAAGACAAGCTCTGTGAACAAAGGGGAAACACTTTACGATACCATCTTGACCATGTCAGCTCTTGGTGTAGATGTCTGCGTCATCCGTCACCCTGAAGTGGACTACTACAAAGAATTGGTTGAAAGCCCAACGATCACAGCCTCTATCGTCAATGGTGGGGACGGTTCAGGTCAACACCCAAGCCAAAGCTTGCTCGATTTGATGACCATCTACCAAGAATTCGGTCACTTTGATGGCTTGAAAGTTTGTATCGCTGGGGACTTGGATCACTCACGTGTGGCAAAATCAAATATGCAAATCTTGAAACGTTTGGGAGCAACCCTCTACTTTGCAGGTCCAGACGAATGGAGAAGTGCGGAATTTGAAGACTATGGAAGTTTCGTCACTATCGATGAAGTCATTGAAGAAGTAGATGTGATGATGTTCTTGCGTGTGCAACACGAACGTCATGATTACGAATCACTCTTCTCTAAAGAAAACTACCACCGTCTTCATGGCTTGACTCAAGAACGTTATGACCGTATGAAAGATACAGCGATCTTGATGCACCCAGCACCAGTGAACCGTGACGTTGAAATTGCGGACCACTTGGTAGAAGCTCCTAAATCACGTATCGTAGAACAAATGACCAACGGTGTCTTTGTCCGTATGGCCATCATTGAAGCCGTCCTTAAAGGTCGCGGAGCTAAATAAAATAACTGACAATTCATTGAAAGGAAAGAAAGAGGACAGAGTAGAGAGCTACATGGAATCTGACTTTCCTTTTTTTGAGGAACTATGATAAAATTGGATTAGTGTAAAAAGAAGGGAGGGGTTCGATGAAACGATTATTGGTCCTAGAGGATGGGACTGTATTTGAAGGAGAAGCCTTTGGTGCAGACTTATATGTGACTGGTGAATTGGTCTTTACGACAGCCGTGACAGGCTATCAAGAATTGATCACGGATCAGGCTTTTAGTGGCCAGATCCTCTCCTTTACCTTTCCAGTTATTGGCGCAACAGGGATCAATCGAGATGATTCTGAATCGATTACGCCCACTTGTTTAGCAGTAGTCGTTCAGCATTTGGTGGAGATGCCAAGCAATTGGCGGCAGCAGATGACCTTGGATGAATTCTTGAAGCGAAAAAAAATCCCTGGTATTGTAGGGATTGATACGAGACAGGTGGCAAAAATTGTCCGCAAGTATGGACGGATGAAGGCGACTGTCATTAACAAGGGGGATTCGATCGAGCATATCCTGGATCAGTTGCGAGCAACAGTGCTTCCCAAAGACCAAGTGCGTCAAGTCTCAACAAAAACGGCCTATGCTGTACCAGGTTTTGGTAAGAGTATTGCCTTGATTGATCTAGGGGTCAAGCACTCTGTCCTACGCCAGCTGAGTCAAAGAGACTGTAATGTCACGGTCTATCCCTATGATATCTCTTATGATGAACTGATGGAGCAGCAGCCCGATGGCGTTATTTTATCCAGTGGGCCTGGAGATCCCCATCAGGTGAAAAAACTCTGTCGCTTGATCCAAAAAATCAATGGTCAAATTCCGATCTGGGGCATGGGCTTGGGAGCACAGGTACTGGCTCAAGCTTATGGTGCGGAGCTAGCTCCCATGGAAGTTGGACACTTCGGATTAAATATTCCTGTTCGTGAAATTGCGACAGGAAAAATCGAGATAACGAGTCAAAATCATTTGTATAGTATTGCCAGAGATAGTCTGCCTCATGATTT
The DNA here is from genome assembly GCF_959025735.1 of uncultured Streptococcus sp. Taxonomy (GTDB): domain Bacteria; phylum Bacillota; class Bacilli; order Lactobacillales; family Streptococcaceae; genus Streptococcus. The sequence continues at coordinate 17,070 of NZ_CAUFJQ010000012.1, forward strand.
ATTGGTCACGCATGAAAACGTCAATGACCATAGTATTGAAGGTTTTCGTCATCGTTACCAACCGATTTTAGGGGTTCAATTCCAAGTGGATGCTAGTCCAGGGCCAAGGGAAAATCTCTATTTTTACGATGAATTTTTAGAGTTGATTGATGCCAAAATTCACGAAAGTAGAAGGGAGAAGGAATGATGAAACAAAACCAGAAATTGCTTCTCCTATGTGGAGATTCTTATCAGGATATTAGCCTTTTGGCTGCGGTAAACGAAACACAAAAACTCAATGCTAAGAATGGAAATGCTCTTGTCCTTTATCTGGGCGAAGAAAATGTTATCACACAAGAAGCTGGAGAACAGGTTGTAGTTAGTAAGCTCAAGCTGGATGCTCTTAGGACGACTCTTCTTTCCTATACTGGATCTCGTTTGCTATTAGCCTTTGCGGACAAACAGATTTTGAACCTCTTGTTTCGTTTGGAAGAAACTGGATTTTTCAAAGAAGTATCGATTACGATTGTCGGACCGAGCCTCCAACGCTACCGCACCTTTTATCAGCAGGCGGATCAACGACGCCTCTTTCAAGAGCTGGGCTATCAGGTACCCGCTTCCGCCCTGGTTGGTTCTGTTCGAGAAGCCATTGAGTTTTCAGAAGGCATTCAATTTCCCATTATGATCTGGCCGGTAGCGAGTAAGCAAGGGCAGGGGCGAAAGATTGCTCATAACCTGGATGACTTGTGCGAAGCAGTAGAAACGGGACTTTCAGTCTCTCCAAGTCAGCAGTGTTTGCTAGAATTTTCGACCTATGGCTTTAAGGAACTGGATTTTGTGGTCATGCGCGATCGCGAAGACAACCACTACCTGGCGGCCTCTATTGAAAGCATTGATCCTGTCGGGATCCACTCTAGTGACTCTTATCAATTTATGCCAGCGGTCACCCTGACTGACCGGGAGTTTCAAAATCTTCGTGAAGCAGCGATCCACGTCAGTCGCTATTTGAAGCTGACAGGAGCCATTTCGATCAAGTTTGCTCTTGATCCGACGAGCTATGCTTTTTATATCCTAGAAGTTAATCCATTTGCTTCAGATAGTATTTCGATGGCCTCAATGGGCTTGGGCTATTCCTTATTTGAGCAAGGAGTTCAGCTACAATTAGGGCGATCTCTCGAGCATTTGCCTCATCCCCTATTAAAAGATCTAAAGGCCGTTTACGAACCGAGTTTGGACTATATCTTCTTTAAGATCCCGATTTTTTCTGATGCTGCTAAAAATGCCCGTCTCAATACCCAAATTCACTCTTATGGGGCAGTTTATGGATTTGGGAAGAGAATCGATGAAGCTTATCAACAAGCCCTAGAAACCATTAAAGATAAGAACTTGCTGACCATCCTTCCTGAGGAAATGAGCGATGATGAATTAATCCAGAAAATTGCTCGTCATATGCCCCACCGGCTCTTCTATATCTTAGAAGCCTTGAAACGTGGTTTTGAGTTTGAGGAACTCTTGGATTTGAGTAAATTAGCACCTGTTTATTTGCAGGTTTTGGCTAATCTAGTGGAGTTAGAAAAAGGAGCAGAAGTTGCAACAAGCCCAGCCTTTCTTCCGGTTGAGCCATCAGCTGGCTTATATGAGGTCAAAGCGGGAGCAGCCTATTATCTGACCCAGAATGGGACCAATGAATCATTGGGTTTGGACGCTGCTTGTGTCTTGGTGGATGATCTAGAAATCTGTGATGAGCGTTTTTACCAAAAGGTGAGAAAGCAGGCGAAAGAGCTGAAAGAAAAAGGACAACAGGTGATCATACTCACGAATCGTCCTTTTACAGAATCTTTGGCAGATAAAGTCTATTATCTTCCTATTAATGAGACAAGCCTTCACCTGATTCAGAATATTGATCAGGTCAAAGATATTGTTAAGCTCTCTAATAGATAATAAAGGATCCGGACAATCTATCCGAATCCTTTTTTGTTTCTTATTTTTTGGTCACAATACCGATAATGGTATCAACTGCGCGTTCCATGGTTTGGAGACTTACGTATTCAAAGCGACCGTGCATGTTTTCGCCACCGGCGAAGATATTTGGTGTTGGAATCCCCATAAAGGAAATTTTAGATCCATCTGTACCACCGCGGATCGGTTCAATGATTGGAGTGATGCCAAGATCTTCCATGACTTCCTTAGCTAGGGTAATCGGTGTCATATCTTTTTCGATCACTTGCTTCATGTTATAGTACTGGTCTTTGAGGGTGAGGAGAACGCGTTCACTACCGAGTTCCGCATTCATCTGATCGGCAATAGATTTCATGAGGTCTTTGCGTTTTTCAAAGCTTTCAGTTTCAAAGTCCCGAATGATGTAGCTGGCACTTGCTTCCTCGACAGTTCCATCGATGTTCATCAAGTGGTAGAAGCCTTCATATCCTTCGGTTAATTCTGGACGTGCTCCTTCAGGGAGTTTGTTATGGAAATCAATGGCCAATTGAAGAGCGTTGATCATTTGACCTTTGGCTGTACCTGGGTGGACATTGCGTCCTTTGAAGGTGATTTCAGCCCCAGCTGCTGAGAAGGTTTCGTATTGAAGCTCTCCAAGAGGACCACCATCGACAGTATAGGCAAAGTCTACATCGAAATCCTCTGCATCAAATTGATCTGCCCCGACTCCGATTTCTTCATCTGGACCAAAGCCGACACGGATTTCTCCGTGTTTGATTTCAGGATGAGCTGTTAGGTATTCAATAGCTGTCATGATTTCAGCGATACCTGACTTATCGTCTGCACCCAGAAGAGTAGTACCGTCAGTTGTGATCAAGGTTTGTCCCTTGTAGTTGTTCAAATGAGCAAAATCAGCTGGATCGAGTGAGAAACCAGAGTCACCAAGGGCAATGACACCTCCATCATAATTCTCAACGATTTGAGGATTGACATTTTCGGCATTGAAGTCAGCGGTATCCATGTGAGAGATAAATCCAATCTTGCGTGTAAAGCTTGGATCGTTAGCTGGAAGTGTTCCAATAGCATAGCCGTTTGGTAAATAGTAGACGTTTTGAAGACCCACGCGTTTCATCTCAGGGATCAAGATGTTTGTTGCAAAATCAACTTGTGATTGGGTACTTGGAGTGGTTGTAGAATTTTCGTCTGAACGTGTGTTAACCTTTACATAGGTAATAAAACGGTCCAACAAATTTTGGTATTTCATGATCATTCTCCTTTTTCAGTTTCAATTAATTTGTGAATAGCATGGGCCACGCCATCCTCATCATTAGTCAAGGTGATGAAGTCAGCTATTTCCTTGACAGCAGCATTGCCATTTCCCATAGCGACGCTATAGCCAGCAAAACGAAGCATCTCAAGGTCATTATTAGCATCTCCAAGAGCCATAACCTGGTCTCGACTGTAGCCTAAAGTTTGACTTAATGCTTGAAGAGCAGATGCCTTACTCGCACCTTTAGGAAGGATTTCAAACAGGATATTCTGTGAACGAACAGTGTTAAAATCAGCTTCTAATGCAGCCTCGTGCTGAGCTTGAAAGGCATCAATAGCAGAAGGATCCCCAACATACATAGCTTGAAAAATAGGAACAAGGTTGGGTAGATCCTCTTCTGAGACAGGTGTTGGTTTACTATTTACGATGCCGGCATCCATCGTAACCAGTTCACTGGCTTCAGGTGCGACCACTAGGTAGTGATCCATGTCAAATAAGGTCAGCTGGACGTCTGAATCTTCCGTCAAAACATGCAACCGGTGCATGTCCTCAAGGCTTAATTCTTCCTTACCAATGATTTCCCAATTCTTAGTAGACAAAGTTGTACAGCCGTTATTGATAATCATATAATAGTTGCCATCCGGAAGACCGATCTCTTCAAAGATGGGACGGACCCCCGCTAAGGGACGTCCCGTACAGATCACAATATCATAGCCCGCTTCATGGGCCTTATGAAGAGCTTCAATATTGCCTTTAGACAGTGACTTATCTTCATGCAAGAGAGTTCCGTCCAAGTCAATCGCGATTAATTGAATCATTTGATCTCCTCCAAATCTAGCGGAATAAAGCCATCGATGACTTTTCCAATCACTCCAGGTTCCTCATCCAGTGGAATGATCTGATCACTATATTTCTTATTGAGGGAAACCAGTCGCACCCCGTTGGCCTCACGAAAGACACGTTTGATCAAAGTTTGCCCATCAAAATCAATGGCATAAATAGCCCCTGCCTGATCGTAGTAGGTTTGCTTGACTAACACAACAGCGCCTTTTTCATATTTGGGCTCTAGGGAATCCGTATGAATCCAAAAAGCCAAATCGTAAGGGATCTTTTGATCAAACCAGACGATATCAGCTTGTTTCTGATTTTGATAAGATGCAAAAGAATCATAGACAGAATAAGAGTGGTATTGCTTTTCAATCTTTTGTTTTTCTTTCTGATGGGTCAAGAGACTTTTTCCATAAGAAAGAAGATTTTCTTGATTTCCCTCATCGAGCTGTTTATACAATCGTTCAATCTCTGAATCAATGACCACAAAATCATTTCGTAATCGAGGGTCAATTTCAGCAACTGCTACCTGAAAAAAGGCAGCAATCTTCTCCAAATTTTCAGGAACGGGAAGAGAAGTTCCTTTTACATATCCAGTCAAGGTGCTAGCAGGAATTCCAGTAATACGAGATAATTCGATCTGTTTTTTCCCTTGTTCTTTCAGTAATTCTCGGATCTTTTCCGATATAATCCGTAATGCCTCTTTGTCTTGAGGACTTGCTTTTCCACGACCTCTGGCCAACGTACTCACCTCCTTGTATTTACCTTTTCTATTATAATGAATTAAATCGAAAAAGTAAATAGAAATCACTGATAAATGCGAAAAAAGATGAATTCGATATAAATCGGATCTTTAATTGAAATTTCATTTAATTTCCCTTTACTTTTTGAGGAAAAAGGTCTAAGATAAAATCAAAGGATTCATGGAGGTTGTGGTATGATTCGTAGCGTTCAAGTCAAAGATGCAGGTCAAATTCGAGATTTGTGTCACCAAGCATTGGGGTATAATTGGAGCCTTGAGAAAGTGGCAGCTCAGATCGAAAAATTCAATCTTCCAGACTCGGGTCACTTTTGTTTTGTTTACGAAGAGGATCAAACAGGCACTATTCTTGGTTATGTTGAAGCAGAGGTTTATGAAAGTCTTTATAGTGACGCCGGTCTAAATATTTTAGGTCTAGCGGTATTCCCTTCTGCTCAAAGACATGGAATCGGTCGCCAATTGATGGAGCGAGTTGAAAAACTTGCCAAAAGCAGGCATTCTGCTTTTATTCGTTTAAATTCTGCATCTCACCGAAAAGAAGCCCATATCTTTTACGAACGCTTAGGCTATGAGGGAAATAAAACGCAGAAGCGATTTTTGAAAATAATGGATTAAGATAGGCAAAGGCCTATCTTTTTTGTTATAATGAAGAGTACGATTAAATTTACTAGGAAGATGATTATGCCAAATTTTGAAGAATTAAAAAAACGACAAGAGAAGATTCGGAACTTCTCGATCATCGCCCATATTGACCATGGAAAGTCAACCTTGGCCGATCGAATTTTAGAAAAAACCGAAACCGTGTCTAGTCGGGAGATGCAAGCCCAACTCCTAGATAGCATGGACCTGGAACGGGAACGTGGGATTACCATCAAGCTCAATGCCATCGAGTTGAACTACACAGCCAAAGATGGGGAAACCTATATCTTCCACTTGATTGACACACCGGGGCACGTGGACTTTACCTATGAGGTTTCGCGTTCGCTGGCTGCCTGTGAGGGTGCCATTCTCGTAGTAGATGCGGCTCAAGGGATTGAAGCCCAGACTCTAGCCAATGTTTACCTTGCTTTGGACAACGATTTGGAGATTCTGCCAGTTATTAACAAAATTGACCTACCAGCTGCAGATCCAGAACGGGTGCGTACAGAAGTAGAAGATGTCATCGGTCTAGATGCTAGCGAGGCTGTCCTAGCCTCTGCCAAGGCTGGTATCGGGATTGAAGAAATTCTGGAGCAGATCGTTGAGAAAGTTCCAGCACCGACGGGTGATGTTGAAGCCCCTCTTCAAGCCTTGATTTTTGACTCTGTATATGATGCCTATCGTGGGGTAATCCTTCAGGTCCGAGTGGTCAATGGAATGGTTAAACCAGGCGATAAGATCCAGCTCATGAGCAATGGCAAGACCTTTGACGTCACAGAAGTTGGGATCTTTACTCCTAAAGCTGTTGGACGTGATTTCCTTGCAACTGGAGACGTTGGCTATATTGCGGCGTCTATCAAGACTGTTGCGGATACCCGTGTCGGGGATACAGTGACCCTAGCGACCAATCCAGCAAGTGAGCCACTTCATGGATACAAGCAAATGAATCCAATGGTCTTTGCCGGTCTTTACCCAATTGAATCTAACAAATACAATGATCTTCGGGAAGCCTTGGAAAAATTGCAATTGAATGACGCTAGTCTTCAATTTGAGCCGGAAACTTCTCAAGCACTCGGTTTTGGTTTCCGTTGTGGTTTCTTGGGACTTCTTCATATGGACGTTATCCAAGAGCGCTTGGAGCGCGAGTTCAACATTGACTTGATCATGACAGCGCCGTCTGTAATCTACAAGGTCAATTTGACAGATGGAGAAGCACTGGATGTCTCAAACCCTTCTGAGTTTCCAGATCCAACCAAGATCGCATCGATCGAAGAACCGTATGTCAAAGCACAAATCATGGTGCCACAAGAGTTTGTCGGGGCTGTGATGGAACTGGCCCAACGGAAACGCGGGGATTTTGTGACCATGGATTACATCGATGAAAATCGGGTGAATGTCATTTATCAAATCCCACTGGCGGAAATTGTCTTTGATTTCTTTGATAAATTGAAATCTTCTACTCGTGGCTATGCGAGCTTTGACTATGAGTTGTCTGAATACCGTCCATCTAAATTGGTTAAAATGGATATCCTTCTCAATGGCGATACCGTCGATGCCCTCAGCTTTATCGTTCACAAGGACTTTGCCTATGAGCGTGGTAAGTTGATTGTTGAGAAACTCAAGAAGATTATCCCTCGTCAACAGTTTGAAGTGCCTATCCAAGCAGCCATCGGTCATAAGATCGTGGCCCGTACAGATATCAAGGCCCTTCGTAAGAACGTCTTGGCCAAGTGTTATGGTGGGGACGTCTCACGGAAACGCAAGCTTCTTGAAAAACAAAAAGCTGGTAAGAAACGGATGAAGGCCATCGGATCTGTAGAAGTACCACAGGAAGCCTTCTTATCTGTCTTGTCAATGGATGAAGAATAACATTTAAAGTGCCTCAAAAGGGCACTTTTGTTTTAGGTTTGAAAGAAATGAACTGGATTAGAGATATTGTATCAGATGTAACACTTTTCCTATTTTAAAATACCCTTATTCATGGTAGACTAGAGGAAAGAAAGCGTTCTCAAGGAGGGTGATCATGAAACGTAAATTACTAGTCGCATCCCTTACGATTCTCTCTGCCTACACCCTAATGGCTTGTAGTCACACCACTAAAAAAGATACAGCAGCTTCTTCTACAAAAGAAAGTAGCAGCAAAGTCGAAAAGAAACCAAGCAGTTCTTCGTCAAAGGATACTGCTTCTACAAAGAAAAGCACTTCCAGTCAAGAAACCAAGCGGATTGGAAATGCAGATTATGGATACATCAATATTCCAAGTAAATGGATCAAGTTTACGGACCTTAGTGGGGTTGAGGCTGTTCAATATACTGATGGAAGTGGTTATAATATTGTTACCCTGAACAGTTTTACCAAAGAAAAAGCCAAAGTTCCTGCGGATATCGAGTTTAATGCTGAATTTCTGGCCAAGAAACTAGCCGTTATGTGGGAAGACAATCAGGATGTTGGGAAGATGACGGGAGCGCGGACTAAAGTCGCAGGTCTGGATGCCTACCAGCTTCAAATTGTCATGAAATCTGGTCAATACCTGATTACTTGGATCTTCCAGAAGGGTGAAAAAGTTTATACCATTTCATTTGAAGGAGATGCAGAAACCTTGAAAACCTTTATCCCATACATCGAAGACACATGGAGCTTAGATGGAACAGGTGCCGTAACGGATTGATGAAGAGGAAGTTTGGCTTAAACTATCCAGAGGCTTCGATGTTTGATAAGAATAACAGTATGACGCAGTGGTTGATTGGTATCTTTGTTCGCTTTTTAAGCTCCAAAGATAGCCTAGTGAGGGAAACGAAGTTTCCTTTGTCTGCAACCTCCAACAGTCTCCCAGACTGTTGGAGCTATGCGGGGGTGGGAAGATTGAAAAGGTTTGGGGAACCTTTTCAACCTCTTTAAATTTCTCGGAGTTCTGTCCCACTCCCTTTTTTACATCCTTTATGGTATAATCTTTCTATTGTTTAGAAGAGGAAATAGAGGATGACACAGGAAATTGATATTGAAAAATACCATCAGTTAGCTCTCCAAAAGCAAAAGGAGCACCGCAAGGTATTGGCGAATCTCAAGAAGAAGCCACCTAAGAATTTAGATAAAATAGCGCAAGAAATCCACGATGAAGTTTTCCAAGAAATCGATTGTACGGCTTGTGCTAATTGCTGCAAGACCTTAGGGCCCGATTTTAAGGAAGCCGATATCACGCGGATCGCCAAATATTTCAAGATGAAACTTCCTGCTTTTGAGGCAGAATTTCTTCAAGTTGACGAAGATGGGGACAAGGTTTTTAAATCCATGCCTTGCCCCTTTCTTGGTGGGGACAATCTCTGTTCCATTTATGATGTTCGTCCAAAAGCTTGTCGGGAATTCCCTCACACCGATCGCAAGAAGATTTATCAGATCAACCATCTAACCATCAAGAATACCCTCACTTGCCCAGCGGCTTATTTATTTGTAGAAAAATTGAAGGATCGTTTGTAATGGCATATAGATTTTTACTTTTTGATTTGGACCATACCTTGTTGGACTTTGAATCTGCTGAAGAAACAGCCTTGACGCAGATGTTAGAAGACATGAATTTTCCAGATGTACAGGCCTTTAAGGATTACTACAAACCCATGAACCAAGGGCTCTGGAAGGATTTGGAACAAAAGAAATTAACCAAGCAAGAGCTCGTGGATAGTCGGTTTGCGATTGGGTTTGCCCACTTTGGGATCACGGTTGATGGGGCTGAGATGGCTCTTCGCTACCAAGATTACATCAGTCTTCAGGGGCAGTCTTTCCACGGTGCGGAGGACTTACTGGCTCGACTTGAAAAAGCAGGTTACCAGCTCTATGGTGCAACGAACGGAGTGACTGCCATTCAAGAAGGACGCTTAGCTCATTCTACAATTGCTTCTTATTTCAAAGAGGTCTTTATCTCTGAACAGCTTCATACTCAGAAACCAGAACCTGC
>NZ_CAUFJQ010000013.1 GCF_959025735.1 uncultured Streptococcus sp.
GTGGGACGACGAAATCGAATTCTAACGAATTACCGATTTCTGTCCCACTCTCTTGATATTTAATCAACCTTTTCTACCTTTAGCAATTGGCCATGTTTTAATTCATAAATGGTATCTACATAGGTCAGGATGGAGCGGTCATGGGTCACCATGATGGCGCTCTTGTTTTTAGATTTGACCTCTTTTTGGATCAACTGGCCGATTTCTTGTCCCCGATCCGGGTCTAGGCTAGCCGTTGGTTCATCGGCTAAAATGACCTGTGGATTTCCGATGAAGGCCCGAGCGATGGCTGCCCGTTGTTTTTGCCCACCGGACATCTGATTCGGGTATTGGTGGTAACAAGCTTCGATGCCTAGATCTGCCAACAAGGCTTTGACTTCCTCTTGGCGTTTTTTCTTGTCCTTCTCCCCTTTTAATTTGGCCACCAGTTCTAACTGGTCACCGATTTTCATATAGGAGAGGAGCTGGTGATCTTGAAAGATAAAGCCGAGCAATTCCAGACGTTTTTGCGTCCACTGGCCTTGGTTGAGGCCGGTCAAGTCTTGGCCAGCGATAGAAATCCGCCCCTCGTCCGCTGATAAGAGTAAACCAGCGATAGCTAAGAGAGTGGATTTACCGGATCCTGAAGGGCCCAAGATCGCGACAAATTCGTTGGGTTCGACGCTTAATTTAAGCTGGTTGAGGACATGGTGCATCTGGTTGCCATCGGCGTAGGATTTTCTGATATTTTCTAATGCAATAATAGCCATCTTATTCTCCATTTCCACCAATGACTTCGATTGGATCTACTTTTTTGATTTTGACAAGGGACAAGGCACCACACAAGATAGAGGTCAGGATAAAGCTAAGCGAGATGGTGAGATTGTCTTTCAGGGTCATAAAGGAAGGGACGCTATTGGGTAAAAATGGCGCCATTATAGTTGCCAGGCCAAGACCCAGCAGTACTCCGATAAGGGAGATGATGGTGAGTTGGGATAGTTGGACATAGGTGATCTGGCTCATGGACATGCCAATGGCCTTCAAGACACCGAACTGTTTCAACTTCTGCAGGGTGAGGATATAGAAGAAGACCCCAAGAATGGCAGAAGAAGCGAGTAGTAGCACCCACGTGATCATCCGTAGCGTCAGGTTTTGAGCCTTGTAGCCAGGGATTTTATCGATCACCTGCTTCTTATCCGCCACCATTAAGTTGCTGGCTAGATCGCTAGAAGGGATGTTTTTCTTAGTCACTAGGGTTTGGGCTTGCCATTGATAGCTTGGATCTGTTTTTTGCCGCATACCTGTGTAGGTTTCAGAGCTGATAAAGCCAATCTCGCTGTAGCCGTATTTGGCATTTTTCGCGAAGGCCACGACCTTGAGTTTTTGCTTAGAGGTTTTATCGATCACGTGATCGCCGACTTGGATTCCCTCGTCCTCTTTGAAAGAACTATCCAGAATGACCTCGTTTTTCTTTAAGTCGGAGATCTTGAGGTCTGTATCTTCCATGATTGGATTGAGGATTTCTTCTTCATTGTGATCGGTCGCGAAGTAGGTGATATCCAGAGTGTTGGAATCCTCTGATTTTGAGACGGTTGCCCGCTGGATGGACAAACCCGAATAGTCCATCCCCTCTATCTTTTGGACCTCATCTAAATCTTTCGCCGTAATGGTTGAAAAGGGGATAATCCCTTCTGAATCCGTCGAAAGGATGTAGTGCAGCGACCCATAGTTATCGATTTGGGCCGATACCGAACGGCCCAGTCCATTTGTCAGACCGGACAAGAACACCACCATAAACATGAGGATGGTAATGAGGAGTTCAATCAGGATAAACTTCTTAGGTTGGTATTTAATTTCATTCCATGCGATTTTCATATTCGTTCTCCTTTTAGCACGGAGGTGCTCAAGTAGCTTGGCACCTAAACATACTCTACCATCATACCACAAGTGGGGGGATAATAGGGGGATGGTGTTTGGTAGAGTGTTTCAAAAACATTATTTTTTTTAGATACTTAAATGCCTATGAAACTGTTATTCTTCTTGTTAAGTAGACTCTGATACATATGGTTTGTGGTATACTAGTCTTGTTGTGAATTTGAACTTTTGGTCGATGGTAGTAGTTGTTGTTTTTTTTATGGTGATTAATCTGATAATTACTTTTATTTCAACTTATAGATTGAACAAAAATCGTTATATAAAAAGAATAAAAGAGGTATTATGTCTATTTCGTTTACTTATTGTGGAGTTGCATGTGGAGTCCTTTCCATTGATAATAAATTTTATATAGGAATTGATCCTGATTTATCTCCTAAAGGAACTTTAGTTCAGTTTAAAGGATTTGTGTCCGAGAAACAAACTAATGTCAATCATGATAAGTCTCTTCTTAATAAAGTTGATGTATGGCTAATTACTCATGGTCATCAGGATCATTTAGATGATGTAGGAAAAAATTATTTAAAGGGTAAAACTGTAATTTCTCCTAATAAGAAAATCTTAAATGAGTTGTCTGGCTTAAATAATTTTATTTTAAAGTGGGGCGAAGAAAAGCAGTTTTCTATCGATGACTATCTTATTACTATCAAAGCGTTACCAGCTTATCATGCTAGTAATTACATTATGCAAAAAATAGTTGGTAAAGTTAATGGTTATCAAATATCAATTGCAAGTTCATCAGAAACTAAAGTGATTTATTTTACGGGTGATACTATTTTCTATCCAAATTTAACAAAAAGTGTTCCAAAAAATATAGATGCTATTTTTGCTAATTTAGGTGCTGTAAAATCTGATTCGTTTGGTGGACCATTTACAATGGATTTGAAAATGCTAAACCAAATGAATGATCTACTTCAACCTAAAAATATTTATCCAATTCATATTGAAGACTATAGTCATTATAATACGACAAATAAAGAAGTCGAAGACGCAAACTATACGGTTTTATCTATTGGAGAAACTATTGATATCTAATTGATTAGATGAATAAATGTATAGTAGAAAAGTTTTTGAATAAACATAATCCAAAGTAGGTCTTAAAATAGAGTTTACTCGTCCCAATACTGATAAAGTTTGGGTAGCAGAGGTAGGATTTTTGTAGCTGTGTATTATGAAACTCGGATGAAGAAGAGAAAATTTGTATTCTATTCGTTACTAGTAGTTCTGTTATTATCTTTCAGTGGCTTTCAGTACTAGAGGCATCAACGGATACATAATATTTTTGATGAAATATACTATGAGGAAAGTGATGTCGGAAGGTATTTGTCCGACATCTTTTTATGAATAATCATCATTGTTACTTTTGTGCTTTTGATACGATATAATAAAAGCACGAAAGTAACAACCGGGAGGCTGAAATGATTCAAAAACAAATACAGGAAATGCTAGATCATCAGTCTATTATTAGAACATCGGATGTAGTTAAAAGTTGAAAGATGGATTGGTGCCGAAAGGTTATCAACTGCAACATGAATTGCCACTTAATGATAGTGGAACCAACGACTTTAGCATTTTGGTCTTGATAAAGAATGGACTTTACCATAAAGTTATTACCAATTATCAAAACAGTATTGCTAGAACAATGAAAATCGGGGAAAGTAAGGAAGTTTTGTGGCCAATCATTGGAAAAACATATATAATTAGTGAGGTAATTAAATGTGGCTTGAATTTTTAGAAAAAATAGAAAGAATTGAATCTGGTTATGGGTAAAAGTTAAATTCTCCAATAGATTTAGATAAAATTAAATCTCTTAGCAAAAATGAAATAGACGAAGTTAAAATATTTATAGAACAAGAATATTCACGATTTTTAATAAAAGAAAATGGTCTTGATTTTAATGGGAGTGTACTTTATGGTTTAAAAACAGATGATAATTGTTCTGCTGAGGTTTATGATTTCTTTGATTATAATAATATTTTGCATGAAGTTGAATAAAATAAACGGTTTGTTTTTATCGGAGAGAACAATATTAGTTGGTTTGTATATAATCCTAGTAACGATGAATATTTGGAATTAGATATGCCATCTGCGGAGGTAGTAGAGAAATTTAATTCTTTAGATGATTTACTTGAAAGTTTTCTTTCAGATACTATTGAATATGCCTCTTGAAAAGATAGGTAAAATATGATAAATAATTTTCCAACGGCAGATATGGAGGCCTTCCAAAGAGAGCATAATGGAAACTAGATGAAACAATCAAAAAAGCCACTCTCGTGTGGCTTTTTTTCTATACTTCATTTCACCATTTTGTCAAGGAGATTTCTCCACTATTGAGCCAGATTTCTTCTTGTTTATCCAATTGGACCAATAGTTGGCCAGTATCGGAGATGTCTTTGGCGAGGCCCTGATAGGTCTGCTGGTTCTGCTCAAAAGTGACCGTTCGTCCTAAGACCAGGGAACGCTCTTTGTAGAGGTAGACCAGTTCATCGATATCCGTTTGGAAAAATTCTTTCCAGATTTCGCAGATGAGGCTATTTCGAGTGATGGGGCAAGGCCCTTCAAATAAGGAACCAGCCTTGTTTTTTAGCTCTTCAGGGAAAGTAGAGATAGCCATATTAAAGCCGACTCCGATAATGACATCCGTGACAAGGCCAGTTTCAATCGAGGTAATGGCTTCGGTTAATATTCCCCCAATTTTTTTATTTCGGTAATAAATATCATTTACCCACTTGATATCGATATCGATCAGGGTCAGGTTTTTTATGGCCTTATAGATGGCTGCAGCGACCATCAAGGTATAAGGAGGGAGCTCCGCAGGTGGTAGTTGGGGCTTGAGATGAAGGGACATATAGATGCCCCCTTGATCGGGACAGTAGTAGTCACGACCAAAGCGGCCCTTTCCAGCGGATTGGGAATTGGCCAGGTAGAGTGTATTGCCTTCATGATTGGCTTCCATCCCTAATTTGGCATCCAATTGAGTAGAGCTACAATGTTCGTTTAGAGAAACGTTCAAGCGGGTGTTGCTTGCGATCACTTCAGGTAATAAAATGTCGCCTGAGACCAGTCTATAACCCTTCTTTTTTAGAGATTCGATGACGACTCCATCTTTTTCCAGGCGCTGAATAGCTTTCCAGATAGAAGTACGAGATACGCCTAACTCCTTGGCTAGTTGCTCCCCGTTGACATAATCATCTGCCTGAGAAAGGGTTTGAAAGAGGATTTCATGTGTTTTCATAAGACCTCCTAGCGACTGCTGTCTCGAATCGTCAGTTTGGTGGCTAATTTGACCATATAGGGAACACTTGGTTGAGCCCCTTGAAAGGTTTGCCGCAGCATTTGAATGGCTTGCTTGCCCATTTCTTCCGTGTAGACGGTTACTGTAGAGAGGGCAGGAAAGACATACTTAGCAATCGATGTATCATTGAAGGAAATGAGACTGACGCGCTCAGGGACCGCGATTTGGTGCTCCTGTAGGGCACGAAGAGCCCCGACAGCCAAGGCATCACTAGCCATGAAAAAGGCAGTTGGCAAGTCGTCGCCCAATGTTTGTATCAGCTGTTCCATCATCTGATAACCCGAATCGGTCGAGAATTGACCAACAGAAACAAAGCGCTCCTCATAAAGTCCTTTTTCCGTGAGAAACTGTTGAAAGGTTCGTTGACGGGGATCCATCTGAAGTGGTGTCGCATCTGCTGTCTCTTCCTGCCCGACCAAGAGCCCAATCTCCTTGTGGCCCTGCTCAAGGAAATGCTCGAGAGCGGTGATGACAGAATCTTCTAGATCGGTCGTCACACAGGAATGCCCTAAATAGAGGGTATTGCTATCGACAAAGATCAGGGGTTTGCCGTAGCTTTCTAGATCTCGAATGGTCTTGGGACTGAATTTCCCAAGAGCGATGATGCCGTCTGCCTCTTGAATCAAGGACCAATCGTCGTTATTGAAGATACGAAAGATCTCATAGCCTAATTCCTGGGCTTGTTTTTCTAACCCCATCCGAATGGCATAGTAGTAGAGGTCATCTAATTCTTCTTCGCGCGTGTACCATTCAAAAATGACGATTTTATGAAAATCCTCAACTGGTTGAGGCGCTGTTTTGCGGCTCTTCTTTTGGTAATGGAGGTCCTCAGCGATGCGAAGAATCCGACTGCGCGTGTCTTCACTGACCGATAAGGTCGCATCCTGGTTGAGGACGCGAGAGACCGTTGCCTGAGAAACGCCTGCTTTTTCCGCAATGTCTTTAATCGTTGCCATAGTTCATCCTTTATTGATTTCTACTTCCAGTATACTCTAAAAAATAGTAAAAAGAAATAAAATTTTACTAAATTTTATGTTTGCTACGATATTGGCTAGGAGTCAGTTGGCTATAGGCCTTAAAGGCTTTTGAAAAATAGAGGGGATCTGAAAAGCCCACCGAGTAAGCTACAATCTTAATGCTTTCGTCCGTATTGGTCAGTAACTGTTGGGCACGCTGCATGCGGACCGAGTGCAAGAATTCCTTGGGAGAGATCTGGTGAAATTCCTTAAAGACAGTTGTCAGATAGGAGCGATGGACATTGAGGTCATCAGCGATCTCTTGAATACTCAAATGCTCTTTAGCGTAATGTGTCTCGATCACATGCTTGCAGGTCAGGTAGAGTTGATAGGTTGGAGATGGATAGCTCCGATGGATATCGGGAGCCACTTCACTGATTAGAAATAGTAGTTCATAGATCTGCGAGAGGAGATGGAGTTGGTAGTGAGAAGTCATTTTCGAAGCCTCTGCCTTGTGGACGAGTCGCTCCATAAACTGGCCGATCTTTTCTGTTTCCACTTCTGTTTTCTTTAAAAAGCCTTTTTCATGCAGGGTTGAAAAACGCATGAAATCACTCACCTTGGTGCCACTGATGCCAATCCAGTAGTAGGACCAAGGTTCTTCGGCATCGGCCTTGTAGTAGGTCACTTTATTTTTGGGGAGAAGAAAGAGATCCCCGGCCTCTAGGTGGATTTCTTTTTTATTGAAGTGGAAGACTCCCTTTCCCTTGGTAATAAAATGCAGTACAAAATTATCTCGGACGCTAGGACCAAATTCATAATTCTTCGGACAATCTTCGTAGCCATAAAAATCAAGGGCTAGGTCAATAGTGTCGGTTTGGTATTCAGAAAAGACTGACATGGTTGAACCTCCTACCTAACATTTTACCATATATGTCCAACAAAATTCTATTTTCGAAAGCGTTTACATCAAGTAAAATAAAGACATGCTAAAAAAGAAAGTTATTGGAACTGAATTTAAAAATACATAGTGATATTATTTCGGGCCCAATGGAGGAAGATATGGCAATTCGTATTGAACAGAATTTGTTCTATGTAGAAAGTAAGGGACTGAGCCTGATCCTTGAAAACCGAGATGGCTACCTGATGCTTAAGCATCTGGGACGTCCGATCCCGTCTTATCATTTTTTCAATACGGTGCATGAGAAGGATCATGCTTTCTCTGGAAATCCAACACCTGACAATCGAACCTTCAGCTTGGATACCCAGCGTCAGATCCTAGGACAGCACGGGCTTGGAGATTTCCGAAAGCCGTCTATTCAAATCCAGCACGGCGCCACAGAGGTGACGGATTTCCTCTATGTCGGAGCCAATATCTACTCTGGCAGTGTCGAGGCAACTGGTCTTCCCAATCCCCATACAGTAGATCAGGCTGAAACCTTGGCCTTGGTCTTTGAAGATGATCAAGCGGCCCTGCGTTTGACCCTCTATTACACGGCTTACGAGGATCGAGCAACCATCACTAGCTTTTCAAAGATTGAAAACTGCAGTGATGAAACCGTCGTGATCCACAAGGCCTTCAGTGTGTTGGCCGATGTCCCAGCAGGTGACTACGATGTCATCACCCTTCAAGGGGCCTATGCGAGAGAAAAAACAGTCCGCCGCCAGCAAGTAGAGCAAGGAATCTTCTCCATCAGCTCTAACCGTGGTGCTTCTGGACATGCCCAGACCCCAGCTCTTATCCTTGCTGACCATGAAGTGACCGAAGATGCCGGTTCAGCCCTTGCCTTCCAACTGCTCTACAGTGGGAATTTTGAAGGATTTGTTCAAAAGAATCAACTCAATGAAGTTCGGGTTGGCTTGGGAATCAATCCAGAAAACTTCTCCTGGGAGTTGGCGCCGAATCAGAGCTTTGATACGCCGGTAGCCATGATTAGCTATTCACATGAGGGATTGACCGGTCTCAGTCAAGAGAGCCAAGCATTTGTCCAAGACCATATCATTCCTAGTCCCTTTGCCCATAAAGAACGTCCAATTCTTATCAACAACTGGGAAGCCACCTACTTTGATTTCAAGAAAGACAAATTATTGGAGCTGGCAGACGAGGCTCAAAAAGTGGGAATCGAGCTCTTTGTTCTTGATGATGGCTGGTTTGGCAATCGCTATGATGACAATCGGGCCCTCGGTGACTGGACTGTCAATGAAGAAAAATTAGGAGGCACTCTAGCAGAATTGATTCAAGGTATCCACGACAAGGGGCTTCAATTTGGCCTTTGGGTGGAGCCAGAAATGATTTCTGTTGATAGCGACCTCTATCGGGCTCATCCGGATTGGGCTATTCAAGTCCCAGGCTATGAACACACCTATTCACGGAATCAACTGGTGCTCGATTTCGCAAATAAAGAAGTAGTGGCTTATATCAAGCAGGTCTTGGATGACTTACTTGGAAAGCATGAGATCGACTATATCAAATGGGATATGAACCGCAATATCACTAAACTTGGAAATGGTAAAACCTACCTTGAAACCAAGATGCAATCCCATGCTTATATCTTGGGCCTCTATGAAGTGGTTTCTTACTTAACAGAGAAGTACGAGAACATCCTCTTTGAGTCCTGCTCCGGAGGTGGTGGCCGCAATGACCTTGGTATGATGCGGTACTTCCCTCAGGTCTGGGCAAGTGACAATACGGATGCCATTGCCAGACTTCCGATCCAGTATGGTTCTAGCTACCTCTATCCTACCATTTCTATGGGGGCTCACGTATCAGCGGTTCCAAATCACCAGATGGGAAGGATGACACCGCTTGAAACGCGTGGTCATGTGGCCATGATGGGAAATCTGGGCTATGAATTGGATTTAACCAGTCTTCCGCAAGAAGAGTTGGATAGGATCGCAGCTCAAGTCGCTCATTACAAAACGATTCGACCACTTGTTCAATTCGGAAAACACTACCGCTTGATCAATCCAAGCCAAGGTAGCAATCAAGCAGCCGTCCAGTTCACTTATCAAGATCGCACGGTTGTAACTTATGTACGGGTCTTATCAACGGTTGAGGAGATCGAGCCGACCCTGAAACTCAAAGGATTGGAAGAAGATGCGCTCTATCGCTTAGAAGGGACGGACCAAGTCTATTCAGGAGCTGAGCTCATGTACGCCGGCTTAACCGTCGTTCTTCCTCAGGGAGATTTCCTCACTAAACAATATGTTTTTGTCAAAAAATAAAAGGAGACAGCCAAATGAAATGGTATAAAAAAATCGGACTTCTTGCGACTACAGGCCTAGCCTTGTTTGGGCTCGGTGCTTGCTCCAACGATGGTAAATCTGCGGATGGCACAGTGACCATCGAGTATTTCAACCAGAAAAAAGAAATGACCAAAACCCTAGAAGAAATCGCGCGTGATTTTGAAAAGGAAAACCCAAAGGTCAAGGTCAAAGTCGTCAATGTACCGAACGCTGGTGAAGTATTGAAAACACGTGTCCTCGCAGGAGATGTGCCAGATGTGGTCAATATTTACCCACAGTCCATCGAACTACAAGAATGGGCAAAAGCAGGCGTCTTCGAAGATTTGTCCAATAAAGATTATCTCAAACGTGTGAAAAATGGCTACGCTGAAAAATATGCTGTAAATGGAAAAGTCTACAACGTTCCCTTTACAGCCAACGCTTATGGAATTTACTACAACAAAGATAAATTCGAAGAATTGGGCTTGAAGGTTCCTGAAACTTGGGACGAGTTCGAACAGTTAGTAAAAGACATCGTTGCCAAAGGACAAACTCCATTTGGGATTGCAGGAGCAGATGCTTGGACCCTCAATGGTTACAATCAATTAGCCTTTGCGACAGCAGCAGGTGGCGGAAAAGAAGCCAACCAATACCTTCGTTATTCTCAGCCAAATGCTATTAAATTGTCTGATCCGATTATGAAGGATGACATCAAGGTCATGGATATTCTTCGCATTGATGGTTCTAAACAAAAGAACTGGGAAGGTGCTGGCTATACAGATGTTATCGGAGCCTTCGCGCGTGGGGATGTCCTCATGACACCTAATGGATCTTGGGCTATCACAGCGATCAATGAACAAAAACCGAAATTTAAGATTGGGACCTTCATGATTCCAGGGAAAGAAAAAGGACGAAGCTTAACCGTTGGTGCGGGAGACTTAGCATGGTCTATCTCAGCTACTACCAAACATTCAAAAGAAGCCAATGCCTTTGTGGAATACATGACCCGTCCAGAAGTCATGCAAAAATACTATGATGTGGACGGATCTCCAACAGCGATCGAAGGGGTCAAACAAGCAGGAGAGGATTCACCGCTTGCTGGGATGACCAAATATGCCTTTACGGATCGTCACTTGGTGTGGTTGCAACAATACTGGACCAGTGAAGCAGACTTCCATACCTTGACGATGAACTATGTCTTGACAGGTGATAAACAAGGAATGGTCAATGATTTGAATGCCTTCTTTAACCCGATGAAAGCGGATGTGGATTAGGAGTAGAGAGACGATGAAAAAAGTATTACAAAAATATTGGGCATGGGCTTTTGTGGTCATTCCCCTCTTATTACAAGCAATTTTCTTCTATGTGCCAATGTTTCAAGGAGCCTTTTACAGTTTTACCAACTGGACAGGTTTGACCTATAACTACAAATTTGTTGGCTTGAACAACTTTAAGCTCCTCTTTATGGATCCAAAATTCATGAATGCTATTGGCTTTACTGCAATCATCACGATTGCTATGGTAGTTGGTGAGATTGCCCTTGGGATCTTCATTGCGCGTGTCTTGAACTCTAAGATCAAAGGCCAAACCTTCTTCCGTGCTTGGTTCTTCTTCCCAGCAGTTTTGTCTGGTTTGACAGTGGCTCTGATTTTCAAACAAGTCTTCAACTACGGTCTTCCAGCAATTGGGAATGCCCTTCATATCGAGTTTCTTCAAACCAGTCTTTTAGGGACTAAGTGGGGAGCGATCTTCGCGGCTGTCTTTGTCCTTCTTTGGCAAGGAGTAGCTATGCCCATCATTATCTTCCTAGCTGGTCTGCAATCTATCCCATCTGAAATTACAGAAGCAGCAAGAATCGATGGTGCGACGAGCAAGCAAGTCTTCTGGAATGTTGAATTGCCTTACTTACTACCAAGTGTCTCTATGGTCTTTATCCTAGCCCTAAAAGGTGGGCTTACCGCCTTTGACCAAGTCTTTGCCATGACTGGTGGTGGTCCAAACAATGCCACAACCTCACTTGGACTCTTGGTTTATAACTATGCCTTTAAAAATAACCAATTCGGTTATGCCAATGCCATTGCCGTAATCTTGTTCTTCTTGATTGTAGTGATTTCGATCATCCAATTGAGAGTATCTAAGAAATTTGAAATTTAAGAGGAGAAGCACGATGAAACAAGATGAAAGAAAAGCCTTGATTGGCAAATACATTCTATTGATTCTAGGATCGGTTCTGATTTTAGTGCCACTCCTTGCCACCCTCTTTAGTTCCTTCAAACCCACCAAGGATATCGTAGACAATTTCTTTGGATTCCCGACGAATTTCACATGGGACAACTTTAGCCGTCTCTTAGCTGATGGCATTGGAGGCTATTATTGGAACTCTGTTGTCATCACTGTCTTGTCTTTACTTGCTGTGATGATCTTTATTCCTATGGCGGCCTACTCAATCGCCCGCAATATGAGTAAAAGAAAAGCCTTTACCATCATGTACACCCTCTTGATCCTTGGGATTTTCGTACCTTTCCAAGTCATCATGATTCCGATTACGGTTATGATGAGTAAACTCGGTTTGGCTAACACCTTTGGTTTGATCTTGCTCTACTTGACCTATGCGATTCCACAGACCCTCTTTCTCTATGTAGGATATATCAAAATCTCTATTCCAGAAAGTTTGGATGAAGCAGCAGAAATCGATGGTGCTGGTAAATTTACAACCTATTTCCGCATCATCTTCCCAATGATGAAACCGATGCATGCGACAACCATGATTATCAATGCCCTTTGGTTCTGGAATGACTTCATGTTGCCACTCCTTGTCTTGAACCGAGATTCCAAAATGTGGACCTTGCCTTTGTTCCAATACAACTACGCAGGCCAATATTTCAACGACTACGGACCAAGCTTTGCCTCTTACGTGGTCGGTATTATCAGTATCACCATTGTCTATCTCTTCTTCCAACGCCATATCATCGCAGGAATGAGCAACGGCGCAGTGAAATAAGAAATAAGATACAAAGGGACGATTCAGCTTGCTGAAAATTTCTGTAGAAAAATAGGAAATCGACGTAGTGTGCTTGCACACAAGAAGATTTATCTTTTTTCCTAAGAAATTAGTCCCGTGTTCAATTCTGTACACAAAGTAACGATTCAGCTTGCTGATTTAAATCGTATCCTAGGAAGCAATTTTAAAATAGAAAAACTCAAGAAAGCCAGGTCTCTTAAAACTTGGCTTTCAAAAAAGAAAAGGAAACCATTATGCCAATTCAAAACAAAACCATGTTAATTACTTACTCAGATAGCTTAGGAAATAACCTGAAGGACCTCTATGAAAATCTGGAGAAATATTTTGGAGATGCAGTAGGTGGGGTTCACCTCTTGCCATTTTTCCCATCAACTGGTGACCGAGGCTTTGCGCCTGTGGACTATGACCAAGTGGATCCAGCCTTTGGAGATTGGGAAGATGTCAAACGCTTGGGCGACAAGTACTATCTTATGTTTGACTTTATGATCAATCACATTTCTCGTCAATCTAAATACTACAAGGACTACCAAGAAAAGCACGACCAAAGTGCCTACAAGGACCTCTTCCTCAACTGGGACAAGTTCTGGCCAGAGAATCGCCCAACTCAAGCAGATGTGGACTTGATTTATAAGCGCAAAGACCGGGCTCCTAAACAAGCCATCACTTTTGCGGATGGGACGACCGAGCACCTCTGGAATACCTTTGGGGAAGAGCAGATTGACCTAGACGTGACCAAGGACGTGACCATGGACTTTATTCGCAAGACCATCGAACACCTGGCGAGCAATGGCTGTGACCTCATTCGTTTGGACGCCTTTGCCTATGCTGTGAAGAAATTGGACACCAATGATTTCTTCGTGGAGCCAGACATTTGGGATTTGTTGGATAAGGTGCGCGATATGGCGGCAGGCTACGGTGCTGAGCTTCTTCCAGAGATTCATGAGCACTATTCCATCCAATTTAAGATTGCCGATCACGACTATTATGTCTATGATTTTGCGCTTCCAATGGTCACCCTCTATAGCCTCTATAGCTCAAAAGTGGATCGCCTTGCCAAGTGGTTGAAGATGAGTCCGATGAAGCAATTCACGACGCTCGATACCCATGATGGGATTGGGGTGGTCGATGTCAAGGATATCTTGACAGATGAAGAGATTGACTATGCTTCAAATGAGCTCTATAAGGTAGGGGCAAATGTTAAACGCAAATATTCCACAGCAGAATACAACAACTTGGACATCTACCAAATCAATTCGACCTACTATTCAGCACTAGGAGATGATGATCGTAAATACTTCCTAGCCCGTTTGATTCAAGCTTTTGCGCCAGGCATTCCACAGGTTTATTATGTTGGATTCCTAGCTGGGAAGAATGATTTGGAACTCTTAGAAAACACCAAAGAAGGCCGCAATATCAACCGTCATTACTACAGCAATGAAGAAATCGCTAAAGAAGTAGAGCGTCCAGTCGTGCAATCCCTTCTCAAACTCTTTAGCTTCCGGAATAACTCGAAAGCTTTTGATCTAGAAGGAAGCATTGAGGTGGAAACACCAGATGATCATACCATTGTCATCACGCGCCAAAATAAAGACCAAACTGTCACAGCAGTAGCCCGAATTGATCTTGCTGAGGGCACTTACCAAGTGACAGAAAATGGTCAAGAAATGGTGTTTTAAAAAAATATGAACGAACTAAAGGATAAGTAAAAAAATGCTTATCCTATTTTTTTATTTTAGATATTGTAACCGTTTACAAAACTATAAAACAATGGTACAATATCTATTGAAAGAAAGGAGGTCGCTTTATGAAAAAAATCATTTATCCATCTGCGGCCCTATTAACGGCTTTTGCTCTATTATCCGTTCAAACAGCAAAAGCAGACACAGCTCAAGCGTCGGATCAAGCTAATGAACCGGCAGCAACAGTAGAAGAGGTGGTGGCTTCTCCAACGCCAGAAAGCACTACAGAAAATCAGGGAGAAGTGTCCGAAACGCCGACTTCAACAGATCGTGCAGCTGTCCCTGCTGCTTCTCCAACGGTAACTTCAACAGAGACGGCATCTCCTGAAGTGGAAAAACTGATTGAAAACATGCCACTCAAGCAAAAAGTGACTCAAATGATCATGCCGGACTTCCGTAAGTGGCAGGAGGCTAACCAGGAGTCGCCACAGGATCTCACCAAGGTCAATGCTGAAGTAGCAGATGCGATTGATAAATATGATTTTGGAGGCGTCATTCTTTTTGCTGAAAACGTCAAAGAAACCAAGCAAACTCTGGCTCTGACGCAAGATATGCAAAAGGCAGCGATCGAAAACAAGGCCAATAACGGGAAGATTCCGCTATTGTTAGCCATCGACCAAGAAGGGGGGATCGTCTACCGCTTGGGTACGGGTACAGCCCTTCCTGGTAATATGGCCATTGGGGCTACCAATGATCCCAAACTAGCGAAAGAAGCCGGTCAAATCATCGGTCGAGAGCTTTCTGCGCTAGGCTTGAATGTGGACTTCGCTCCAGTTCTAGATACTAATAACAATCCTCAAAATCCTGTGATTGGGCTTCGTTCCTTCTCATCTGACCCAAATCGGGTTGCCTACTTGGGTATTCCGATGATGAAGGGCATTCAGGACTACAATGTAGCTGTGGCAGCCAAGCATTTCCCAGGTCATGGAGATACAGCGGTCGATTCCCATACGGGTTTGCCATTGGTGGATAAATCTCTTGCTGAGCTTGAAAAATTGGAACTCCTTCCATTCAAAAAAGCTATGGATGAAGGGGTCGACCTCTTGATGACGGCTCATATCCAATACCCGCAGATTGAAAAAGATCAGGTCGTGTCAAAAGAAACGGGTGAGAAAATCTATGTTCCAGCGACACTTTCAGATGATATTTTAACGGGCTTGGTACGGAAGAAATACGGCTATAAGGGCGTGATTGTCTCCGATGCCATGGGAATGGATGCTATTGCTAAGAACTTCGGTGAGGTGGAAGCCGTGAAGATGGCCATCAAAGCCGGAGTTGATCTGGTCTTGATGCCAACGACCCTTCGCAGCAAAGCCGATTTGACCAAGATTGATACCATTGTCAATGCAGTGGTAGATGCGGTCCAAACCGGTGACATCTCAGAAGAACGCTTAAATGATTCGGTTCGCCGGATTCTGACCCTCAAAGAAAAACGTGGGGTCCTGAATTTTGATCCAAGTGCTCGGACAGCTGAAAAAGCAGAAGAAGCAGTTGGATCTACCCTCAACCGTGACTTGGAACGCAAGATTGCAGCAGCAGCGGTGACGGTTGTAAAAAATGAAGACAATACCTTGCCATTTAAGGTGCAAACAGGGGACCATGTCTTACTACTCGGAGCTTTTGAAAATGAAGTCCCAGGACTAAATTTGGGCATGCGTCGCTTAATCGCGGATGGAGTGCTTCCAAAAGATACCTCCTTTGTGGCCAAGAACTTCACTAAGGAATCCACCCTTGATAGTCTAAAAGAAGACCTTGAAAAAGCCACCCATATCGTAGTGATTTCAGAGATCGGTTATGAAGGGCAACTGGATAAAGATTTCTGGCGGACCAAGATTCCAACAGAAATCGTCAATTATGCCAATACCAACCATAAGAAGGCAGCTGTCCTTTCTATCTCTAAACCTTATGATGTAGCCAACTATCCCGCAGCCAAAGCCATTTTAGCAGTCTATGGAAATAAGGGAATGGATCCAACGGAATCCCTCAAACCAGACAATGCATTTGGTCCTAATATTCCTGCAGGAGTGGAAGTCATCTTCAATGGCAAGGAACATCTAGGTACCTTACCGGTTGATATTCCAAAAATTGTAGACGGAAAAATGTCGGAAACAGAGTATGCCTACCGCATTGGTCATGGTCTTTTCTATCCAGCACCTGCTCCATTGCCAACACCAGAAGTCCAAGATCCAACTTCACCAGGCCAAGATCCAACTTCACCAGTCCAAGAACCAACCCATCAGACACAACCAGTAGAGGTTGGTAACACAGGAACTCAGGTCCTTGTTAGCAAGCAAGAAAAAGCTAGCACTCTTGATCGTCCACAAGTTATTCCGATCGCTGTGAAACAAGCCACTGATCAGGCTCCTGCAAGTGTTTCAGCAAGTCCTGCATCATCGGTATTGCCAAAAACCGGTCAAACAGGGAACCTCCTATCCCTTATGGGTGTCAGCCTCTTAACCTTCCTTGGATCTTTTGTCTATCCAAGAAAGAAAAACTAAAGAATTAAGAATCTCAATTAGGTGATCTCCTAGTTGAGATTTTTTAGTAAAACTTTACTAAAATTAACTCGAAATAGAAAGAGTGGAATAGAAGTTGTAATCGGAGGAAAACCCTTTGTTATAGCCTTTTTTGACATAAAATAAAAAATTAATAAAATTTTACTAAAAACACTTGAAGTTTTACTTGCGATCAGATATAATACAAGTATAAAAACGTTTA
The DNA here is from genome assembly GCF_959025735.1 of uncultured Streptococcus sp. Taxonomy (GTDB): domain Bacteria; phylum Bacillota; class Bacilli; order Lactobacillales; family Streptococcaceae; genus Streptococcus. Next base: position 16,867 of record NZ_CAUFJQ010000013.1, read on the forward strand.
CAAAACTAAAGGAGTTTCTCATGACGACAACAATCACATCTCAAGATTTACAAGCAAAATTTCAGGCTGTCTTTGGGGAAAAGGCTGACCACACTTTCTTTTCACCAGGACGGATTAATCTGATCGGTGAACACACTGACTATAACGGAGGCCATGTTTTCCCAGCAGCCATTACACTTGGTACCTACGGAGCTGCAAGAAAGCGTGAGGATAAGGTCTTGCGTTTCTTCTCAGGAAACTTTGAAGACAAGGGGATCATTGAAGTTCCACTTGAAAATCTCCACTTTGAAAAAGAGCACAACTGGACCAACTATCCAAAAGGCGTGCTCCACTTCTTGCAAGAAGCTGGTCATGTCATTGATAGCGGAATGGACGTCTATGTCTACGGCAATATTCCAAACGGATCCGGTCTTTCTTCTTCAGCATCGCTTGAGCTCTTGATTGGCGTCATCGCTGAGAAACTATATGATCTTCAGTTAGATCGTCTAGATCTGGTCAAGATCGGGAAACAAACCGAAAATCACTTCATCGGAGTTAACTCTGGGATCATGGACCAATTTGCCATCGGTATGGGGGCTGACCAACGGGCTATTTATCTCGATACCAATACCCTAGAATATGATCTGGTACCGCTGGACCTCAAAGACAATGTCGTAGTCATCATGAATACCAACAAACGCCGTGAATTGGCTGATTCCAAATACAATGAACGCCGTGCAGAATGTGAAACCGCCGTCTCTGAACTTCAAGAAAAACTAGATATCCAAACCTTAGGGGAATTGGATCTCTGGGCCTTTGATGCCTACAGCTACTTGATCAAGGATGAAAACCGCATTAAACGGGCTCGCCATGCAGTTCTTGAAAATCAACGGACCCTCCAAGCACGTAAGGCTCTTGAAGCAGGTGATTTGGAAGGCTTTGGTCGTCTCATGAATGCTTCTCACGTATCATTGGAGCATGACTACGAAGTGACTGGTCTAGAATTAGATACCTTGGTGCATACAGCCTGGGAACAAGAAGGCGTCTTGGGCGCTCGTATGACAGGAGCAGGCTTTGGTGGTTGCGCCATCGCCCTTGTAAACAAAGATAAAGTTGAAGCCTTTAAAGAAGCTGTTGGCAAACGCTATGAAGAAGTCGTTGGCTATGCGCCAAGCTTTTATATTGCAGAAGTTGCGGCAGGAACACGGGTACTCGATTAAAAAGGAGATAGGATGACAGAACAGGTATTAGATGCATTTGTCACGGCCGTCATTGCGGCGAGTGACTACGAAGAGATGGATCGGATTTATCTAAAAAATCGCGTCATGAGTCGCGTTGGAGAAGAAGGGCTAGATGCCCCAGCCAAAAAAGAAGACTTGATTGCACTCAAAGATCAGTTGGTGGAGATTGCGGTTGCGAATAGCAAGATCCAGGACTGTATGGCCGCCAAGGACAGCTTGGGTGCGGAGTTGATGGATTGGATTACCCCTAGCCCTAGTCAGGTCAACCATCGCTTTTGGGAGACCTACCGTCAGTCCAAGGAAGACGCGATTGCTGATTTCTATGACCTCTCTAAGCGCAATGATTACATCAAGGTAGAGGCCATTGCGCAAAATATTGCCTTTGAGGCAGAAACTCCCTACGGTTCTCTTGAAATCACCATTAATCTGTCAAAACCTGAAAAAGATCCTAAAGACATTGCAGCAGCTAAACTTGCCAAAGCCAGTCATTATCCAGCCTGCCAATTGTGTTTTGAAAATGAAGGCTATCAAGGTCGCCTAGACCATCCAGCTCGGGCCAATCATCGGATTATTCGCTTTGATATGGACGGTCATGATTGGGGCTTCCAGTATTCCCCTTACGCTTACTTCAATGAACACTGCATTTTCCTTGATAGCCAGCATGTTCCCATGACCATTAGCCGCAAGACCTTTGAGCGACTCTTGACCATTGTCGAGACTTTTCCAGGCTATTTTGCAGGATCTAATGCGGACCTGCCCATTGTAGGGGGATCCATCCTGACTCATGATCATTACCAAGGCGGACGACATACCTTCCCTATGGAGCTAGCTCCTGTTGAGGAAAGCTTTACCATTGATGGCTTTGAGGACGTATCTCTAGGAATTGTCAACTGGCCCATGTCGGTTCTCCGCTTGCAATCGGACGACAAGGCGCAATTGATTGCCCTGGCAGACCATATCCTAACAGCCTGGCGAGGCTACTCGGATCCAGCAGCTCAAGTTTTAGCGGTATCCGACGGTCAGCCCCACCATACCATTACCCCCATTGCACGGATTCGTGATGGGCATTATGAATTGGACTTGGTGCTCCGTGACAACCAAACCTCACCAGAGCATCCAGATGGCATTTATCACCCACATGCGGATGTGCAACACATCAAAAAAGAAAATATCGGCCTGATCGAAGTCATGGGCTTGGCCATTTTGCCACCTCGTCTCAAAGAAGAGCTCAAGCAGGTTCAAGAATATCTACTTGGACGTGAGAATACTGTGGCCAACTATCACCAGCCTTGGGCAGATGATTTGAAATCCACTCACCCAGCTATCACAAAAGAAGCAGAGGCAGAGGCCCTTGTCCGTGAATCAGTCGGCCAGATCTTTGCGCGTGTGCTCGAAGATGCTGGAGTCTACAAGAGAACAGCAGAAGGACAAGCTGCCTTTAGACGCTTTGTTGCGACACTTTAAGTGTGGAGAAGCGGCAGAAATTTGGTACAATAAGAGAGAAGACAAGAAGCGAAAGGAAAACAAATGGCAATACTCGTACTCGGAGGAGCTGGCTATATCGGTTCCCACATGGTGGACCGCTTGGTCAATGAAGGACAGGAAAAAGTCGTCGTGGTCGATAGTCTGGTCACAGGCCACCGTGCAGCGGTGCATCCAGATGCCGTCTTTTACCAAGGAGACCTGGCGGATCAAGACTTTATGCGCACTGTTTTTAAGGAACATGCAGATATCGATGCGGTCATCCACTTTGCGGCCTATTCACTGGTTGCTGAATCCATGGCCGATCCATTGAAATATTTTGATAACAACACAGCAGGCATGGTCAAGCTCTTGGAAGTCATGCATGAATGTGGGGTACACTACATCGTCTTTTCTTCAACCGCTGCCACTTACGGTATTCCAGAAGAAATTCCGATTCTTGAAACCACCCCACAAAAACCGATTAATCCTTATGGCGAAAGCAAGCTCATGATGGAAACCATTATGCGTTGGGCAGATCAAGCATACGGCATCAAGTATGTGCCCCTTCGTTACTTTAATGTAGCAGGTGCCAAGCCTGACGGCTCGATTGGCGAAGACCATGGACCAGAGACCCACCTCTTGCCAATCGTCTTACAAGTAGCCCAAGGCAAACGCGAGAAGATCTCTATTTTTGGAGATGACTACCAGACACCAGATGGGACCAATGTCCGGGACTATGTCCATCCATTTGACTTGGCAGATGCCCATCTGCTTGCGGTGGAATATCTCCGAAAAGGGAATGAATCGACTGCATTTAACCTAGGATCTTCAACCGGATTCTCTAATCTTCAAATCGTAGAAGCAGCCCGCAAAGTGACGGGACATCCGATCCCACTTGAGATTGCTGATCGCAGACCAGGAGATCCAGATACCCTGATCGCATCCTCTGAGAAGGCGCGTGCTATTCTCGGCTGGCAACCAAAATTTGATAATATCGAGACCATCATCCAAACAGCCTGGGCTTGGCATTCCAGCCACCCAGATGGCTACAATGATCGATAAGGAGGGGACTGCAACCATCATTTTTGAGGCTTATCTAATAACATCTAAAACGACAGTTGATCTTGCTAAATGACTCATTTCAGACGTCAGTCATTTCCCTAACCATCATAAAATAGTGAGGTATTCAAAATGAATAAAACCACAAAAATGTTAGCCGTCTTCTTGACAGCGGGTCTTCTTTTAGCTGGTTGCGGACAAAAAGAGACTACGAAATCTACTAGTCCATCGTCCACTAAAGCGACCAGTAAAGCAACAAGCAAATCATCTGCTAAAGAAAAGAAAAAAGAGTCATCAACTGATGAAAGCAAAAAAGAGGATGCACTAGCAGGTGCACAAAAAACCGTTCTCGAAACGAGTGATGAAGCAGGTAAGACCACTGTAACCTTGTATTACAAGGGAGATACCTTGTTATTACAAGAAAAAGTTGATGATTACGATGTCTCAAAAGTTCCTGGTGAGAATCCTCTTGAAACCATGAAAGAAGCCGTTGCTAAGAGCCAAGAAAAATTCAAAGATCTGATGGGCCATGGATTTGAACTGACATCAGAATACAAAGACGGAATCTTTTATATTCGCAATACTATTGATTACACAAAAATCGATTTTAATAAATTAAAAGAAATCGTCCCAGGCTTTAATCCCCTACATGACAAAACAGTTAGTTATTCAGTAACGAAAGACAGTCTTATCAAGGGCGGAATGGTAGAAAAATAAACAAAATGGAGAGTAGCTCAGTTTGCTGCTCTCTTTTTGTTTTAGAATGAATTCATGGGTATATTCTGGTAGAATAGGATTTAAGGAAAAGTGAGTTTAAAGAAATTTAACTTAACTGTTGTATGAAAAAATAGCAGTAGTTAATGAGGTTTTTCTAATGATGAACAGTAGTATGAAAGAAACTTTTTTAGAAGCCATCGATCATTTGTTGTCTATCATTGACAAATATAATATTAAAAATATTGGTCCACAAGTGGATGAGCTACATATTTTGAAAGAATATGTAAATACTAATAAAGAAATGAGTTTAAGAGATAAATTGACAATTTATCAAGCCCTTTTTCCACCACATGGGGGACTTTCTGATATTTACTATTGGAATAATGATGTTGAATTAAGCAAACAGACTAATGAGACTATTACCGAATTAAAAATGGTTATTGCTAGTTATTTATTGGAACGGTAACCTTTGCTGATATTAATGGATTATGTAAAGCCATTAAAATTAGAACTCGATTGATGAATAAAAAAGTAGATTTTTACTGAGATTGAAATAGGGATAATAAAATGCTAATAAAATTAAAAAACAAAATTAAATCCGAAGTTGCTAAAATTGGAAATTTAAAATTAGATGAATTTGGAATTTATTTTTCTGAACAACCTTCCTACTATCCGGAGGGAATTTCTGTAATAGATGATGGAAATGGAAGATATAATCTAGTCTTTACAGAACGAGGGGAAATAACATCCGAGATTTCTAAATTAGATGATAACGAGGTAACTTATCAAGTATTAAAGATAATCATTAAAAATATTTCATCACATAACATTGATGAAAAAGATGTATATTTAATTGATAATTTGATCAAAAATAATGAATTTGAAAAAGTTAGTCAATTGGTTGAGAAAGTACAAGAGAATAGATATAGATATGAAAAGGAATTATTTGAAAAGATCAGCCCATTATATACATCATGGTACGAAAGAGAGCATGTATAATTCGTATAATTCCGATTGCTGAGCAAATGTAGATTGATCAGAGGGGAAAACTTCTATATGATTATGTATCACCACTTAAGTAAAAGAGGTATAAAATGAAACCAACAAACCTAGAATGGGAAGATGTTATTCAATTTGAGGAAATTGAAGGATACGGGAAGTCTATTTGGAAAAATGAGGACAAATATTATTTAGTTTTAGAAGAAGGCACCGTGGCTTCTTGGTTAGTGGTCTATGAACTCCCACAAGAATTATTTGTACTATTAGATAGTGGAGAGAGAACACTACAAGAAATTTCCTGGAAAGTTCAGAATGACTCTTGGCCACCGACGGAAGAAGAAAAGAAAGTTAGTGAGAAACGATTCATAGAAGAGAGTCCCACATCATTAATTGATATACCTGAAACTAGAGAATTATTTACTCAGGAAGAGCTTAAAAGATTAATTCCGATTGCTGAGCAAATGTGGATTGACTGGAGAGGCAAACTTCCAGATGATTATGTATCGCCACTTAAGTAAAAGAGGTATAAAATGAAACCAACAAACATAGAATGGGAAGATGTTATCCAGTTTGAAGAGGTAAAAGGTTATGGTCAGCATATCTGGAGAGATGGTAATCATTTTTATTACGTTACTGAGGAGGGAGGAATTGCCCCTCAGCGTGTAGTTTATGAATTACCAAATGAGCTGTTTGCCTTATTAGAAAGTGGAGAGAGAACGCAGTTAGAAATATTAAGTAAACTTCAGACCGATCGTTGGCCACCGACGGAAGAAGAAAAGAAAGCTAGTGAGAAACGATTCATAGAAGAGAGTCCTACATCATTAATTGATTTTCCTGAAACTAGAGAGTTATTTACTCAGGAAGAGCTTGAAAGATTAATTCCAATTGCTGAGCAAATGTGGATTGACTGGAGAGGTAAACTTCCAGATGATTATGTGTCACCACTTAAGTAAAAGAGATATAAAATGAAACCAACAAGACTACAATGGGAAGATGTTATCCAGTTCGAAGAAGTAAAAGGTTATGGTCAGCATATATGGAGAGATGGCAATAATCTTTATTACGTTACTGAGGAGGGAGGAATTGCCCCTCAGCGTGTAGTTTATGAATTCCCATTAGACCTATTTCAATTATTAAAGTCTGGGGAAAAAACACTTAAAGAAATTCATTTCAAGCTAAAAAACGACTGTTGGCCACCGAACGTGACACAAGAAGATGCTAATAAAAATTTCTTGAGGCAATTTCCAGAAGCTGAACTGTAGCTATGGAGCTGCTTTAAGGTAACAAAATCCTTATCAAAAAGAGAAATCTCGGGGCCCTGAACGAATAGTCATTGGTGATGATGGTTCAATTTGGTTTATTGAGGATCACTATCAAACATTTAATAGAATACGGTAGCATATGATTGGCAAATATACAGATGAAGTCTTTACAAAAATTGAAGAAATTTATGGGGTGGTTTTGCCTCTTGAATTTAAGAAAGTATATCGTGATTTTGAACAACTCCCAATTGGATGGCATAACTGGGCAGATTTTTCAAGAGAAAACACTGACTGTTTAAAGAAACAAATGGAAGAAGTGATGGGGGAGATTACGGATGAAATAGATGAGATTGAATGGAATGATAACTGGGGAGAATGTCCAAATACCATTCATGAGGTTCATCATTTTATAAAAAGTAAAATGAAATCTGCACCAGCTTTAATGCCGATAGTTGGCCATCGCTATATTGCTTGTGAACCTACTTCGGTTTCGCCAGTATTTTCAATTGTTGGATCAGAAATTATTTATTATTCAGCAAGTTTAACAGATTTCTTAAAAGGTAAAACAATAACACAGGAAACCGCACTAACAGATTTGACGCAGATTTCATTCTGGTCTGAGATAGCTCAGTAATTTTGCAATTTAAAATAAAGGATTCTCTATCCTCAAAAGGAATACCATATGTTAAAATTAAGTCTCTTGGTTCAATATCCTTACAATGTCAAAGTAGACTACTATACTCCTCTTACAATTGAAGTAACCAATATACCTCCTTACTCAGATAAGAATTATTTTCGATTGGTAAAAAATGAAAACTTACTCGAAATTGGATTGGATGCAACCTCTCATCAATTAACTAATATTATTCTAGTTCAAGCATCAAAGGTCAGCTTAGTTGAGAAACTATCTCTAAAAAACGTAGAAATGAAACAAGGATGCCCTATTTTTCTTGATGATATTTCGTTTATCAGTGGTCTACATGATCTAGACCAGTCATTTGAAGTATTCTTGTCTAAAGATAAGTTAAAGATCCAGTTAATCGATCTAGAAGAGGAGTTTTATTTAGTTAACGGGAGAGTCTGTTTAGGATTTTCTCAAGACGAAAGATTAGTAACTATCATACTGCTGGATTTAAAAGATGAAGAATATGAAGATTTAAAAGATAGTTTTAAACTTTAATAATTTAAAAAAGTTGATTCTAACTTTACCTAGCAGTAAATAAATAGAAGGATATAGGACGTAACAAATGTTAAAAAGAGAATACGATATTTTCAAATATCAAAACAATAGTACTAGATTAATGATAAGTTTTTTTAACCCCTATTATCAAACCTTGTGTGAATTTTTTGATACAGAAGTCCATAATTTTTACCCTCACATTTATAAAGAATTAGAGGCGGTTGTTAGTGGTCAAAAAGAAGAATCAGACTTTGGCGGTAATATGCTCAATATTGATATAGGTAAAGAAGAAACCGAGGTATACTATCAAATGGATGATGAAAGTCTTGGAGAACCTTGCTTTATCTCAACTTATGAACTATATAAATTAGTTATTGAGTGGAAAGAAATGGAAGGTAAAATGCGTAGTGGGGAAGATTGTTTTCCAGTGACTTTAGAGGATTAATGATGAAAAACCTCACTCTGTAACCTCTCCTCTAGCTATTCCACTTAACACTCTAGGTTTGGTATGAATACCATCCAGATGGTTACAATGATCAATAATAAGGGACTCAAGTCAGTTGGCTTGAGTTTTTTTGTGTGGGCGAATGTGCTGGGAATACCA
>NZ_CAUFJQ010000014.1 GCF_959025735.1 uncultured Streptococcus sp.
GTTAGACACCCACAAATCTTTCTAATTTTCTACTTGGTCCATTATACCAAAAAGCTAAGTAAAAAGACAGGGAGGCTTTTCCTTCCTGTCTAATGAATGTCTATTGTAACAGACATTTATAAAAATTGCCGTTATAATAGACATTGAATTATTTGAAAGCTTATTTCACTTTTTCTTCTTCGTAGTCGCCATTGCTACATACGACTTGTTTGCCGCCACCACGAACTTTTTTCTCAACTAAGTAGTGGCCACATTTTGGACAATCCCGACCGATCGGCTTATCCCAAGAGGTAAATTCACACTCTGGATAGCGATTGCATCCATAGAAGATACGGTTGCGCTTGGTTTTCCGTTCGATGATTTGTCCCTGATGACAGTCAGGACACTCCACGCCGATTTCTTTGACAATGGCCTGGGTATGACGACAATCTGGGAAATTACTACAAGCATAGAACTTACCAAAACGTCCTAATTTAATCACCATCGGGCTTCCACAAACTTCACAATCAAAACCAGCTGGTTCGTCTTTAATTTGGATTTTTTCCATCTCTTCTTCAGCCTTTGCGACTTCCTTAGAGAATGGTTTGTAGAAGGCATCGATGACTTTTTGCCACTCTTCTTTTCCGAGTTCGACATCATCGAGTTTCCCTTCCATTTCTGCTGTGAAGGTTACATTGACAATATCTGGGAAGAATTCAACGATCAGTTTATTAACGATTTCCCCTAACTCTGTTGGTTCAAAGCGTTTGGCTACCAGCTTCACATAATAGCGTTTTTGAATGGTCTCAATGGTCGGTGCATAGGTTGAAGGACGACCAACCCCATTTTCTTCTAAGGTCTTAATCAAGGTCGCTTCAGAATATCGAGCAGGTGGTTGGGTAAAGTGTTGCTCAGGCTTGCTATTGACTTGCTTAACGATATCGCCTTCTACCATATCCGGCAACATCTTGTTCTTATCTGAGTCGTTATAAATCGCCAAATAACCATCAAACTTCACTTGGCTTCCGTTTGCCGTATACTGAACCCCATTTTGACCTAAACGGACATTCATGGTATCAAAGACAGCTGCAGTCATTTGACTAGCTACAAAGCGGTTCCAAATCAAGGTGTAGAGCTTGAGTTGGTCTTTGTCCAAGTATTTAGCAATGCTTTCAGGTGTATTGAAGACACTGGATGGACGAATCGCTTCGTGGGCATCTTGGGCACCAGAAGCATTCTTCACGCGGCTTCCATGCTTGGAATATTTCTCACCAAAGCGATCTACGATAAAGTTAGCTGCCTCATTTTGCGCAACTGGACTGATCCGTGTAGAATCGGTACGCATATAGGTAATCAAACCTTGAACACCAGAGCCAATATTGATTCCTTCATACAACTGCTGGGCGACCATCATGGTCTTACGTGTACGGAAGTTGATCTTATTGGCAGCATCCATCTGCATGGAAGAGGTGGTGTATGGAAGTGGCGCATTCCGTCGACGTTCTTTCTTTTCCACCTTTTCAACGGTAAAATCTTTGCCATCTAAGCGTTCAAGAACAGCTTTCACCTCTTCATTGGTGTTGAGCTTCATCTTCTTGCCATCAATCCCATAGAAGCTAGCTTGGAATTGCTTGGTCCCCTTTTTGAAGATGCCATCAATGGTCCAGTATTCTTCCGGCTTAAAATCATTAATTTCATTTTCACGATCAATGATTAATTTGAGGGCAACTGATTGCACGCGCCCTGCAGAAAGTCCTTTTTTAACCTTTTTCCAAAGAATAGGCGAAATTGAATACCCTACAATCCGGTCCAAAACCCGACGTGCTTGTTGGGCATCGACCAAGTCCATATCGATTTGGCGCGGTTCTTTAAAGGCATTTTTAACGGCATCCTTGGTGATTTCGTTAAAGACCACACGATTCTTTTCCTTGGAATCCAAGTTCAAAATATGAGCCAAATGCCAAGAAATAGCTTCTCCCTCGCGGTCCGGGTCACTTGCGAGAAAGACTTGTTTGGCTTTTTTAGCTTCTTTTTTCAAATCATTGATCAAGGGACCTTTTCCGCGAATATTGATATACTCCGGTTCATAGTTATTGTCGAAATCGATCGACATGGTTGATTTTTTCAGGTCCCGAATATGGCCAACACTAGCCATGACTTTGTAGTTACGACCAAGGTATTTTTCGATTGTTTTGGCCTTAGCAGGAGACTCCACAATCACCAAATTTTTCTTGGTTGTACTGCTTTTCTTTTTTGTTACCACGTTTTATCCCTCTGTATTGTATAAATCTCATTGAGTTTAATACATTTTAAGAAAGATGTCAACTAGGAACTTCTCCTATAGGAAAATCACAATTCGTATTTCAATTCATCAAGAATGTCCTGGCCTGAGGTGACAAGCTTTGCGCCTTCTTGAATTAAGTGATGGCAGCCTGCAGATTTTCCATCTAAAATGTTTCCTGGAATAGCAAAAACGTCTCGGCCTTCTTCCATAGCGCGCTCACAAGTAATCAAACTCCCTGAACGGAGTCGCGCCTCTGCCACAATTACAGCCTGACAGAGGCCTGCAATGATGCGGTTTCGCTCAGGAAAATGAAACTTAAGTGGTGCCTGACCTGGACCATACTCGCTCAAGATCAGATGGTGTTCCCCCATATGCGCCTGCAGTCTTTGATTGCTCTTAGGATAAAAAACATCCAGCCCCGTTCCTATGACTCCGATGGTCTTTCCACCATTGCGAATGCTGGCATAATGCGCTGTCGCATCAATTCCCTTAGCAAGTCCACTAACGATAACCAACTCATTCCCAAGTTCCTTAATAATCTTCTCCACAGAACGAACCCCTTCTCGCGTGGTCTCTCGAGCTCCAACAACTGCAATCTTCGGTTTGCTTAACAGTTGCAAATCCCCTTGGTAAAAAAGGAGTACAGGAGGATTGTAGATCTGTAGCAATTCCTCAGGGTATTCAGGATCAAAAATGGATAGAGATGGGAACCGTTCAAACTCCTTGTGAAAATGCTCTTCATCCAGTTGCCGGTATTTGTCTACAAAATGAATAATACTGCGACAGCGAGCGATCCTTGCTATCTCTTCTAATCTTGGTAAGACTTGGTCTTTCCTACAGTAGTCCAAGACTCTCAAGACTTGCTCATTTGATAAACCGGCTTCTTTTAATTTAAAGATTTCAAATTTCTCCATGGTCACCTTCTACTTCCTCTCACTTATTTATTCGAAAAAGAAAAGAAAAAAAGCCCTATTTCTAGAACTTTTTTTGATATGTCGAAGAATAAAAGTAAGATGCGGCACCAATCAAGTTGCTTTCATTGTGGAAGCGAGCAGCTTGGATGGGCAAGGCCTCAAATTGTTTATGCCCTTTTTGAGAGAGTAGCTCATGGTATTGTCGACTGATCTCATCGATCAATAGTGGTTGACTACTAATGCCCCCTCCAATCGTCACCTTCTCAAGCAAGAGCAAAGATTGAAGATTAAAAATCAGAATAGCAATATCATGACAATACTCCTTAAACAAGGATGTCAGCTCCTCATGGCCTCCTTGATCAAGAGCCTTGAAAACGGCTATACCATCTGCCTTTTCTAGGTTTAAGATGTGACTAGCCTTCTCAACAAATTGAACAGCTGAACCGGTGTTTTCCAAAAGATTGGAAATGCCTTGCAAAAAGAGTTCGCGATGAAAGCGGCGATTTTCTGGTGTTCTTTCTGCCTTATCAATAGACCGAATGTATTCTGTCAGTTGCCATCCTCTCAATAGGTCACCATTCGAAAGAAGAGCAAGACCAACTCCAGTCCCTAGGACCAAGGTCGCACCGTAAGGACAATCTTTTAGATTACCAAGCCTTGCTTCCGCTAGACCAGCAGCTTCTCCATCATTAAGAACGGTGACGGGTACTTGAAATGTTTGTTCTAATCTACTAGCTAGAGGAATGCCTCGCAAATATGGAATGAGACCACCTCGAAAGACAAAGCCAAGGCTCTTTTGGATCTCACCAGGGCATGAAATGGCGATTCCCTCGATTTCTTCCCGTACAGGAGCAACGATTCCTTCTAATCCTTGCCAAAAGTCCTCAATCGTAGATGGTGTTGGGATCTTGTCTGTACGGATCAATTGATAGTCTGCATCCATCAGACCGTACTTTATAAAGGTCCCTCCGATATCGATGGTAAATAGCATAACCTAATCCTCACACATTGATTTGACGGGTTCAAATGAACGCCGATGGATAGGAGTCACTCCCAGCTTGTGAAGGCCAGCCAGATGGTTAGCCGTCCCATAGCCAGCGTTCTGCGTAAAATCATAACCCGGATATTCGCAATCAAACTCTTCCATCATCTGATCCCGAGTCACCTTGGCTACGATGGATGCTGCAGCAATGGATAAGGAGTTAGCATCCCCTTTGATGATACTAGTTTGGGAAATAGGAAGATCCAACTTCATGGCATCAATCAAAAGATGCTGGGGTTGAGGCTCTAGCTGACCAATGGCTTCCATCATGGCTAGCTTCGTAGCTTCATAGATATTGACTTGGTCAATCACGTGATTGTCCTTGACGCCAATGCCGATCGCAATGGCTTTTTGGAGCACAGCCTCATAGATTGCCTTGTGTTTGGATTTTGGAATCTTTTTACTATCGTTGAGTCCTGGAATTTTACAATTTTCCGGCAGAATGACGGCCGCTGCGACGACAGGGCCAGCCAAAGGACCTCTCCCTACTTCATCCACTCCTGCAATGAGCTGAATCCCTTGAGTATAAAGTTCTTTTTCATAGGCTAGCATTTTTTCCAAACGCAAATCTTCGTCCACTTGTTTTTGGAGTTCGCGTTTTCGTTTGCTGATAGCCGCTTGAACGCCTGCTCGACCATCAAGGATCAACTCTTCAAAGAAGGGATGATCTAGCTCGTCAATCATTGCCAAACGCTCTTTAACTTCTTTAATTGTTGGCATCTATTTCACCTACACGATCCAGCGTATACCGTCCCAATTTTCCATCGCGAACATCTTTAACAAAGAGTTGGTAAAAACGGTCGTAATCCTCACGAAATCCTAATTTCTGGGTCATCTCCATAATGATTTCAGGAGCTTCTTGTTCCAGATCCATTTGTTTAAAACGTTCCTGCAAAACAGCTGGATAATGCTCTTTAAAATAGTTAAGGCCAAAAATGGTCACTTCATCCATTGGAAGCAACTGGTCCTTAATGGCGCCTGTTAAAGCAAGCTTTAAGGCCACTTCTTCATCTTCAAACTTGGGCCAGAGAATCCCTGGAGTATCCAAGATTTCAAGGTCTTTATTGGTTTTCAACCATTGTTGCCCCTTGGTCACCCCTGGTTTATTTCCAACAACAGCAATCTTTTTCCCTGCTAAGCGGTTCATCAGCGTTGATTTCCCAGCATTAGGAATTCCGATGATCATGGTCCGAAGGGTTTCAATCTGAATCCCCCGTTCCTTTTGACGGGCAATTTTATCGGCCATCAAACTCTTAGCAGCATCTGTTACTTTTTTTACCGTAGATTGCTCTTTGGAGTTGATCGCCAAGGTTTTGATCCCTTGAGACTCAAAATAGTCCTGCCATTCTTTTGTTGCCACAGGATCTGCCAAGTCTACCTTGTTTAAAATCATTAATTTAGGCTTCTCACCAACAATTTTCGTTAACATAGGATTTTGGCTTGATAGTGGCAAACGAGCATCTACCAAAACAGTCACAAAATCCACAAATTTTAAATTTTCTTGCACTTGTCTTCTAGCTTTGGACATGTGTCCAGGAAACCATTGTATAGTTGCCATGTTCTCCATTCCTTTCCAGTTCAATCTCCTCTATTATACCATGTTTTCTTGAATTCTCAGACTTAAATGAGAATACAAAAAATGAAGCCACCTAGGTAACTTCATTTTCGCTCTATTCCGTCCAATTTATCAACGATTTCAATTGATCGTCCATCGTATAGGTATAGGTGTCGATATTTCTAGTAAAGTAGTTCTTCAAGTCATTCTCATCAGACAGGCTTTGGAAGTCGTACTTCTTAGCATTTTTCTCAAAGGTTTGAATAGTTTTTCCAGGCTTTTTATGAACATTGGCTTTTCCATGGTTTTCGACCTGTTCAATAACCGCTATCTTAGAAATGACAAAATAACTTGTTTTTGATTTACCATAAGATGTATCGGTAATAGAGTATACATAGACCAATTGCGGGATTTTGGAATCAAATGTACCTCCCCAATCAACTCCATCTTTGATTGCCGCAAAAGCCATCCCTTCAAATTTTGGAAGGTCTTTATAGTTGCGGTCAGCTGCATAAGCCTTGGCTGCATCCTCTACATTCTTAGAGATGGCTTCTTGTGTATCCTCATCCACTTTTGACAAGGAAGTCACATAAGCCCCTTCCTCAAAATCAGCCAAAGTGACCTTGTATTTCTTACTGTCTTTTCCTTTCTCAACAGTTTTACCATCTTTTTTCAATGCATTTTTACCACTTTCATTGAGACGAATTTCGATTTCGTCACCAACTGCAATAGGATCATTACTTGAAACTTCTTTTCCATTCAGATAATAATCAAACGGGAAGCCATCGTTAGCGGTTGCTTTTGCAACAAATTCTAAGTCTTTTCCTTCAAATTGAGACGGTTTTGATAAACTTCCATTTGGAGAAATGCCCTTGATTTTAGGATAAAACCCTTTAAAGGGGTCAATACCTACAAGCGGGATTAGATCCGCCTCCTGAGTTACAGATGTACCAGTAAAGTGAAGGCCAGGTATCATGTCTTCAAGATCATTTTTATCGTAAAGTAATTTGACCGTAATTTTATCGTGATTGTTTAGGTTCTTTCGCTTATCTACCTCGATCAGTTCATCCCCTTTATAAACACTAAATTCTACTTTTGAAACAAACTGATCAATATTGTAGTTCGAACTCTCAGTATTCAAGCCTTCTGCTTCTAACTTTTTCTTGATATCCCGATCTAAATTATCCTTGTTCAAACTAACTGACTTCTCAACAATATATCCTTCACCATCAGTCCCTTTAATTTCCAGCTTTACATAGTCTTCTAAATTAATGGTGTCACTGCTACTACGGTTTAATAAGAAATAACCTGCAACAGTAATGACAGCAAGAAGGACAAAGATCCCGGCTAAAATTCCTTTAACGTTTCTTTTTGGTTTTTTAGGTGCTGGGGCTTGAGTTGAACTTGGACTTGGACTTGGCCCTAATTGCACTGTCTTTGGTTGAAAAGCAACAGCTTTTGGTTCAGCTTGGGCAGCTACTTGAACTTTAGCTCCACACTTAGAACAAAAGGCATCACCAGCATGGATAGGTGCCTGGCAATTGGTACAGTTTTTCATACATCATCTCCTTATGTTTATCGAGCGTCCTTACGGACAGAAGTCAATACGAGGGAAGTTGCGAGCATAAATAGAGCTGCAAAAGTAAGCAAGACTCCCCAATTTCCAAGAATCGCAAGTAGATCATAAGCATAGGTTCCTACCCCATCTTTTTGATAAACTTGCCAGTCAGTATGACCTTGAGACGGGACCATATTATTCATATTTGCAATCCGAAAGAAGGCCGTTGTTCCCCATCTCGTAATAGTCGCATGTGAGATCCATACTAAAAACGGAATTTTCTCATCCAAGGATTGGAGAAAATTGGAAAACAGCAATTGAACCATCAATACAAGCGGCATGGCTGTCATCGCTTGGGATGATTTTTTAACAAAGGCTGAAATCAATAAGGCCAACATATCTGAAGTAAAGATCACTAAAAACAAAGTGATCCCAAAAAGGAATATCTGGCTACGGTTTCCTTGGATACGTGGATAGCGCACAACAATGGTTCCAATCATTAAGATCGCTTCCGCAAAACAAAGCGCCAATTCTGTTAGCACGCGCGCCGTCACATAAGAAGGTAAGGACAAACCTTTAATTTGGTACTCAAACTTGATGACTTTACGCTCATTACAAATACTGGTCACTGAATTAAAGAGACCAATCCAGAGTGCTGCAGAAATAAACATTATGGAAGAAGTTCTCGTAATATGGTATTTATCAAAAACTTCATTGGCATTAAAAGCGATCGAAATGATGAAAGGAAGAAGAATCGCTTCTAAGACAAAAAATAGAGATTTTTTGTTGATAAGGAGTCGAAGGAATTTTCTAAAATAAATCGAGACTTGCTTCTTATCCAGCATGGCCACCTCTCCTTTCATTTTCAAACCATTGAACATATTGGTCAACAAGAGCTGCATTTTCAGCACCTGAAATTTTATGGACGATTTCTTCTAAACTCTGGGCAGCAAAAACTTTCAGGGCATTGTCTACGGAGCCAAAGTAACACAGTCTGCCACAGCCTTCCGAACTCTTTCCGACCACCATGACCTTGTCAAAGAGATGACGAATACGATCGGGCGTATGCGTGATGACACATAAGATCTTTCCTTCATCTGTAATCTCTCTCAATGTGGTCATGACCTCCATGACCATGCTCCCATCAACACCGGAATCCGGTTCATCCATAAAGAGGATTTCAGGGCGCGTGATGTATTCCATAGCAATCGTGAGTTTTTTCTTTTGTCCGCCAGATAGAGAAGAACACTTTGATCCTTTGACAGATTCTAAGTCCAGTTTTCTCAGAACAAATAGCACTTCTTCTTTACGAAGTTCAGGATGGTCTGCTAATTCGGATGGACCGTAGAGCTTTGCTGCATCTTCGAGATTCTTATAGACCGTGTCTTCCATGCGGTAATGCTCGTCAGGGGATTGAGGAGCCAGGGTGATGACACCTTGTTTTTTTCCATCATTTAACAGATCTACGCCATTAAAATAAGCACTGGTATTTGAATGAACAAGTCCTGTCACTGCTTCCATAAAGGTTGATTTTCCAGCACCAGAGCCACCCAGAATTAAGATCATTTCCTTGGGTTTAAATTCCACCTGAATATCCTTGAGGATGGTCTTACGATTTAAGAGATTTCCGACTGTTACATCTTGAATAGCAATCGTTAGTGATGAATGAGAAAAATCCTCGCGCTCCCTAGTTGAAACAGATGGATCTGCAGTTGCTGCCTGAAGATCTTGGTAAATGATCTGTTCTCCTAGTTGGACAACCAACTGATTTGATAATACTGCACAATCAATCCTAGCAAGCGAGGACAGATCCATCGGAAAAGCATCTTTTGCAATGGTCTTCCATTCAAGGGATTGCATTTCAACAATGATGAATTTTGAGCGAAAAACATGGCCGTCAGCGTCACAAAGATGAATAATGGAACGATGATTTAATAAAACACGTTGATTTTTCGGATAGGTGACACCATCCACCTCAACCATTCCAGACAAACATTCCAGAAACCATTGACCGTTTAGAAAATGGAAAACAGCTTTAGAGGGGGACTGAAAATCATCAGCCAGATGCAAATCTGCCTGACTTCCTTGAGAAATACCATCAACGCTCAATCCATCAAAAAGTGGAATAGCTGTAAAATCCTGATTGAGATAGGTATAGATGGTTGGGTTTTGCATACATGTAAACCTTTCGAAATAAACTAATTGGCTAGACAGTCAAAACCACCCTATAAGGGTGGTTCAAACACGATGGCGTTACCTCGCGAGCACTATCTAGCTTAGCGAATTTGCTCAAAATGCAAATGCACGGCGATATGATCACCATAGCCGCTCCGTTCCAAATCGCGTTGCAAGCGATAAGAAATGTAGTGTTCTGCAATGGTAATATAACCTGCTCCCAGCAAACGTTGTTCCACTAATGATTGGATCATACTGATGGTTGCGCGTTCTACTTGAGCTTCATCCAAATCCATGGCAACTTTCTTGGTTACTTGAGCTAGATTTTGTCGCAAATCATCTGTCAAAACATAGACAACTTGCGCAGCTTTCAAAATAGCTTGGTAAATTTTATCTGGGTTGAATTCAACCACTTCTCCACTACGTTTAATGACTTCCATCGGAGTCTCCTTTATTTTAAATTTTCATGAATACTCCATTTCCCTTAGAAAGAAATGAAGACCTACTACTTTATTATATAATTTTTTTGCCAAGAATCAAAGCTCTTTTCAGGACTTACTGTGCTTGATTGGATAAAAAATCTAACGATCACTTTTTTCCATAACCACATCTTCTTTTTTATAGCTGTAGGTCAATCTCCAAAGATGGTCAGAGACATGATCCAAACGGAAGGTCTTCAAAATTTTCTTCAGAGGTAACTTCTCCATCTCTACTTTTCTAAGGAGTTCCACGAGTAGTTCACCACCAGCATTGACCGCAATCAGCTGATCTTCGTCACTATCATATTGGAGAAGGACTGTTTTAGTCGGTTTATAGAGAACATTATAGAGATTATAGGCTCTATCAATTTCAAAATGTTTATCCTTATCGGCTTCTCTTGAGTAGCGGTGAATCGTAAGGGGACCAATTTGAAAAGCCCCTGCTAAACTAAAAATAAATCCTAAAGCTGCTATTGATTCCCAAAGAAGGTTGAGGAGCTTGGAATCGAAGTCAAATATGAAATGAACTAGCAACAAAATAATCCCTGTTCCAAATCCAATTAAAAGCAAGAGAGCACCGATGCATCCAGCTTTTTCGCCTGTTTTAATGGTCGGTTTATCATGGATCATCACACCATCTAACTTTTCAAGACTATGACGTTCTTTAAATTTTTCTAGTTCTGATTTTTCTGAATCCGTTTTTTCTAACTCTTTTTTCTCTAACTCTTTTTTCTCTAACTCTGACATACATTCCTCATGACAATTTTATTAATAATCCGGTCTTAAAACTCCCGTAATGATCTCTTTAGATGCATGGTAATCCCCATCTACTACAACCTTGATGATGCGCTTGGCTTCCTCAGCGGGTGCTGGTACCAATGGCAAGCGAGTCGGACCTGCTTCAAAGCCCATATAGTTCAAGACAGCCTTGACAGGAGCTGGACTCGGATAAGAGAAAAGAGCATTGACTTTCGGGATAAATTGGCGCTGGATGGCCGCCGCTTTTTTAATATCATTATTCTCAATGGCTTGGAACATTTCGTGCATTTCATCCCCATTGGTATGGGAAGCTACTGAAATCACACCATCTGCCCCAAGGTTCATGGCATGGAAAGCATCCCCGTCTTCCCCAGTATAGATGAGAAACTCCTCTGGCTTGTGCTCGATTAGGTAAGCCATATTGGCAAGGGTTGTACACTCTTTCACACCAATGATATTTGGATGTTCTGCCAAACGGAGCATGGTTTCGGGTGTCATTTCGACAACCACACGCCCTGGAATATTGTAGATAATAATCGGAAGATTGGATGCATCTGCAATCGCTTTAAAGTGTTGATACATGCCTTCTTGGGATGGTTTGTTGTAGTAAGGGACGATAGCCAATCCTGCCGCAAAGCCACCAAAAGCATCCACTTCTTTAACGAACTCAATCGAGTCGCGTGTTTCATTGGTTCCGACACCAGCGATCAAAGGAACTCGACCATTGACAATCTTTTGAACGGCCGCAAAGAGTTGCAATTCCTCATCGTGGGTCAGAGTTGGACTTTCTGCAGTCGTTCCAGCTAAGAGAATCCCATCTGTATGATGAGCCAAGAGGTGCTCGATCAAGGCAGGAAGAGCATCAAAATTAATGGTTCCATCTTCATGGAAGGGGGTGATAAATGCGGTGATGATTTTACAATCTTTTAAATCATTATAAGACATAAAAAACCTTTCTCTATATAAGAAAGAGGCTGGGGCCTGCTTGCCTTTGCCTCATGATCTGTTTATAAAACAAGTTGATTCGCTAAATAACTAAGGAAGAAATCAAACTCTTCGAGTTACTGATTTCTGAATCGTAACGCAGTGGTTGATTGGAACTACTCATGTTTGCAACATTCGTACTTCCTAATCAACTGTGCGGGGGCAAAACTACGAAATCAAACTCTTCGAGTTACTGATTTCTGTTTCGCTCCCTATTTCAATTCAAACTTCAACTCAGCTGTTGGACGTACGAGTCCACGTTCGTGAAGAGTTTCTGCGATTTGGACTGAGTTCCAAGCAGCTCCTTTAAGGAGGTTATCTGAAACAACCCACATGTGGATTCCTTTTTCAGAATCCAAGTCTTTACGAATCCGTCCAACGAAGGTATCACGTGAACCTACCGCATTAACCGCTTGTGGGTAGATTTGGTGAGCAACATCATCTTCAAGAACTGCACCTGGGAATTCTGCAATAGCAGCTTTCACTTCGTCAATTGGTGCCACTTCTTTTGTTTCAATGTAGACTGACTCTGAGTGAGCTGACAAGACTGGAATACGCACACATGTTGCTGATACAGCAATGCTATCGTCTTCCATGATTTTCTTAGTTTCGTTTGTCATCTTCATTTCTTCGTAAGTGTAGTCATTTTCAGTGAAGACGTCGATTTGAGCCAAGGCGTTAAAGGCGATTGGATAGTGTTTCTTATCACCACCACATGGCAAGATTTCAGCTTTGACATCACGTGGGTTAACGCCATCATTCAAAACTTCTTTCAACTCACGTTGTGTTTCAAGGATTGCTCCCATACCAGCACCTGATACGGCTTGGTAAGTTGACACGATGATACGGTCCAGGCCCCATTTTTGACGAACTGGCTCAAGGGCAACCATCATTTGAATAGTTGAACAGTTAGGGCAAGCAATAATACCGTTGTGAGCATCAAGCGCATGTGCATTGACCTCAGGTACAACCAATGGTACATCTGGGTTTTGACGGAAGTATGATGTATTATCAACGACTACTGCACCAGCTTTAACGGCGTATGGTGCATATTTAGCAGAGGTAGATCCACCAGCTGAGAAAAGTGCAATATCTACACCTTCAAATGCGTCTTCAGTCGTTTCTTCGATGGTCACGTCTTGACCTTTAAATTGCAAGACTTTTCCTGCAGAACGAGCAGACGCAAGGTAGCGAATTTTATCGATTGGAAGTGTTGATTCTTCCAACATTTTGATCATTTGAGCACCAACGGCACCTGTAGCACCGACAACAGCAACTGTGTATCCCATAGTAAAACCTCTTTCGGAATTTTCTATCAATTTAGTTTAGTGAATCTATTATACTACGTTTAAGCCCAGTTGAAAAGGGTTAAAAGGCCAAGAATAAAGAAAAGCCCCTACCAAATGGTAAGGGATAGGAGGCATCTTTCGATGAGAGTAGCAGGTTCACACAACTACTCAAGGTCCGCTCCTGCGTTACAATCTAATGTAGACCTCCTCAGCGCAAAAGGCTCCAAAGAGCCAATCGACTCATCGCATGTTTCTATTCTAGCATATTGAACGACAGAGTCAAGCTCTTGATTTCTATAAATACTTACTTGCCTCACGAATGCTAAGAGATGCCATTTGACTAGCATGTTGATCAATAAAAGCCCGAACCCAATCAGGATTTACCTTTGAGTAATTGCGCAAACTCCAACCGATAGCCTTATTAATGAAAAACTCTGTCTGCCCAAAGTTGTTACAGATAACCTCTGCTAGGAGAGCAGTATCTGTCAAATCTTTACGCATAAGCTGGTGGTCAATGGCAATACGTCTCAACCAAAAATCCTCATCAAGACTCCATTGGCGCATGATATTCTTGGTTTCTGGATAGTGAAAAGTAACCTCTCCGATGATAAGGTCCAATTGATCTATACTGTCCCACCATGATTTGGTTTGAGCCAATTCCTTTAGCTTTGGAAAATCTTCAGGTCTAAGCTCCTTCTTCTTTTTATCCAGATAATCCATAGCAATATATTGAAACTCACGGTAAGGTTGCTGCCAACACTCTTCCACAAAAGTCCAATCAATTGGATTTTTTATGAAAGGCTTAAAAAACTCTCTTTCAATCTTTTTGAGAATTGGTTTTTGAACGCCAAGAAAGCTGAATTTATTTTTCATATAAGCTTCCATTGCTGGGACTTTCGTTGAATCAGCTTGGTCTTCTAACAATTTCAAAAGAATGTTTGTATCCATATGATTTCTTCTTTTTTACATCAAAGGTCCAATCAAAGAAAAGAGATAGCCACATAGACGATGAGCCATAGGCATTTTCAACAAACTTTCCAGAGTGACTTCCTCTGAGAGAGCCTGGGTTTTCTCAAAATCTTGTTCAATCTTAATCACTTCCAGATTTTTGTAGAGATAAACCCCGTCTTCAAAATTTTGATAGAGACTTCGATAGTCTGTGTTAATGGTACCTACCACAGCTTGTTGGCCATCAGAAACATAAACTTTTGCATGGACAAAACCTGGAGTATAGCGGAAAATACGGACGCCAGCATCCAAGAGCACTTTAAAATAGGTCGTCGCAATATCAAAGGCATACTGTTTATCTGGAATCCCTGGCATAATGATCCGAACATCTACTCCTCGTTTGGCCGCGAAAGTCATAGCTCTAACCAATTCGTCATCCAAGATCAAATAAGGGGTCATGATGTGAACATAATCGGTCGATGTATTCAGTAAATGAAGATAAACATCCTCAGCCACTTTGTGATAGGTCAATGGTGAATTGCCATAAGGGAGTACAAAGCCCTGACTCTTTCTTTGTTGAGGTTTTTCTTGTAAATAGCGCTCCATATCCCTTTTATCTTCTATTCCAGTCACTGTCCACATGGTCAAAAAGAGAGCTTTTAGCGTTTGAACTGCTGAACCATCTAATCGAAGGGCCGTATCCTTCCAATGACCAAAGCGTTCTCGTTTATTGACATACTCATCAGCGATATTAACGCCACCAGTATAAGCAACTTGACCATCAATCACTGTAATCTTTCGATGGTCTCGGTAATTGTAATAGGTTGATAGAATGGGCTTGACTGGTGAGAAGGCCTGAGCTTTAATCCCAACCTTGTGCAAGCGCTCGATATAATCATAGGACAAGGTGGTCATCTCATTCATTCCATCAAACATGACACGAACGTCCAGACCTGCCTTGGCCTTCTCCTCCAAAATAGCTAAAATCTCACCCCACATGATCCCTTCGTCAATGATGAAATATTCCATGAAGATATAACGCTCCGCCTTTTTCAAATCCTCCAACAAGGCTGGAAGCATGTCATCTCCAAGTGGAAAATAGGTAACCTCTGTGTTTCTGTAGATAGGAAACTGGGCTGGACTATGCTCCAGAAAATAAGCTAATTTCTGTAATTGGCTATCACTTTGGGATAAATAATCAGCAACTTCTGGATCGGTGCTTAGATAGTCAGATGCCTGCACTGTAGCATCCTCAAGCCGCTTCTTCAAGCGTCTCACACCCAAATCAGCTAACGAAAAGTAAAGCAGAGCCGTCCCAAAAATTGGAAAGAGGGCAATGATAATCACCCAGGACAGTTTGGAACGAGAATCCATGGAACGATTGAGCAAGTAAAAGAAGGTAAAGACACTCAACAAGTGTTCCCATAAGATAATGGATGGGAAATGCTCTTGTAGACTGAGATATGAAAAGACAAGAAAGGCCAATTCCAGTAAGAAGAACAGAAGAATGGGAACCTTTCGGTTAAGTAGAATTTTAGCCCATCTTGAGGCCTTTTGAGGTAACAGTCTAGCACTTTGTTCTTGAGTCATAAAAACCTCTTTCGTATAAAAACATCTTCTATGCTGAATAATTTATGGATTGTTTCAAGTGATATGGAGCTTTCATTTCATTTAGCTACTACTCCTTAACAGCTCTTACTTGATTTTTCTCAACGGCCCTTCGATCGTCTTTTGCATCCAGACGATATCATGCCATTTGTTAAACTTATAGCCAATTTTTGGAAAATGAGCCACTTGGACATACCCTCGCTTTTCATGCATGGAAATGCTCGCTTCGTTCGGAACTGCGATACAAGCCAGAAAGCGTAAGTAGCCTCGTGCTTGCAACTTCTCTTCTAAGGCAGTATAAAGAGCCGATCCGATCCCTTGTCCACGCGCTTCTTTTGCGACATAAATAGATAATTCAGTGGTCCAATCATAGGCAGCGCGTGCATAATAGGTCGAGGCATAGGCATACCCCACAACTTTCCCATCCACTTCTGCAACCAAATAAGGAAATTGGGTCAGCGTTTTTGTGATGCGGCTTTCAAACTCCTGGACAGTCGGTACATCAACCTCAAAGGTAATGGCTGTCTCTGTTACATAAGGTTGGTAAATCGCTCGGATAGCTGCTGCATCGCTGAGCTGAACGGGTCGAATCATCATGGAAGCCTCCTCATTAGATTATACCTAGTATACCGATATGCCTTCTCGCTGTCAATGAAGGACTAGAAGCAAGCAAAAAATCCTGGAATTGTATCCAGGATTTCCATCCTTCTTAAACCGTTTGACGTAACCCCATCATCCGGTAAAGGAATAAAGCACTCGGAGCTTTCAAAAAGCTCTTTTGCTTGGAATTTGTTGCTTTTAAGACATAGTTAGGTTTGACTGTTTTAGTGACTGTCTTTGCTTGTTTAAGATTCAGACCGGTTTGTTTTTTAGACGGTTGAACTTTCGATGGTTGAAGGGAAGCTTTCACTGCGCCTGCTTGAAGGTTTTTTTCTTTCACCTTCAAGGCTTGTACAACTGGTTTTGAAGCAGGAGCAGATAGTCCTGCTTGAGCTGAATGAGAGAGTTGACTCATGGTTTGATTGTTTCTGACTTCGACATGGTTTAGGATGCCTCCATTTGGATTGAGGTGATCGGTCACACCTGTATCAAATGGCGCTACAAATACATTGTCCTCAATGGTGAAATTTTTAATATCTCCATAGCGCGTTTCAACATCAATCGATCCACGATGCTTGTTGTAGATATCGCTCTTCGTTCCTGTACGCTCCAAGAGATTATGGTGAACCCGAATTCCTTCTTCATTCAGATCAAAGTTATGGCATTTAAAGACAGTCGTCAAGCGAATTCCGGCATCACCGATATTGTCTTTAATCCGATTGTAGGCGATCTCATGCCCTTTCCCACCAAAGATTCCAATACCCCCAGCGCGCCAACCGAGCTCAATTGTATTGTGCAGGAATTTATTATTTTCTGCTACTGCCGATTCTGTTCCATCCGCAATACTTGACCAGCTGGCTAGTCCGTCATCTCCATTCCCACGGATACTAGAATTGCGGACAATCGAATTCTTAGTCCCTTGGGAAAAGTTGACTCCGTCAGCCAGGTTATTGCGCAAACGGACATTTTCTACTACTAGACCATCTGTGTACTTCATATCATTTTTTCTAGCATAATCGCCAATCCACATGCCGACTTCAAAATGTTCGGCCCAAATATCGTGAATATGAGAATTCTTCCCTGGCGTTCCAGAAATGGCCTTGTACTGAGCATTTTCACCATAGCGTGAACGAAGGTTGGAGGACAGATAGACATCACTAAATTCAACATGGTTGTCTTGGTGAAGGAAGTCAAAACCACCGCCACCAGCTTGGTCGCTAGTGAAATGCAGTTGGGTATGCCAGATACCAGCCCCTGAAATCTTCATATCAGAAGCATCGATACCGACTTTTCGATTGAGATTAAATCGCCCAGCTGGGATATAGACATTCTTTCCGGTTTGTTTGGCCTCATAAATCGCATCATAGAGGGCCTGGCTATCATCAGTATCATCGTTTGGCGTAGCTCCTTTAGAAACAATATTGATAGCATTGTCCCCTTGAGCAATCGGGTCTGGAGCTTGCTCGAATTCCACAAAGTCAAGGCCGTAATGGACGTCGTCTGCTTTGTTTTTTACGAGTGAAACCACATCTCCTTTTTGAAGTTGAATGCCTGGAAGCAGGCTATGCACTTCGTCAAATTGGAAGCGGGCACGTGTATCAGCCTGTGCACTATCGTGTACACCTTTGTCATTCAAATACTGCCAGTTAGATGAGGACGAAAGATCCAATTGTTGAACACTGTGACCATTCACCTGTACATCAAGTTGTCCACTGGCTCCATCTGGTACTGTGTAGCGTACAGTTAAGGCATTGGCTGGTTCATTGACCTTAAAGGAAACACCATCTCCTTTTTCTTTTAAAGCGACATAGGTCTGATCAGAAGCTTCAATGGCTGTTGATTGACTGTCTTGAGACTGCTCTACCTCTGCCTTTCCAAGGAGGTTCCCTTTGTCTGCTTCATAACGGGTGTAAGGCATAGATGCTCCATATTGGCTGGTATCTACTTGAGAGCTTGAGGGATCAGAGGTTGTCGCTTCTTGCCCTTGTGTTTGGACTTGTGCCTGCTCTCCAACTTGATCAGCTGCCACAGATTTTCCAGTCAAAAAACAAGCCCCCATGATCGCAATCACGACAGAAAAGACTCCAAGCTTAGATTTGCGAATGCCAAAAACGGTATCTTTGTTTAAATGATTCATCACACGTTTCTCCTTTTATTTTTTACAACGATTCTATCCTAATAAAAATTATCATGACAAACAAGGTGAATTGTGTGAATATTCTGTATCAATTTATTGCAGAAATGTTAACCTTTTTATGTAGTAATAAAAGTGAGTAAGAAAAAGAGGCTGAGAATACTTTCTCAAACCTCTTTCGATGACACGAGCTTATTCCGCTTTTTTATTTGAAAATTGGCTATTGTAGAGCTCATAGTAGAATCCTTTATCTGCTAACAAGGATTGGTGATTTCCTTGCTCGATGATTTGGCCATCTTTGAGGACAAGAATTTTATCTGCTTCTTGAATGGTAGACAAGCGGTGAGCAATGACAAAGCTAGTCCGCCCTTTCATCAAATTCTTCATCGCTTTTTGAATCAAGAGCTCTAAACGCGTATCGACAGAAGACGTCGCTTCATCCAAAATCAAAATCTTAGGATCAGCTAGGAGCGCACGCGCAATGGTTAGGAGTTGCTTTTGGCCTAGAGAAATATTGCTAGACTCCTGGTTCATTTCCATATTGTAACCACCAGGAAGCGTCCGGATAAAGTGATCGACATTGGCTGCTTTTGCGGCTTCAACAATTTCTTCATCCGTTGCCTCGAGGTTACCAAAGCGAAGGTTTTCTTTGATGGTTCCTTCATATAACCAAGCATCCTGAAGCACCATTCCGAATTGCTTGCGGTAATCTTGGCGTGACAGATGGCGAATATCATGACCATCCACTGTAATCGATCCCGCAGTCACATCGTAAAAGCGCATGAGCAGATTAATCAGAGTTGTTTTCCCTGCTCCGGTCGGTCCGACAATGGCCACCATTTCACCTGGTTTGACTTCTAGGTTGAAATCACGAATCAAGGGTTTGTCCGCTACATATTGGAAATCAACGTTTTTAAAGCTGACCTGACCTGTCAAATCACCAGAGAGAGTTTCTGTTACATCTGCTACTTCATCTGGTTCATCCATGACTTGGAAAATCCGATCTAGAGACGACTTAGCACTTTGTAGCTGTCCTGCCAATTGGGTCAAGTTTTGAATCGGTTGGTTGATCTGCCAAACATATTGAACGAAGGCCTGCATATTCCCGACAGTCAAACGTCCTGCTATCACTTGCAAGCCACCAAACAAAGCGATAATGAGATAAGTCAAATCTGAAATCCCATTTAAAATCGGCATCATTAAGCCAGAAATGAAATTAGCCTTGAATCCTACTTTTTGAAGGTGATGGGTAATATCATGAAACTCTTCCTGAGAAGATTTTTCCCGAACGTAGAGCTTAAGTACATTAAATCCTGTTAAATTTTCTTGCACAAAGCCGTTCATTGCTCCCAAAACATCTGCCTGCTCTTTAAAGTAAGGTTGAGATTTTTTCATGATAAATCGAGCACTGAAATAAGTGATCGGAATGGACAAAATGACCACTAGCCCCAGCTGGATGTTTAAGTACAAGACCATGCTGATGACAAAGAGCAAGGTAAAGATAGCATTAACGATTTGTAAGAAGGACTGTTGCAAAGCATTAGAGACAGTTTCGACATCGCTAGTAAAACGTCCTAGCAAATCTCCGAACTGATGCCGGTCAAAATAAGAAACGGGAATGTGATTGATTTTATGAGACAAATCATTTCGCATATCCTGAACAGTCTTTTGAACAGCATTGGTCATGAAATAGTTGGAATAATAAGATCCCAACTCATAGAGGACCCCACGGAATAGATAGAGCGTCATAATGATCGCGATATAGGAGGTATTAAGACCAGCTCCCGCAAGGCCTTTTGCTATATCCATGAGATTTTTTGTCAACTCAGTAATGGCAAGCCCCAAAACAAAGGGTTCGACAACACTCATGACGACACTCAGGATTTTTAAGAAAATGGACAAGCAAACTTCCAAGCGATAGGCTCTCAAATAAGTCCATAGTCTACTAAAACTGTTTTGTTCTTGTTTCATCTGCTTCTCCTTTCTATTCCTCTGTTAATGATGGACTATCGAGCTGCGAATTGGCAATTTCGCGATAGATCTCATTGCTTTCCATCAATTCATCGTGGGTTCCTCGACCAACGATTTCCCCTTGGTCCAAGACAATAATTTGATCCGCATCCATAATGGTTCCCACACGTTGCGCTACGATCAAGACGGTCGCATCTCCTGTAACTTCTTTGAGACGCTTCCGCAAAGTGGCATCCGTCTTGTAGTCTAGGGCAGAGAAGGAATCATCAAAAATAAAGACATCTGGATCTTTGACAACAGCACGAGCGATGGATAAGCGTTGTTTTTGACCACCCGAAAGGTTGCTACCACCTTCTGCTAAATGCGTGTCGAAGCGTTCCTCACGGCTGTCGATAAATTCCTTGGCTTGGGAAATATCAGCCGCTTGTTCTAATTCTTCGACAGATGCATCTTCTTTCCCATAACGAAGGTTTTCAGCAATGGTTCCTGTAAAGAGCAAGGCCTTTTGTGGAATAAAACCAATCTTTTGGCGAAGGGCTTTCAGATTGTAGTCACGGACATCCACACCATCCACCAAAATCTTCCCAAGTGTTACATCATAGAATCGAGGAATCAGCTGCACAAGCGATGATTTCCCAGAACCGGTCGAGCCGATAAAGGCGATCGTTTCGCCGGGTTTGGCCTGAAAGGAAATGTTGTGAAGAACTGGACTCTCCGTCTCACCTGGATAAGCAAAGGTGACATTGTCAAATTCCAAATAGCCACGAGATGCTGTTTCTGTTACACCATTCTCATTTGGATCGATCGAAATGGGCATATCCATGATTTCCTTGAGACGACGGCTAGAAACCGCAGTACGAGGATACATGGTAAAGAGATTGGCTAAAAAGAGGAAAGACAAGAGCGCGTGGAAGCTATACTCAATAAAAGCAACCAGATCCCCAATTTTCAAACTACCGTCATGAAGAGGATCCAAAGCAAACCAGACAATCGCCACAATCATAGCAATGATGATCTGCACAAATAAGGGCTCTGTCAAACCAGTTAGTTTGAACAATTTATTCGAGTTTTCTGCGTAGACTGCATTTTCAGCCGCAAATTTCTCTTCCTGGAATTCTTCACGGGCAAAGGCACGAATCACACGAAGTCCAGTCAAATTTTCACGTGCAAATTGATTAAGATGGTCCAGGGTCTTTTGTTGCTTCTCGGAAAGTGGACGTGTCTTAACTGCTACATACCAGACGACGACAGCAAGAAATGGTACAGAAACCGCTACAATCCACGCTAAAGAAGGACTGGTCGTGAGAATCAAGAGAACACTGGAAACCATCATCAAGGGTGTAATGACCCCCATCTTCAACATAGAATCCGCAAACTGCATCAAAACAAAGGCATCCGAAGTCAAGCGAGTGACCAATGACGATACCCCAATTTGCTCATACTCGCGATGCGAGTACTCCTGTAACTTAGCATAGAGGTCATTGCGCATATCGCGGACCATGGTGGTCGTTAGTTGACCAACCGCGTAAGACAAGATAATCCGTCCCACAATCCCAAGCAAAATAATCGCAAACATGACCCAGCCCCAGAAATAAAGCCGATCCACATCACGCGGGTTAATCCCCTCATCAATCATGCGAGCTAGAATCGTTGGCAAGCCCAAATTGACAATAACAAACAGGACCGCCGAAAATAGATTCAGAGCTAGCCACTTGGGATACTTTTTCAAGTAAGACCAAATATATAGCATAGATGTTTCTCCTTTTCCATTAATAATAACCTTGATCACACAGAAAAGAGGGAGCGAGACGAAATCATTTTCAAAGAAAATCATTCCTGCCTCAGTCCCATCTGTAGTCTCATTTATTATATCAAACCAGTCATAAAAGTAAAGCGAAAGAGCAGGTTTCCCCGCTCTTCAGTCGCTTTATTTCGTGCGTTTGAGTTTAGCATTTTTAAGAAAAAGAAGATTCGCTTGGTCACTAGAACTTAACTTAGATAAATCAAATGTCAATTCATCACCTTTGATGTTGTATTTCAACTCCATATCACCATATGAACGTTTTAATGATTTTTCCTTTTGATCAACTTTTAAATCTAATTTTATTGGTACTTCATTACCAGCTAGCTTCTGAATAATTTTTAATTCCCCTTTTGAATCTTTAATAGTCAATTCAATGGTCACTTTCGCACCTTTCAACACTTCAGATTCAGAATCTTGTCCCAATAACTGATTAATATTCGTTTCCATTTTGTAGGTCCCGTTATCACTTTTGGCACCACATCCCACCAAGAGGACTGCTGCAAAAACTGCAACAAAACCTAATACAAGCCGTTTAATATTTTTCATAATCAATCTCCTAATTTACTTTATAATCAGATTTTACCATTATTTTAATACTAATTCAAGATATTCTAAAAAGAAAAAGAACAGGCTTCCCTGCTCTTTACATGCTTTATTTAGTGCGTTTAAATTTAGCGTTTTTAAGAAGTGACGAAGCAAATTGGTTAGTTGATTCTTGATCTCTCGTGAAGATAAATGTCAAAGTATCTCCCTTAATCTTGTATCGAATGTTTTCGCCTTTTTCTTCTTTCGCAGCAATTGTTTTAGTTTTTTGATTAATCGTAATTTCTGTTGAATCTGTAGTTTTATGGCCTGGTCTTTTAGTTTTAATAGTTAAATATCCTTCTGAACCGTTAATTTCAACTGATAATTCTAAGGAATATTTATTATTTAAAGAATCAATATCCGAGCTAGATGCACCTTGCTCTTTAAGAATTTTCTTCATTTCTGCTGTAGATGGTTTGTAAACATAGGTTCCGTTGTCACCTTTTGCACCACACGCAGTTAAAAGAAAAATAGCAAAGAAAGCTACTAGAGCCAAAAGAAACTGTTTAAAGTTTTTCATAATTTCTCCTCATTTCATAGAATATCCCTATTATAGCAACAATTCCATTGCATCGCAATGAAATTGTTACATTATTTAGTTTGACTGGGTTCAAACTATTGCTATTAGATAAAAATCAAAAATTTAGTTAGAATTCTAATAGATAATCATAATAAATACACATAAAAAGGTAGGATTTAGATCCCACCTCTATTAACTATTTAACTTTTTTAAACTTAGCAATTTTCATGTAGTTATTAAACATGTCTGTGTCACCCATTAAAGAATTCTTCACATCCTTAATCGTTAACACATTTCCTGAAACTTGATAAGTAATTTCCGCTTTCCCATACTCATTTTCTGAGACAAGAGTTTTAGCTTTTTGGTCTACTTCCAACTTAATCACTTGATTAACATTTTGACCACCTGCATTCGTGTCTACTTTCATCTCACCTTTCTTATCCTTAATTGTAATAGAAATAGTGAATGAGTAATTATCACCTATCAAAGATTGAAATTCACTTGGCATAATTTCTTTGATTTCATCTTTAGTAGGCTCAAACACGTAAGTACCGTTGTCGCTTTTTGCGCCACAAGCTACCAAAAAGACTGCTGCAAAGACAGCTACAAAAGCTAATAAAAGACGTTTAAAATTTTTCATCATCTTCTCCTTTTATGATATAATTTAAAGCCATTATAGCAACAAATCAGAAACATCTCAAGGGCATAAAGTAATTGTAAAATGATTGTAACATCATTAAAACTGCACTATTTAGTAGGGTTTAGAGAAAATTAATCAGAACTACAGATAAGGTCGCGTTATAGAAGAATTCAATTCACATCTATCATCACTATATTTAACAACAAAAAAACCGAGGCCTAAACCTCGGTTTTCGTTTTGATTGGAAACTCTATTATTTAAGAGTAACTGAAGCTCCAGCTTCTTCCAATTTACCTTTGATTTCTTCAGCTTCAGCTGCAGCAACACCTTCTTTGATAACGCCAGGTGCACCATCAACAAGTTCTTTAGCTTCTTTAAGACCAAGACCAGTGATTTCACGTACAACTTTGATAACGCCGACTTTCTTGTCGCCTGCAGATGTCAATTCGATATCGAATGAATCTTTAGCAGCACCTGCGTCAGCAGCACCAGCTGCAGCAACAGCTACAGGAGCAGCTGCAGTTACACCAAATTCTTCTTCGATAGCTTTTACAAGGTCGTTCAATTCAAGGATTGAAGCTTCTTTAATTTCAGCAATAATGTTTTCAATGTTCAATGCCATTGTTATTTCCTCCAAATAAGTTTTAATTTTATATTTTTATTTTTTTGTAGCTAGGCTACGCTGCGTAGCTTAAGATTAAGCTGCGTCTTCTTTGTTGTCTGCAACCGCTTTGACTGCAAGAGCAACGTTGCGCACTGGCGCTTGAAGTACAGAAAGGAGCATAGAAAGAAGTCCTTCGCGGTTTGGAAGAGTTGCAAGTGCAAGAATCTCTTCTTTAGATGCGACAGCGCCTTCGATTGCACCACCTTTAATTTCAAGTGCTTCAGCGTCTTTTGCAAAATCGTTCAAGATTTTCGCAGGTGCGATAACATCTTCGTTAGAAAATGCTACTGCAGAAGGTCCAACGAATACAGATGCAAGATCTTCAAGACCAGCTTTTTCAGCTGCACGACGCAAGATTGAGTTTTTGATAACTTTAAACTCAACTTCGCTTCCGCGAAGGTTGCGACGGAGAACTGTATCTTGCTCAACTGTCAAACCGCGAGAATCTACAACGAC
This sequence comes from uncultured Streptococcus sp., assembly GCF_959025735.1. Lineage (GTDB taxonomy): Bacteria > Bacillota > Bacilli > Lactobacillales > Streptococcaceae > Streptococcus. The sequence continues at coordinate 24,949 of NZ_CAUFJQ010000014.1, forward strand.
GATTGATGCAGCAGCTTTCATTTTTTCAGCTACCACGTCAACAAGTTCCGCTTTTTTAGCAATAATTGCTTCACTCATTAGTGTGTTCACCTCCGTAATTATTTTGCTTGGGGAATTTTTCCAAAAGAAAAACGCGCCCAAACCTAGACACGAAAGTACAATACGCTTCTTTTAATTGATACGTTTTGTCCTCGGTAGGATCTTTATGAGTC
>NZ_CAUFJQ010000015.1 GCF_959025735.1 uncultured Streptococcus sp.
CACATAACACAGAAAAATTGGCTGATGAGGACCTCCTCAAACAATGGTTGCCAGTCGATATCTATGTAGGTGGTGCAGAACACGCCGTACTCCATTTGCTTTACGCTCGTTTCTGGCACAAATTCCTCTATGATCTTGGTGTTGTACCTACTAAAGAGCCCTTCCAAAAACTCTTTAACCAAGGAATGATCTTGGGAACTAGTTACCGTGACCACCGTGGAGCTCTTGTGGCGACTGACAAGGTTGAAAAACGTGACGGTTGCTTCTGCCATGTGGAAACAGGAGAAGAGTTGGAGCAGGCGCCAGCCAAGATGTCTAAATCCCTCAAGAACGTGGTCAACCCAGATGATGTGGTGGAACAATACGGTGCTGATACCCTTCGTGTCTATGAAATGTTCATGGGACCACTCGATGCTTCAATCGCTTGGTCTGAAGAAGGTCTGGAAGGAAGCCGTAAATTCCTTGACCGTGTTTACCGTTTGATTACAAGTAAAGAAATCGTTGCGGAAAACAATGGCGCTCTTGACAAGGTTTATAACGAAACCGTTAAATCTGTCACAGAGCAAATCGAGTCTATGAAATTCAACACAGCCATTGCCCAACTCATGGTCTTTGTCAATGCTGCTAACAAGGAAGACAAACTCTATGTGGATTACGCCAAAGGCTTTATCCAATTGATCGCTCCATTTGCGCCTCACTTGGCAGAAGAACTCTGGCAAACAGTGGCGGAAACAGGTGAGTCTATCTCTTATGTAGCTTGGCCAACATGGGACGAAAGCAAATTGGTTGAAGACGAAATCGAAATCGTCGTTCAAATCAAAGGTAAAGTCCGTGCTAAACTCATGGTCGCAAAAGACCTTTCGCGCGAAGAATTGCAAGAAGTCGCTCTGGCTGACGAAAAAGTCAAAGCAGAGATTGATGGCAAAGAAATCGTGAAAGTGATTGCGGTACCTAATAAGCTTGTTAACATCGTCGTTAAATAAAAATAAATCCTTCAGAGTTCAGCTCTGGAGGATTTTTGTGAAAAGGCAAAAGACTCAGCTTGAAAATAGTTGTTTATTGGATGCGTGATATCAAAAAAGCTTCGGTAGGAAGAACCCTACCGAGGCTTTTTAACATGTCGAAAACGATTGTTGAATATCTGGATGATGTTCCCAATCAGCTCGATCGTAGCTGCCTGTAATGGTGTGCTCTTCAGAAAAGAGCAGAACCCGTTCCACAATCGGAGCGATTTGGTCGAAATGGTGGGAAGAAATCACAATTGTTTTTCCTGCTGTTTTGAGATCTTGGAGTAAGTCGACGATCAGTTTTTGGTATTTGGGGGAGAGGCCGTTAAAGGGCTCATCAAATAGCAAGAGACTAGGATTCATAGTGAGGACACTGGCGATAGCGACTAGCTTCTTCTCCCCTCCGGAAAGATGGTAGGGAATGCGATCTCTCAGGTGTTCAATCTCTAAAAGAGCGAGTGTATCATTGACGCGTTGGTCGATTTCAACTGCAGCTAAGCCGAGTTGACGTGGGCCAAAAGCGAGTTCATCATAGACGCTTGTGTTGAAGAGTTGCGTATCGCTATTTTGAAAAATAAGCCCGACTTGTTGAAATAACTGACCAGCACGATGAGGATCTTTTAAGAAAGGACCATCTATCGTCCAATCCTTAAAGTGGTAGTGACCAGAAGACAGGGGCAAAAGTCCAACCAGAATTTTGAAAAGTGTGGATTTTCCTGCTCCGTTTGGTCCCATCAAGGCGACCGTTTCTCCTTGCTTGATCTCTAGTTGGATATCGTGGATTCCAATCTCATCGGTGTAGTGGTAATTTCCATCTTGAATGGTAATCATAGGCTATCCTTTCTAACGGAGTAGAGTGGTGACGGCAATAAGGAAGACTAATTCCAGTAGTAAAAGGCCATCTTCTTTTTTCCAACAGAAGGGCTCTTTTTGTTTCCTGTCCATGCCATATCCTCTCAGCAACATTGCCTCGTAGACCTCTTTGGTATGGTTCTTCGTTGATAGATACAGGAGACCCAGAAGAGAGCCAAAGAGATGGAGGTTCACTTTTTGACCAACGGTCCGGAGTTGGACGCACTCAATTTGTTGGTGAAGGTGTTTTCCCAAAATATAACTATATTTCAGCGTAATATCAATGGTCTGGACAAAGGTCTTGGGGACATGTAGCTGCCTTAGGGCCTCAACCAGTTGGATGCTTGTGGTAGTGGCTAAAAAGAGAGAAATATTGAGGACAATCATCCCTGCACGTAGCAAAAAGAGTCCTCCATTTTGAAATCCTTGAAATAAGATGCTAGGCAATATCACAATTGTGGAAATCAACAGCACCTTGAACAGGACCTTAAAGAGGTGGAGTAGGACCTCTCCAGGAAGCATGGCAATGTGCATTAACAAAAGGATGCCGATCAACCACAGTTGGATGGGATGGTGGGCAGTCGTAATGAGAATGGCTAAAATTAAAAAGGAAACGAGCCGCATCCAAGACGAAGTTTTGGCCTTGAATGCGGGCGTCGTTTGTTTCATTTTGCCAAGAAAGTGGCGCAATGTTTGAAGATTCATTTGTAAATAGTGATGGCTTTTTGAAGCTTCTAGAGTCGCTTGCTCTTGATGAAGCCAGTCAGGGAGTTTACGCATGAGAAGTCTTTTCTCCGTTCATTGATCGAATGATTTTACTGATGATATAGAAAATGAGAACAGCTGTAATGGCTGATAGGATATAGCCAATCGCAATTTTTGTTCCAGGAATGGTGTAATCACTGAACAAGGCTTCAAAAGAGAATCCATTTTTGATCCCTGTTGGGACTTTGCCATGAAGCAGGCTACCCAATTCTTCAGTAGACCATTCACCAAAAGCTGTCCCATCTGCGAGGAGTCCAAGTGGGCTGAGGACGATCAAAGCAAGGAGTACCCAGCGAATTTTTTTAACAAATGAAGTTGTATTGACTGTACTTGGTGTGTACAACTCTGCAGGAGCAACTTGTTTTACAAAACGGTAAATCACAACGGTGAAGAAGGCTTCGACCCAACCTGCGACAAGGAGGTGAGCACCCAACATAGCAGGCACCGTGATACTCAATCCATAAGGATTATAGAGTGGCTGACCAGCTTCTGACGCGATGAGGGGTTGCAAGCCCAATTCAACACCAGCTAAGAAGGCAGCAGCATTGATCGAAAGAAAAGAACCGATAATAACGCCAAGCGTTTCCTGATGGTGCTTGCGGAACAAGTTATAAATAGCATAGCCAACAAAAGGCATCACAATGGCCATGTTGAAAATATTGGCCCCAAGAGCGAGAATCCCTCCGTCACCAAATAAGAAGGCCTGTAGGAGTAAGGCAACTGTCAGCGCTAGAGAGGCCGCATAGGGACCTATGAGAATGGCAAGAAGGGTCCCTCCGACAGCGTGAGCGGTCGTTCCACCAGGAACAGGAACATTAAACATCATCAATAAGAAGGACAAAGAAGCAGCAATCCCAAGCATCGGCGCTAGCTCTTTATTTTCTTTTAATTGGACCTTGACTTTTTTGATGGACAAGACAATAACAGGCGCAGCAGCAACCGCTAAAACTGCACAACTTGCAGGACTAAGGTAATTATCTGGTATATGCATAACAAATTCTCCATTAGTATGATTTAATTTCGTTAACAGATTACCACATTATAAAATCAGGTGTCGTTGCAAAACGAGTCCAACATTTGTTACACTTGCTAGAAAGAGGGAGAAAAAACTAGTTTGAAGGGCTAGAAAGGCTTTTTAAGGTGAATTTAGATAAAATTATTGGTTCCATATCGAAATAGTTGACAGATGTAACGAACAGTGATACAATGACTGTGATATTTCGATATAGAAATAAAAAGGAGACAAAATGGACAAGATGCAAGGGGGCTACCAAGCTTTACAAATACGCTTGTTAAATGGGCGTATCTTTCAAAAACTCTTGAGCAAGGAACCAGATGCCCAATACCGAAGTGAACAGGGGAAAATTTTAACGATTTTGTGGAAGCAAGAGTTGGGGTGCGCTACTGTGACCGATATCGCTCTTGCGACGGGTCTAGCTAATAATACCTTGACCAGCATGGTTAAGAAATTGGAAGAACAAGGCTTGGTTACGATTCAACCTTGTACGCAGGATAAAAGGAAAAAATATATTTCTTTGACAGACCTTGGTTGGGCGCAAAAAGAAATCGGTGACCGTGTCAGCAAAGAACTTGGAGAGATTTTTTACCAAGGCTTTTCGGATCAAGAAATCCGAGAATTTGAAGCCTATCAAGAGCGTATTATCACAAATCTAAAAGCTAAAGAGAGTGAACTGTAGTAGAGGGGAAAATGCTTATGATTGGAATAACAGGTGTAACAGGGAAATTAGGTTCTTATGTGGCTAATCTTGTCGATAAGAAAGGAATGGTTTCCGTACACTTAGCACGAAGTCCAGAGCGTGCAAAAGTCTACGCGTCTGCGGAAATCCGTAAAATGGTGTATGCCAATACTCCAGAGGTGGTTGAGGCCTTAAAGGGTATCGATACTTTGTTGATGGTCTCTGCTCGGGAAAATCCAGAGCGTGTCAAGGAGCATAAGGACTTTTTAGATGCTGCAAAACTAGCAGGGGTGCAGCATATCGTCTATACCTCCTTTTACGGAGCGGATGAAAAAGCAACATTTACCTTGTCTCGAGATCATGCCCAGACGGAAGCCTATATCAAGGAGTTAGGGTTTACCTATACATTTTTGAGAGATAATTTTTACTTGGACTTCTTGTTAGATATTGCTCTTGAAAATGGAGAAATTCGTGGTCCAGCAGGAAGTGGGAAAGTTTCAGCTGTTGCCCGTAAGGACACATCTAGGGTTGCAGCAGAGATTCTTTTAAATCCTAAGGAGTGGGAAAATCAAACCTTGAATTTGACAGGGCCAGAGGATCTTTCCATGGAAGAAATCGTAGCGCTTCTCTCAAAAGAGACCGGTAAGGCCATCATGTATGTAGATGAATCAGTCGAAGAAGCCTATGAGTCACGGAAAAAATGGCCAGCACAAACTTGGGAGTACGATGCCTGGGTCAGCACCTATACAGCGATTAAAGCTGGGGAACAAGCTGGAGTTTCAACAGATATCGAAAAAGTTCTAGGGCATCCAGCAAGTAGCCTATTGGATACTCTTAGAGACAGAAAACTTATCGAGGAAGAATATGATTGAATATAAACATGTAGTCCTGCGCTACACGGATAAGGATATTTTAAAAGATGTCAATCTCCGTATTGAAGATGGAGAATTTATGGTCTTGGTAGGCCCTTCAGGATCTGGAAAAACCACCATGCTCAAGATGATCAATCGTCTTTTGGAGCCGACAGATGGCAATATTTATATGGACGAAAAACGCATCAAGGACTATGATGAACGCGAATTACGTCTGTCTACCGGCTATGTGCTTCAAGCCATTGCCCTCTTTCCAAATCTAACTGTCGCTGAGAATATTGCTTTAATTCCAGAGATGAAAGGGTGGACTAAAAGCCAAATAGCCTCTAAAACAGAAGAACTCTTGGACAAGGTAGGTCTGCCTGCTGCAGAGTATGCAAATCGTAAGCCAAGTGAATTATCTGGTGGGGAGCAACAACGGATTGGCATTGTGCGGGCCATCATTGGGGAACCAAAAATCTTGCTGATGGACGAACCTTTTTCAGCCTTGGATGCCATTTCCCGCAAACAGCTACAGGCTCTCACCAAAGACTTGCACAAAGAATTTGGTATGACGACTATTTTCGTGACTCATGATACGGACGAGGCCTTGAAATTAGGCGATCGGATTGCGGTGCTACAAGAAGGAGAGATTGTGCAGGTGGCGGATTCTGAGACCATTCTAGCCCAACCTGCCAACGACTTTGTGGCAGATTTGTTTGGAGGTGCTCACCATGTCTAAACTACTTACAACCTTTCAAGAACGCTTTGGGGACTGGCTCACTGCACTGGCGCAACATTTGCAACTGTCATTACTGACCCTTCTCCTTGCGATTTTTCTGGCGGTCCCTCTGGCTATTTATTTAAGTACACGCAAGAGAGCCAGCAACTGGGTTTTACAGGTGGCTGGGATCTTCCAGACTATTCCTTCCATGGCCCTTTTGGGCCTCTTCATTCCCATCATGGGAATTGGAACACTTCCGGCCTTGACAGCTCTCGTCATCTATGCCATTTTCCCCATCCTTCAAAATACCATCACCGGTTTACAGGGAATTGATCCAAGCCTTGAAGAAGCGGGGGTTGCCTTTGGGATGACCAAGTGGGAGCGTTTGAAGAAATTTGAGATTCCCTTGGCCATGCCCGTCATCATGTCTGGGATTCGAACAGCAGCTGTGATGATTATCGGGACGGCTACTCTAGCTGCCTTGATTGGAGCAGGAGGACTCGGTTCCTTTATCCTTCTAGGGATTGACCGCAATAATGCCAGTCTGATTTTGATCGGTGCCCTGTCTTCTGCCTTCTTAGCCATCGCCTTTAACCTTCTTCTCAAATGGATGGAAAAGGCCAAATTGCGGACCATCTTTGTGGCTTTTGCGGTAATGGTTATCGGATTGGGAGTATCTTATACACCAAGTTTTCTTCCCAAACCTGAAAAAGAAAATCTGGTTATCGCTGGGAAGTTAGGTCCTGAACCGGAAATTCTAGCCAATATGTACAAGATTTTGATCGAAGAAAACACGGACATGACAGTGACTGTTAAACCAAATTTTGGCAAGACCACCTTCCTCTATGAAGCTCTGAAAAAAGGGGATATTGATATCTATCCAGAGTTTACAGGAACCGTGACCGAAAGTCTTCTCAAGCCGGCGCCGCAAGTCGACCATGATCCAGAAGCAGTCTATCAAGCGGCTCGAGATGGGATCAAGCGACAAGACAACCTGGCCTTGCTCAAACCCATGGCTTATCAGAATACCTATGCTGTCGCGGTGCCTAAGAAAATTGCCCAAGAGTATGGCCTCAAGACCATTTCAGATTTGAAAAAGGTGGAAGGACAACTCAAGGCAGGATTTACCTTGGAGTTTAATGACCGAGAGGATGGGAACAAGGGCTTGCAGAAGGTTTACGGACTTCATTTACAAGTCTCCACCATGGAGCCAGCCCTTCGCTACCAGGCGATCCAGTCCGGTGATATCCAGATCACAGATGCTTACTCAACGGATGCCGAGCTGGCTCGCTATGACCTGGTGGTCCTTGAAGATGACAAGCAACTCTTTCCGCCATATCAAGGGGCTCCCCTCATGAAAGAAGCTCTTCTTAAGAAACACCCTGAATTGGAAGCTGTTCTCAATCAGTTAGCTGGTAAAATCACAGCAGAGCAAATGAGCCAGATGAACTACCAAGTCGGAGTAGAAGGCAAGTCTGCTGCTCAAGTGGCGCGTGACTTTTTGGTAAAAGAAGGGTTTATTAAAAATTAACAAACAATTCTCAAGTCTTCGCACTTGAGGATTTTTTGATAGAAAGCAATTTTAACCCTTTTCAGCAAGCTTTTGCTATAGAGGGAGAGACCTTCTCTTCAAAAACTCTCCATTGAGTCTAGCTTAAAATTGTGTTACAATAAGCCTTGAAAACGAATGAAAGTATATGGAAACAAGTATGAAAATAAGACCAGTGATTGGAATTACAGGAAATGAAAGACCCTTTCCAGATGATCCAGACGCGAATATGAGTTATGCGGCGACTGGTTTTGTCGAAGCGGTCAAAGAGGCGGGAGGAATTCCCTTGATCTTGCCAATTGGAGATGCGGACATGGCCAAGCACTACATGTCGATGATTGATAAGCTCATCATCACCGGTGGACAAAATGTCTTGCCCAAGTTTTACGGAGAAGAAATCACCATTGATAGCGATGACTACCTCTTAAAACGTGATCTTTTTGAGTTGGCCTTGATTGAGGAAGCGCGTGCGGCTAAAAAAGCGATCTTTACCGTTTGCCGTGGGACCCAACTCTACAATGTCGCTCTAGGGGGAACTCTGCATCAAGACATTGAACACCATTGGCAGGACAATCCAGGTCAGTACACCAGCCAAGAGCTGGTGACCAAGGATCAGACGGTTTTACAAGAGATCTATGGTAAGACCAGTCGCATCAATTCCTTTCACCATCAAAGTATCAAAGACTTGGCAGGTGGCTTAGAAGTAATCGCGCGAGATCCCAAAGACGGCGTTATAGAGGCGGTTCAATCCACAGATGAGAGTCGTTTTCTCGGCGTTCAGTGGCATCCGGAACTGCGTTTTGACAAGAGTCCAGCAGACCACAAACTCTTTGAATATGTTGTGAATGACTTATAATGAGGACCAGCTCTCTTAGGAATTTTTCTAAGGGAGCTTTTTCTTTAATCTGCGTAAGAAAGACTGTAAATTGTGCCTAGGTTTTGGGGGAGGATTCGCTACAATAGAGCTAGTAGAATGAGGAGGATTAGAACATGTTTCAATTTCCAAAGGATTTTTTATGGGGGAGTTCGACCTCGGGTCCACAGACAGAAGGGCGTCTAGATCAGGATGGAAAAGGTGACAATCTCTGGGATTACTGGTATAGGATCGAACCCAATCGCTTTTATCAAGGGCAGGGACCAGAGAAAACATCCACTTTTTATGAACACTGGGAAGAAGATCTGGATCTCTTGTTAGAAACCGGTCACACAGCTTTTCGGACGTCTATTCAGTGGTCCCGCATTTTCCCAGAAGGCCGAGGGGAGATCAATCAAGCGGGTGTCGATTTCTACCGTCGTGTCTTTGAAAAGATTAAGGAAAAAGGGATTCACCTTTTGGTCAACCTCTATCATTTTGATTTGCCGATGGCTCTCCAAGAGCAGGGCGATGGTTGGGAAAACAAGGAAACCGCCTATGCTTATCAAGAATATGCGCGTTTTTGTTTCAAGACCTATGGGGATCTGGTCGACCAGTGGATCACCTTTAATGAACCCATTGTCCCTGTGGAGTTTGGTTATTTTTATGATGCCCATTTTCCTCATAAGGTAGATGCAGCTGCAGCTGTAAAAGTAGCCTACCACACCCAGTTAGCAAGCTCTCTAGCGGTCAAGGCCTGTCACGAGGTGGATCCCAATTCCCGGATCGGGATTGTGCTCAATCTGACACCAGCCTACCCTCGGAGCCAGCATCCAGAAGATGTTAAAGCCGCTCGTATCGCCGAGCTCTTTCAAGCAAAATCCTTCCTAGATCCATCTGTTCTTGGTCATTATCCTCAAGAATTAGTGGAGATCCTGCGGGAGCGTGATCTCTTACCAGATTATGATCCCTTTGAGTTGCGCTTGATGGAGGAAAATACCGTCGACTATCTAGGTGTTAACTATTACCAACCACTCCGTGTGGCAGCTCCTCGTTATGCTCCGAATCCAGCTTCTCCCCTACTCTTTGAGCAATTTTATGAACCCTATGTCATGCCAGGCCGCAAGATTAATCCCCACCGTGGTTGGGAAATCTATGAGCAAGGCCTGTATGACATTGCCCAAAATATCAAGGAAAACTATGGCAATATCGAGTGGATCCTGACAGAAAACGGGATGGGGGTCGAAGGAGAGGAAAAATTCCGTAAGGATGGAGTGATCCAAGACGACTACCGGATTGACTTTGTCAAAGACCATCTTCGTGAGCTCCACCGGGCTATTCAAGATGGTGCCAATTGTAAGGGCTATTTGATCTGGACCTTTATTGACTGCTGGTCTTGGCTCAATGGCTACAAGAACCGCTATGGTTTAGTTGAATTAGATCTTGAGAGTCAAAAACGTACCCTCAAAAAATCCGGCCATTGGTTCCGTGAGTTGAGCCAGCAGAATGGATTTGAAGAGTAGAAAAAGCAACCTATCAACCAAGATGTTGATAGGTTTTTCTTAACCCTTTCTTAACTAGACCAATTTTCTTGAATTTCCTAGTTGACAAACTGGAAGAAGCATTGTATACTGACTCCGCTGGTTACTTTTTTGGCAAATTAGACTAGACCAATTTCGAAGTAACTGAGAAATCGACCATGGGTCGTTTGACTAAGTAAAGGGGAAAGTATAGCAAGGCTATATCGTAAAGACTATGTGCGGAATCGTTGGTGTTGTAGGAAATACAAATGCAACTGATATTTTGATTCAAGGACTTGAAAAACTCGAATACCGAGGTTATGACTCTGCAGGTGTTTTTCTGGCTAGTGAAGGCAAGAGCCAATTGGTAAAGGCAGTTGGCCGCATTGCAGAATTGTCAGCTAAGGCAGAAGGTGTTGAAGGGGAAGCGGGAATTGGACATACCCGTTGGGCCACTCATGGAAAACCAACTGAAGACAATGCCCACCCACACCGTTCGGAGACAGGTCGTTTTGTTTTGGTACACAATGGCGTCATTGAAAACTACCTTGAAATCAAGGAAGAATACCTAGCTGGTCATCATTTCAAGGGGCAAACAGATACAGAAATTGCAGCCCACTTGATCGGAAAATTTGCTGAAGAAGAGGGCTTGTCTACGCTTGAAGCCTTCAAAAAAGCCCTCCACATCATCCGAGGAGCCTATGCCTTTGCTTTGATGGACGCAGAAGATCCAAGCACCATCTATGTAGCGAAAAATAAATCACCACTCTTGATTGGTCTTGGGGATGGTTACAATATGGTCTGCTCAGATGCCATGGCCATGATTCGTGAGACCAACCAATATATGGAAATCCATGACAAAGAGTTGGTCATCGTCAAAGCAGACAGCGTTGAAGTTCAAGACTACGACGGAAATCGTCGTGAGCGCGCTAGCTACACGGCTGAACTCGATCTTTCTGATATCGGTAAGGGAACTTATCCATACTACATGCTCAAGGAAATCGACGAGCAACCAACTGTGATGCGTAAACTTATCCAAGCATACACAGATGAGGCAGGTCAAGTAGTGGTAGAGCCAGCTATCATCAAAGCGGTTCAAGAAGCAGACCGCATCTATATCCTTGCGGCTGGTACCTCTTACCATGCTGGATTCGCGTCTAAAAAAATGTTAGAAGAGTTGACGGATACTCCAGTAGAACTCGGTATTTCATCTGAGTGGGGCTACGGCATGCCACTTCTCAGCAAAAAACCGCTCTTTATCTTTATCAGTCAATCTGGTGAAACAGCGGATAGTCGCCAGGTATTGGTCAAAGCAAATGAAATGGGCATTCCAAGCTTGACAGTAACCAATGTTCCAGGATCTACTCTTTCACGTGAAGCAGACATGACGATGTTGCTCCATGCTGGCCCTGAAATTGCGGTCGCTTCCACCAAGGCTTATACGGCTCAAATCGCAGCCCTTGCCTTTCTTGCAAAAGCTGTTGGGGAAGCCAATGGCAATGAAAAGGCCAAAGCCTTTGATTTGGTGCACGAATTGTCTATCGTTGCCCAATCGATCGAATCAACTCTTTCAGAAAAAGAAGTCATCGATGAAAAAGTCCGTGGCTTGTTGGAAACAACCCGCAATGCTTTCTATATCGGACGTGGCCAAGATTACTATGTTGCCATGGAAGCCAGTCTGAAACTAAAAGAAATTTCTTACATCCAATGTGAAGGCTTTGCAGCGGGTGAGTTGAAACACGGTACCATTGCTTTGATCGAAGACGGTACACCGGTTATCGCTCTCTTGTCTGATCCAGTCCTAGCCAGCCACACACGTGGAAACATCCAAGAAGTGGCAGCACGTGGGGCTCATGTTTTAACCATTGCAGAAGAAAATGTCGCTAAAGAGACAGATGATTTGGTCTTGACAGCGGTTCACCCTTACCTCTCTCCAATCTCAATGGTGGTGCCAACTCAATTGATTGCCTACTTTGCAACCCTTCATCGTGGACTCGATATCGACAAACCACGAAACCTTGCTAAGTCTGTAACAGTTGAATAAATTTGTTATTATAGAAAAAAACATCCTCGTTAGGTTTTTCCTAGCGAGGATGTTTGCTTTATTTGTCAAAACCTTGCAAGGCTTTGAGGCGTTCTTCTGTTTGTCCCTTGGCATCTAGTTTTTTACCTTGGTAGACAGCAGATTCCCATGATCCATACATTGGATTTGGGAAGATGATGAATTTTTCACCAAATTCTTTTTGCAATTCGTCCAATTTCTTGTCGCGATCAGCTTCAGAGGTCTTAGAGAAGTCTGCAAAGTCCACTAGGTTGTCCCCGAAGAGCAAGACAAGATTGGTCTTTTCTTGCACAGCTTGGCGACGACCTTCTTTTGATTTGACGCCATCTTCTAAGAACATGAGGTGGTCACGTCCTTGAACAGGAATGCCTTCTTTTTCAAGGTTTTTGATGGTATCATCTACTTGAGAGGTTGTACGGTCAGAAATGTAGTAGATTTGAACCCCGTTTTGATCCGCATATTGAAGAAAATCTTTAGCACCTGGTACCGCTTTTGCGGCTGCTTTTTTCACCCAAACATCCCAATCTTTAGGATTGAAGGCCGTACCATCTTTGACGTTTTGAACTTGGTAAGGGCTGTTGTCTAAAACAGTTTCATCCAAGTCTAATACGATTGAGTATGGCTTATCAGAAGGCGTTTGGAGGATCTCTTTCAACCGGTCAGTAGCGACATTGTAGCCTTGTAAATACAAAGCCTTGGTTTCTGCTGCCTTTTGGTACCAGAGAACAGACATGGTATTTTCTTGTGAGCGCTGTTGATCATAGGTCATCGTCACCTGATTTTTAGTGCTGCTTGCTTTTGTCTCTTGCGTTTTGTTGGTGTTGCTTCCACAACTTGTCAGTAAAATGACAGAAGCAAGAGCAGAAACGATGGTAAAGGTGGTTTTTGTTGTTTTCATAAACCGTACACTCCTTAAAATTATTCTATAAAAATTATACTCCTTTCAATCTTGTATGACAAGAAAGAGGGGAAGGGGAGCCAGGAAATGGTGGAATGAATAGGAAGAAAGAAATGTTGATATGAAGGGCTTTTTCATCTCAATAGATGCCATTTTTCATCTTAAAAGGAGGGGTATAGTTTTATATTATAACCGGATCAAGAAAAGATCAAAGAGGTTCTTTTTTTCTAAAATGAAACAATCGAGAAAGATACTCGCAAGTCCCTATTTTCAAGGACTTGCCTTTTTTTGATGATTTTCTTAATAAAGAAATTTTAAGGCTTTGATAGGGAAAATATATTAGTCAGCTAGTTTTCGAGGTGATATCATGGTTACAAATTCCAGAAGGGAAGCAGTCAATCTTTCTTTTGGAGAAAAGATGAGGAGGATGTACAGTATGAGTAAAAAAGAATTGGTTCTTCGTGCCATTCGAGGCGAAGCAGTAGAGCGAATCCCTGTAGGATTTTGGCTCCATTATGTGACCCAAGAAGAAAAAGAATTGGGGCTAGACAATCCAGCTGTAGTAGAAAAAAGTATTAAGGGTCACCAACACTATGTTGAAGAAATATCCCCTGATTTTGTCAAGATCATGAGCGATGGCTTCTTCCGCTATCCGAGTGCCCTTTATTCGAGAGAGATCACATCGATCCAAGAATTAAAGGACATTCAACCGATTGGAGAGCATCATCCTTGGATTGAAAAACAGATTGAAGTGGTCAAGGAGATTCGTTCCCATTTCCATGAAGAGATTGCTTCTTTCTACAATATCTTCTCGCCCATTTCTTATTTGAAACGCTGGTTCCGTACGGACAAATCCCGTGGAGACCAAGTGATTGCAGACTTTATCAAGGAAGATCCAGAAACTTTAGCCCATGTCCTTGATGTCATCGCAGGAGATATCGCTATTCTTAGTCGCCGCTTGATCCAAGAAGCAGGAGTGGAAGGCATTTACTTCTCAACCCAGCAGGTTCAAGATGAGCGCGTGACAGAGGAAGAATACCGCAAGATCATTGAGCCAAGCAACATTGCCGTTCTAGAGGCGGCTAATGAGGCGGGTGGCATCAATATTCTTCATATCTGTGGCTTTGAAGGAGCCAGCAATGAAGTGGACCTCTTCAAGGATTATCCAGCTCAAGTCATTAACTGGGCGACCCATCATGAAGGCCTGAGCCTAGCAGCAGGTCGCAAGCTCTTCGGGGATCGTGCTGTCCTAGGTGGCTTTGTTAATGGTAAGAAAGGTATACTCTATCAAGGGGAACGAGCAGCTATCGAGCAAGAAACCCGTCGCTTGGTGGCTGAAGCCGGAAGTCGTGGTTTGATCCTTGGAGCAGACTGTACCGTGCCAGATGATTTCCAATTGGAACGCTTAGATTGGGTGCGTCAGGCGGCCGTCTTGTAAGAAGAAAGGAGAGGGAGATGAAAAAGATCAATGTATGGTGTATCCTGGTAACCGTTTTGTTTTTGCTTTTAGGGCTTAGTAAAGCTGCTCTTGCAAGTAGTCAGGGGAAAGCCAAAAAAGATCCAGATATGGTAAGACTGGAGAAAATTCCAGCCCATAGTCTCTCCCTCCTTCGCCCGTCTGATCTAGCAGGAATCCTTCTTCTCGAAGATCAGTGATAAAAAAAGATGAAGAGCTTGATAAAAAATATATATTAGTCAAACAATTATCGAAGTGATAAGATAACAAACAAGAAAAGATTAGAACGAGGTAAGAACATGTCATCAAAAAGAGAATTAGTCTTAAAAGCTTTTAAAGGAGAAGCAGTTGACCGTGTGCCAGTTGGATTTTGGCATCATTTTACAACAGAAGAAGAATGGTTGAAAGGATTTTCTAATCCGGAAATTATTGAAAAAAACCTCAATGGCCATAAAAACTTCCTTCACAAGGTCAAACCAGACTTTGTCAAACTCATGAGCGATGGTTACTTTGCTTATCCAAACCCAGCCATCCACAAAGGCCTTGAAAATATCTCTGACTTAGCAGGGATTGAACCACTCGGAGCAGATCATCCATGGATCACAGAGCAAGTAGAGCTCGTTAAAAAAATCCGTGCTGGTTTTAAAGAAGACATTGTGGCTATCTACAATATCTTTGCTCCGGTAACCTACTTCAAATGGTTGGTCGGAGAAGTTTCAGGAGGAGATGACTTGATCGCCAACTTTATCGATCAAGATGCAGCAACTCTTAAAAAAGTATTGGATACAATTGGCCAAGATATTGCAAGTTTGAGCCAACGAATCATCAAAGAAGCAGGAGCAGACGGGATCTACCTCAGTGTTCAAAGTATCCAAGATGCGCGGGTTACACAAGAAGTCTATAAAAACATTATTGCACCGAGTGAACTCCATGTCTTAGAGGCAGCCAATGAAGCCGGTGGCGTAAATATTCTTCATATCTGTGGTTACGAAGGAGCTCGCAATGATATCCACCTCTTTACAGACTACCCAGCCCAAGTCATTAACTGGGCAGTCGGACCAGAAGGCATCAGCCTAGCAGAAGGACGCGAAATCTTCGGTGGACGCACGGTTCTTGGTGGTTTTGAAAATGGCAAAAATGGTCTTCTTTACACAGGAGATAAGGCTGCGATCCAAGCAGAAACCAAACGCATCATCGCAGAAACCGGAACCACAGGCTTGGTCATTGGTGCCGATTGTACCATTCCAAGTGACATTGATGAAGAACGAATCGAATGGGTTCGTGAAGCTGCAGCAGAATAAGGAAAATAGAAAAAGGGAGAACAAAGTATGAGTAAAAAAACATGGATTATCGGTGGGGTGGCAGTTCTTGCCATTGCAGGTGCAACCATTCTTGGACGGAGCTTGAACCATGCAAACGACAGCAAAGGCTCAACAGGATCGAACAAGGTAACAACCTTGAAAGTAGCCCACACTCAAAACTATGTACCGTATGATTTCGTTGATGAAAAAGGAGAATCAGATGGCTATGAAGTAGCCGTTCTCAAAGCCATTGACGAAAAACTACCAGACTACAAGTTTGAGTACACTGGAACAAGTGATGACGATCTCTTGATCGGTCTAGAATCTGGTAAATACGATATCGGAACCAAAGGAGCTTGGTATACCGAAGAACGTGCCAAGAAATTTATCATTCCAAAAGAACCAATCGGTGCAAGTATCATCGGATTTACCGTACGGAAAGAAGATGCGAATAAATACAAGAACATCGATGACTTCGCTAAAGAAAAAGGAAAATTGGTTCCAATTTCACCACAAAATGCCCAATGGAATGTTATTAAAGAATACAATGAAAAGCATAAGGACCAACAAATCGAATTAACAGCTGCGGAATCTTTCAAAGTCGCAGATGCCTATGCTTGGGTGCTTGAAGGACGTTACGATGCCTTCTTTGACATCAAACTTTCCTTTGAAAAAGCTGTCACAGATAAAGATGGTTCTTACCACCAATATGCGGACAAACTGAGCTGGTTTGCTTACAAAGGAATTCCAACTTACCCATTGATCCACAAGGATAAGAAAAACGAAAAATTTGCGGAAGAATACAGCAAGGCCATCAAAGAATTAGAAAAAGATGGCACACTTGCTAAATTGTCGAAAAAATATTTCGGTGAAGATGTCTTCAGTTATGTAGATAAAGAGAAATAAGATGGAACTGGGTGCGCATAGCCCCAGCTTCCTTATTTCTATACGGATACAGAAAGGAAAAGAAACATGGTCTCATACGACATTTCCAAGGTTTGGTCATTTCTTCCAACCTTGGTCCAAGCTCTACCAGCGACCCTAGCTTTGATGGTTTTAACGACGGTTCTCGGTTCTGCATTTGGCTTGGTTTTGACCTGGGCACAAGTATCAGAAGATAAGGTAGGAGCAGGTCTGGCAAAAGGTTATGTCTTTACTTTGCGTTGTACCCCTCCGATTGTCTTGCTCTTTTTGGTCTTTTATGGACTTCCCCAATTTTTGAACTGGTGGTTGGGCATTGACATTGACCACTGGTCCAAGTTTGTCTTTGTCCTTGTTGCCATGTTTCTTCTCTTTGCCGCGATGATCTCTGAGGTCTTCAAGGCAGCCTATTTGGCCATTCCAAAAGGTCAGATGGAAGCGGGCTTAAGTATTGGCTTGACGCCAGCTCAAACCATTTGGCGGATTGTCCTTCCCCAAGCCTTTCGCGTGGCTCTTCCAAATATGACGACTGCCATCTTGAACCTCATGCGCGATGCCGCTTTGGCTTATACCATTGGCTTTATCGATATCATGGGAGCAGGCAACAACTTGATCAGCCGCAATCTTGGGAATTATTCCCTCGAGACCTATACAGCTGTAGCAGTGATCTACTGGGGAATTGCCCTTGTGATCTCCTTCTCCGCTCAACTCCTTGAGAAACGACTCAGTGTAACAGAAAGGTAGCTTATGGATTTCAATTTTATTAGTAAAGCATTTCTAGCCACCTTGGGTGGTGTTCCAGTGACCCTTCTGATCATGGTCGTATCGATTCTTTTGAGTTTCTTTCCAGCCCTCTTTTTGGCACTCGGTCAGATCTATAAGGTCAAAGGTGTTCGCAGTTTCTCAGTGATTTACTTAGCCTTTATCCGCGCGACGCCTCCGATTCTCTTGATTCTCTTCTTTTATAGTCTCTTTCCCAGCCTCTTAAATAGCTTTTTTAAGAGTATTGGCAGTCACTTTAATGTCTTTGAGATCAATCCCATTTACTATGCCTTTATCATCTTTAGCTTGATGACAACGGGGAGTCTTGCTGAAATTCTACGGTCAGCCATTCTGACTGTGGATAAGGGTCAGCTAGAAGCAGCGCAAGCCATTGGTTTGACTAATCGCCAAGCCTACATCCGCATTGTTTTTCCACAAGCCTTGCGTTCAGCCCTTCCCAATTTGTGTAACTTAGTTATCAACTTGGTCAAAGGAACCTCCCTTGTCTTTGTCATGACCATCAAGGATATCACCGCCATTGCCAAGGTCGAAGCCTCTTATGGCTATCAATATTTTGAATCCTATCTAGTGATTTTTATTCTTTATATTGTCATTTGTGGGGTGATTCAATGGGGATTCAATCGCTTAGAAAAACGCCTGACACTCGCATAGAAGAAGGAGAAATAAGAAGATGTTAGAAGTAGAACACGTATCGAAAAAATTTAAGGACCACCAGGTCCTGGTAGATGTCAATCTCAAGGTCAACCAAGGGGATGTCGTCGTTATTTTGGGTCCGTCTGGATCAGGAAAAACAACCTTCCTTCGCTGCCTTAACCACTTGGAAAAGGCAGATACAGGGCACCTAACCCTAGGTGGAAAAGAGTATGACCTCTCAAAACTCAGCAAAAAAGAGATTCTAGAAATCCGCCAAAAGACAGCCTTTGTCTTCCAGCATTACAATCTCTTTGCCAACAAAACAGCGCTTGAAAATATCTTAGAAGGCCTGGTTGTAGCCCGTAAGATTCCAAAAGAAGAGGCCATCAAACGGGCAGAATCAGCCCTTGAAAAAGTTGGTCTCCTCGCTTATAAGGATTACTATCCTTCTCAATTGTCAGGTGGCCAGCAGCAACGGATCGGAATCGCGCGTGCCATCGCAGTGAAACCAGACGTGATCTTGCTGGACGAGCCAACTTCAGCGTTAGACCCAGAGTTGGTCGGGGACGTCTTAGATGTCATGAAGCAGTTGGCCCAAGAAGGAGTGACCATGGTTGTGGTGACGCATGAAATGGGCTTTGCGCGTGATGTGGCCAACCACGTTATCTTTATGGATGGCGGACACATCATCGAAGAAAACGAACCGCATGAATTCTTCAACAGTCCAAAAGAAGAACGAACCAAACAATTCCTTTCACGGATTCTATCCGATGCCACTTATAGCGTCGAATATATGATTTAACAGGAGACACACCTAGTAAGGGTGTGTTTTTTAGGTTCTGGAAAAAATTTTGAAAAATTGGGTCATTTTTTAAAAATCATTACGAATAATATAAGTGAGAGGGAACATATGACTGATAAAAAACAACGATTAATGCTACTATTCTTACTAACTTTGTTTCTAGGAGGCTGCAGTCTTTTTACGGATAAAGCTGCTGAGAGAAGGGAAATGATTCAGATTGCAGAAAGCACGAAAATGGAGCGAGCGATAAAACACTTGTTAATCAGTATCGATCCGAAAGCTTTCACTTCAGAAGGAGTCATTCACTCCTATACCCTGATAAAAGGTGAATTGGAATACAATCCAATGGGAGGCATGAATGTCTCTCTCGTTATCAATGGCGATAAACAGTTAACGATCGATACGACTGTTCAAATGGAAGATTCAGGACAGTTCGAAGCAGGTAGTTACGGTATTTCAGCAAAATTAAGTGATCTGTTAAGTAAAGCAGAAGAGACTGGGAAATAAACTCATTTAGGTAAACACCCCTAATCTAATATAGTTAAATAGAAACATTTATGGATCAAAACCAATATGTTACATCAATAGCTAGTGCTTGTAACGATTTGGCAACATTTTTTAACAAAAGTAACATTTCAGGTATGAATAGAATTTTGTATAATAAATTCTAAGAAACCTGAAGAAAGAATGGGAAGAAGATGAAAAAAAGTAAATTTATTGTGTTGATAATGGTAGTATTTAGCCTGAGCTTAGGAGGCTGTAGCTTTTTTAATGGACAATCTGCCAAGAAACAAGAAATGATTCAAATCGCAGAGAGTAAGAAGATGAAAGTGGCGATTGAAAATATGTTGAAAAAATTAGATCCTAAAGCTCTTACTCCAGAAGGAAAAATAAAATCATATAAAATTTCTAAAGATGATTTAGATTATAATCCGATGGGAGGGCTATTAGTAAAAATAGTTATAAATAATGATGAAAAATTAGTTTTAAGCACAACTATACAAGAGGACGCTACAACAGGGAAATATGAAGAGACCTATTTTGGGGAAACAGAGGAGTTAAGTGATTTATTAGATAAGGAGTGATAATGGCTAATAATTTAAATTTCAATGATCAACAAAATGTTAAAGCTGCTCTACTTGAATACGAAAAAGATGTCAAAATAAATGGAAAGTTTAAAATTGGGACGAAGAAAGACGAATACATTGGTAATGTTGCCCATATTTATGATAACGTAAATGACAATGAGGAGCAGGTCTTCGTTCTTACTAATAATGGCCAAGGCGCGCAACAAAATGCAGTCCCCTATACTGCTTCAGATGAAGAACGTGCCCAAATCCATGACGTGACTGTCTTGATGAAGGGATCTGAAACTGAAATAAGTACACAAAAATTACTCCATGATACATATACGGATTGGGTAAAGACAGATTTGCCAGCAGCTTCCAATATTTTGAACCCTGGTGGTGCGAGCGAGTATGCAACAGAATATGCGAAGAATTATGCGCGAGATAAGGCTAAGGATAGTTTTAATAATTTTGTAGAAGCTTTTGAAGATGCGATTATTCCTACTTCTGTTAATCTTCCTCCGGAGGCCACACCCTTAGGTAGGTTTATGAAAAAAGCGCTGGATAATCCTGTCAGCAATTTCGTACAGGAAAAAGCATCAGATGTGGTCGGCTTTTTTGCAGAAAGAACAGCCGAAGAACAAGTTAAATTTCCTGCTTTAGTGGGAGCTGCTTTTTTAAAAAAATACAATGATGAAAACGGGACTTTCCCGCCTCCGCAGTTTAAAGATGCTGCAGCTCATTTGAAAGAGGTGATCCGAAAATATCCCAATGCCAAGATTGATCTATACGGTCACTCTCTGGGTTCTATGAATATTCAGTATGCGCTTGCCTGTTTGACGGAAGAGGAAGCTTCTCATATTGGGACCGTACACCTATATAATGGCCCTAATGCCTATCCTATCCTAACACCCGAGCAAAAAGCGCGTATAGATGCGCTGAAGTACAAAATCTACAACCACATTGACCATAAAGATTTGGTTAGCTTGGGCTATCAGGATTCTGGAAGCAAGGAATCCAGTGGGATTGTCAAGCACCTCAAAACTAATGATTTAAAAAATACTGGCCTGCAACATATGATGCATGGTTATATCTATGATAAGAATGGAAATTTGGTTCTTGAAAAGGGAACGGAAGCCATCACTCGCAAGGAAATCATTGAAGAGCGGATGAAGGTTTACTATCGCCTAAAAGATAAATTACAAAAAACAGGTGGTGGACTGAGCTCAAGTGAACGGATTTATCTTGATGCTTTGCAGGCGCGCTTGGCTTCTGATGAGCTAATTCGAGTAGTGGATGAGGGGCTGGAGCAAGCTCAGAAATCTAAGGTACAACTGGATACAGATTTAGAAGCTTTGGAGAAAGTATTACAGACCGTTCCGAAAGGCTTCATTCTCAATCTTGCGGAAGTAGAAGAGGCCTATGCACAGGCTGGTGCAACAAGGCAAACAGTTGTCACTGAAGTAAGAGAAAGGTTCGACAACCGTTTGGCTGCATATCAGTCCTTATCGAATGAATTCCATGCTTTAAACGAGCAAGTGAATGCAGGAATTGAGCTCTTAAAAGCAAAAGATCAAGAAATAGCAGGAGAAATGAACCAGTGGGAACAACTAGCTTATTAATTTCATCTACTCTTTCGAAAAAGGAAAAGAAACTAGCTCACTTGGAAAGAGAGTTCCAAAAAGCGCGCTTGGAGCTAGATGAAAAGCGTTGCCTAGTGGAAAGAAAACAGCAGCTCTTCACCCAGATGCTGGAAGAAGAGTATGCGATGGCAGCTTCCTTCTTACAAGAGCAGGAAGTTGATAACAGTTGTGGATGGGAGTCCCTCCATCGCTGTATCGAAGAGTATGATATCGAAGCTAGAGAAGCTGCACAAGTAGCTTTAAAACAGATCGAAATCGAGGAAGAGAATTTATGGCAATCCTACCGGAAAGATAGACGCCAACTGGAAGAGGAGTTTGCACAAGATAAAGTTTCATAGTATAGAAGAGGAGGAAGTATGGGTGATAGTCCAGTCAAAGATTTCTTTGATTTAGATATGAAAGATAAGATGAGGATCATCGAAAGCCGAAAGAAACTTGAAAAAGATTTAATCCGGGTTGTCTATGCGCCCGTTTTATTGACCTGCAAGGTAGGAGTTGAGAAGCGTTACAATGATGGCTTGACTGCGATTGCAACAGTAGCCGAAGAAGACGTCCAAGTGGTCGGAAAGCAACTAGACCAATCCATGGTGGGGCAATTTGCTAAAAATGTACAGACAGCTATTCAAGAAAAAGCTGGTAAATTTAAATCTATCTAGCCAAGAACTTCTATTTAAATATGGAATCTGGAGTGACATCCAGATTTTTTTAATAAATTTAAAAAATTATGTAAAAAAGTGTTGACAAAGAAATCAGTCTGCGTTATAATAATTTATGTAAACAAAAAGAGGTTGGAAAAACCTACTGGTTTACAAGATCAATAGTGGAAAGGAGATGGTGATATGCTATTTCCAGAATTAAGACAACTAATTGATAAAAGGAAAAATAGAAACTGTTAGCCTGTAGGGCTATTATTAAATAAATGAATTAAAATTATGTAAACAACCAAACAGCAGCCAATTGGTCTGCTAATTTTCAAGAATGAATTAAAATTATGTAAATTAGAGGTATACAATATGAATAACAACTTTAACAATATGGATGATCTTTTCAATCAACTAATGGGAAACATGGGTGGTTTTCGTTCTGAAAGCCGTCGCTACATGATCAACGGTCGTGAAGTGACACCTGAAGAATTCGCTATTTACCGCCAAACTGGTCAACTTCCAAATGAAGGAAGTGAGCAAGTGCAACACCATCAAGGTAAAGGAATGAAACAAGATGGGATCCTTGCAAAACTTGGCCGCAACTTGACCGAAGAAGCACGTGAAGGAAAATTGGATCCGGTTATCGGACGCAATAAAGAAATTCAAGAAACGGCTGAAATCTTGTCTCGTCGTACCAAGAACAACCCTGTCCTTGTAGGGGATGCCGGTGTTGGTAAAACAGCAGTTGTAGAAGGTTTGGCACAAGCTATTGTGAACGGGGATGTTCCAGCTGCTATCAAGAATAAAGAAATCATCTCGATTGATATTTCTGGTCTAGAAGCTGGTACGCAATACCGTGGTAGCTTTGAAGAAAATATTCAAAATCTTATCCAAGAAGTCAAAGCTATGGGAAATGTTATTCTCTTCTTTGATGAAATCCATCAAATCCTTGGTGCAGGTAGCACAGGTGATGGTCAAGGCTCTAAAGGTCTTGCGGATATCATCAAACCTGCTCTTTCACGTGGGGAATTGACAGTCATTGGGGCAACTACTCAAGATGAATATCGTAACACCATCTTGAAGAATGCGGCTCTTGCTCGTCGTTTCAACGAAGTGAAAGTCAATGCTCCATCAGCTGAAGATACTTTCAAGATTCTCCAAGGGATCCGTGATCTTTACGAAAAACACCACAATGTCATCTTGCCAGATGAAGTTTTGAAAGCAGCGGTTGATTATTCGATCCAATACATTCCACAACGTAGCTTGCCTGATAAGGCCATTGACTTGGTCGACGTGACAGCTGCTCACTTGGCAGCCCAACATCCAGTAACAGATGTCCATGCTGTGGAACATGAAATTGAAGAAGAAAAAACCAAACAAGAAGAAGCTGCGGCTAAAGAAGATTACGAAGCAGCTTTGAAAGCAAAAGTTCGAATCGAAGAACTTGAAAAGAAAATTGAAAACCATACGGAAGACCATAAAGTAACAGCAACAATCAACGATGTGGCTGAATCTGTAGAACGGATGACGGGTATTCCAGTATCACAAATGGGTGCAACTGATATTGAACGTTTGAAAGATATGGGTCACCGTTTGCAAACGAAGGTTATCGGTCAAGACAAGGCTGTTGAAGCAGTGGCACGTGCTATCCGTCGGAACCGTGCAGGATTTGACGAAGGTAACCGTCCAATCGGAAGCTTCCTCTTTGTAGGTCCGACTGGTGTCGGTAAGACGGAATTGGCTAAACAATTGGCTCTTGATATGTTCGGAACCAAAGATGCCATCATCCGTTTGGACATGTCAGAATACAGCGACCGTACAGCCGTTTCTAAATTGATTGGTACAACAGCTGGTTATGTTGGTTATGATGACAATAGCAATACTTTGACAGAACGTGTTCGTCGTAACCCTTACTCAATCGTCCTTCTTGACGAAATTGAAAAGGCGGATCCTCAAGTGATCACCCTTCTCCTTCAAGTCTTGGATGATGGTCGTTTGACAGATGGTCAAGGGAACACGGTCAACTTCAAGAACACTGTGATTATCGCCACTTCAAACGCTGGCTTTGGTTACGAAGCTAACTTGACAGAAGATGCGGATAAGCCAGAACTCATGGATCGTTTGAAACCTTACTTCCGTCCAGAATTCCTGAACCGTTTCAACGCTGTCATTGAATTCTCACACTTGAGCAAGGAAGATCTTTCTAAGATTGTTGATTTGATGTTGGTAGATGTCAATAAGACCCTTTCTAAGAAAGAAATCGACTTGGCAGTGAGCGATGCAGCTAAAGAATACATGACTGAAGAAGGTTATGATGAAGTGATGGGTGTTCGTCCACTCCGTCGGGTAGTTGAACAACAAATCCGTGACAAAGTCACAGACTTCCACTTGGATAACTTGGATGCCAAACATCTCGAAGCAGACATGGAAGATGGTGTCCTTGTGATCAGAGAAAAAGACACAAAGAAGGAAGAAAACGCTGATAAACAAGCAGATTAAGGCGAATTAGTTTGTGAAAATAGAGACTGCTATCATATAGCAGTCTTTATTTTTTCTTCCCACCTGGGGGAAATTATTCGCCGTATAAGGCCAAAATCCTCCTATTTGGGGTAAAAAAACATCAATAATTAGTGAAATTAATCCAATTTGAGCAAAATTATTAATAAATAAAGAAAATAAGTATATAATCTATACAAGAATAAAATTTGAGGAATGGAAGTAAGATGAGCAATACAATTGATATCTACTCAACTCCCGAATACAGAAAAGTGGAAGCCGTTGTTCAACTGATGGTTGACGGTCGCTTGACGAGCTATCGTGTCGCAACTGAAACAAACATCAGCAAAATGAGCTTGGCGACTTTGACGAAGGGAACGAGTAAAATCAAAAATATTACCTATCAAACGGCTTTGGCCTTGATTGATTGGTATGATGAGAATCATGAAAAGTATGGCATTACGATTGACTAGTCAGTAGCCCACTTTTTGTGGTTTTTTTCTTTTTCATCAAAACTT
>NZ_CAUFJQ010000016.1 GCF_959025735.1 uncultured Streptococcus sp.
TGGTTGGTCGTAAAAATTGTCGAAAAATTGTTCAATTTCTTGTTGAACCGTTAATGAAGAAACAATCCATTTCACCTACGAGTGAGTGGATTTTTTTGTATCTCGTTCATTCAGTATAGAATCAAATAGTAAGAGACCCTGTGGTCTCTTTTTGCTTATCCAATTTCCCTAGCTAGTGACTAACTTGAACTTCAAACTGTATTTCGGTATGATAGTAGGGAATAGATTTACGGTTTATTTGCGAGGATCTGACTGAGTAATATGCGAAGGCTGTAGATAAGAAGGAGAAGGAATGAAGTACACCTATAAATCGCTTCTTTGTTTGGGAGATTATAAAGAAGATACCTTTTATATCGATTTATCTACTGGCGAATTGAAAAAGTCAGTTGCTCATAAGGCATCTACATCCAAAATATTTTTGTCATCTATCATTGGTTACCATGTTCTAGGATTTGGTCTATTTAAAAGCATTGAATCCAACGAGGTCTTAAGTAATTATCTCTTGTTTGCGTCCTTTGTTCTTTCGATCATTGCTGCGATTGTGTTTAATAAACGACTATATAAGAATATAGAGTTTGAAAAGGTTGAATTGACAAAAGATGAGTACGCAGGATTTCAGCAGCAAGTAAAAAAACATAACAAAACCATCGTTTTACTCACCATTTTATTTATTGTTATATTTTCTGTCTCAATGTTTCTATATCTTTCAACTCCTAGTATCTTCTTGTTACTAGTGATGGACTATGTAATTTTTTCTTCTTATCTATTTTATACGAATGGATTTTTTACAAAAAGGTTTCATTTTGAAAAATATATCAATACGGATTACATGAAGTAGCAAGGATGGCTTTTGTTTGAAAAACTAATCAAATAGGGGAGAAGATGAAGAAGATTATTGAAAATAAACATCTTTGTAATATTTTATTCAGAGCATTGGTCTTTCATGGTAATGTACTCTATCATTAAAGAATATTCATCTAATCGAAAGGTTGTTTTCATGGTTCGTAAACAAAAAATTAAAGGTCGTGTCTACAATATCTCCTTAAATGACCAGACGTTTCAAAAAGGATGGTATTTGATTGTGACAGACCAACCTCAAGAATACTTAGTGCAAAGAAATTGGAGTCTGTCTACTAAGAAATCCTTTGCCATTTATCAAACAAACTATTCATTTATCAAACATACACATAACCAAAACGTGAGAAGTAGGAAAGGTCTATCATACCTTGGAGCAACTATTGTGATAGCTGCACTTATTCGTTTACTTACTCCGTATCAATTTTGGCTAGGACCTACTATTAAAGCGACAAACTATTTTCAAGGTATGGTACATTTACTATCTTTGGCTCTTGCGGTGACCTTCTCATTTATGCTTGTTGCTGTGTTTAGAAAAATGAAATTAAAAGCCTTTCTTAAAGGAAAAAAGGCGGATTTAAAGTATATTGGTAGAGTTAAAACACTGAATCCATTAAAACTAACGAAAGAAGGAGTGGATTTTTGGTAATGAAGAAACGAATTTTTCAAAAAGGCTTGGGTTATGGATTGTTATTCCTTGTCTTCATTTTTCCAATATTCTTATTTGCTTATTTTGTCCAATTGAGGCTATTCTTAATTGTACCGATTGTGCTTTATCTGGTTCTATTTTTCAATGGTGTTCTCGTGAGTGATCATGATCGGATGATCGAATTTGAAATTTCAAGCGAAATAAGAAAACAAGATGAATAGAAGATAAAGGTAGTTAATATGCCAGTTTATGGAGGGATAGTATGCGTAAAGAATTTCTCGTTTATCAAAACAAAGTATATTCTAATTTTGTGAATTATATAAATGGATATATTCTTCTATCAAAAGATCCAACAATGCTGGAAGAAGGCTACATTCCCTATAGTTCCTATGTATGTGATGCTGGAGAAGGCGTATACGGGAAGTTTTTGTCTTATAGTGAGGTTAGTCAGAGATATTCGGTTTATGATAGTGTTTTGTATAAAGGTCAGGAATTTGCAATGGCTGGTCACAAGCGTGGAGATGATGATTTTACAGCACCCGATTCTTATGTGCGAATATTGGTTTCTGATAAAGAATTTTTAAATGAAAACAATATAGCAGATGGTGCGGAATTGATGGATGATAAGTACGGTCTTATCACGTATGCATCAGGAAAAATCCCTGTCAGCGAAGTAACGATTCTACGTCGTAGAAAGAATTTGCCAGTAGACCGAAGGAGAAAAATATGAAATCAGTTAGTTTTACAATAAAAAGCAACCAACCACTAAGGATTGGTGAGGTGCTTCAAGCAGAACTCTTTGAATGTTACAGCGTTTCCGCTAAGGATGCAGGATTAAAGCCATCTGCAGACTCTCTTATTTCGGATTTCCATTCTTTGCAGTTTGGAGTCAAAGGGAAGTCTAGCCTAGGCCTCCGTCTATCTTTCGATGGTCAAGTTTATCAGGTATCTGTTCCAGATTTGGCGACAGCTTCTGACTGGACTGGGGCCTTGATGATTTTGAAAACATTGCTTGTTCTCTTAGATGTAAGTGTGTGTGAACATGATGGCGTGAACTATGATAAAGATTCCATTCTTGATTTTCATTTCACGGATATTTTCTTATCAGCTCTTTCGGAATTGACCAAGGAAGTAAAAGATCATCCTATCGTGGAAATTATGGGAGTGAAACGTCCTATTTACATCAATGAACTCTACCTAGGGCAGATTGTCCATGTGCCAGATGATCAACTCTTAAATAGCTATGATCAGCGGTTGCGCTTTACCCAACAGTTGAATGCTTATTACTCTGAGCAGCAAATTTTTAAAGTAGAGCAGGATGGTGAAGATATCATCATTCCAGTCAACTATCTAAATAGTGAAGGTCGGACAATTCTACCATCTCACCCAGAGTTAGAACCTCAATATTTGCAACAGTATCGAGGAAGTAAGGTTGCAGTAGCACGATTATTCATTATGACAGCCGATGGTGAAAAACTAGCCGAGGTTCCTTATCGACAATTCTTAGAGTCGTTGACCGAGGGCATATATATGTTGGATGCCAAATTCGTTCTGGTTGACCCGATTTCTCCTGAAACTCTACAAGATGTCTTGAAAAAGGGAGGATTTTAAGAAAAATTCCTGCTCAGTTAACTTTTTCAGATGTCAGAATGTAATGAGAAACAAATTATTTAAAAAGGTTGAAAAATGATGGTAGATAAGATTTTAACAAAAGAAGAAGTGCTTCAAAATGGTGTTTGTTTTGAAGAAGATCTTGATTGGGGTGGATGGTATTGTGAGCAGATTGTTTCTGAGAACGAATCTGGCGAAGAAATTCCATTTACAGGGTTAGCTTATGATTTATACCCAGATGGTAAATTAGAGTATTATGGTTATATTAAAGATGGGTTCCGTCATGGAATGAATGTATGGTTTTATCCTAATGGAAATATTGAAAGCATCAATCCTCAAGATTGTGGTGCAGCTGATGGGCTTCAAAAGAAATACTATGAAAACGGCGCATTAAAATCACAGACATATTGTGTTTTAGGGGCAAGAGTAACTTATATTAAGTACGATGAGGCTGGCCGTATTATCGATGAAAAATTAGAACCGACTGAGGCAGATTTTGAGAGAGCAAAGAAGTGGGGTGTTGATTTATCAAAACGAGACATGACTTTGAAATAGAACAAAATCGCTTGAGATCTCAGATTGATTTAACAAATCGTTTCATACCTTCTGATATCCAATATGTGGCAGGAGTGGACCTTGCTTATTGGAAAGAAGGAGATAAGGAATACGGTGTTGCATGTATCGTTGTCATCGACCGTAAAACTATGGAAGTGTTGGAGGAAGTGAGTTACTCTGACGAAATCCATGTTCCTTATCTTCCTAGTTATTTAGCTTTTCGAGAGTTACCTTTGATTTTAGAGGCAGTAAAACTTTTAGGTGTTATACCAGATTTGTATATGTTTGATGGAAATGGATATTTGCATCCGCGCAATATGGGGATAGCGACACACGCTTCTTTCTACTTAAATAAGCCGACGATTGGCGTCGCTAAAAACTATTACCATATTGACGGGGCACAATATACTGACCCTGAAAATCGTGAGGGAGCTTATACAAATATTGCAAAAGACGGTGAAATTTATGGGCAAGTTTTACGGACTCATCAAGATGTCAAACCAATCTATATTTCTTGTGGAAATTGGATTGATCTGGAAACAACCCGGGAATTTGTTTTAGAATTTGTGACAAAAGATAGCCGTTTGCCAATCACAACACGATTCGCTGATATCATGACACATCGGGAAAGAAATAAGAGAAAAAAATGAAATTAGATTGGAGCAAATATGATCGAACCTAAGTACGGTGAAAATATTGTTGTTCTTTTTAAACATGCAAATAAATACACCTGGTATGTTTCGGATTTAGAATTCTGGTATATTGATTATGAGGTAGCACGCTATTCGCTGGATACTCTGTATGATGAGCGCAAACGTTCTTCGAAACTGACCCATGAAACATTGCCATATTTCTTAGAAGATATGGAAGCATACAAATGTAATCGAAATGAGCTAGGCGAAGCATTTGCTAAATCGTATCAAGAAGATAGATTGAACGCAGTTTATGATTTTAAACCTTCCTTGTTTATCGATATGGATGAGATGGAACTGTACTCGCAGTACGCAGAATACGTATCATTCGAAGAATATGTTTCAGAACCATGGAAAGGCCAATATAAATCATTTGGGGATAAGATTCCAGAAGAAGAAAAATTCTGGTTGACTTGTGGCAGCGATGTATATGGTGAGGATTAATTACAATTGAAGAATAGATATAGGATAAATACTAGTGGATAAAGATCAATTAATAAACAAGCCAGAAATAAATATTGTTGGGGTTATTGTGAACCATAGGTTTAACTGGTACGTTTGTTCCAATGATATGTGGACAATGGATATCGATAAATACATTCAATCCTACAAGGAAGCAGGTTGGGATCTTGATTTTTCCTATTTACCTGAGATTCAACAGAATCTTCATGTGGTTACAAAAAGCAATATTGAGTCCTACTTAGAAATGTATAAAGATGATTGGCTGAAGGTGACCGTTGAAGAATTGATCTCAATGATCAAACGCTCAATGGAAGAGGAGAACTTGAATTCAGAGGTTATTCTGGAAGGAAAAGCTTTGCTTCCGGATCTTTTCATCGATTTTGATAAAGAAGAATTTTATTCAAACCATCTGGGGATGAAAAACTACGAAAGATATGTGCCAAACGGATGGAAGGTTTTTTCAGGACGTTTTGATCATTTGATCCCCAAAGAGGAGCAATATTGGATTGAAGAGACCAAGAAAACTGAAGGAACTAGTCTTCTATTCATATAAAAATAATACAGTTTAAAAGTATTTCATGAGACTGTGAAATGCTTTAAAATTTCGCCACATTTCAAATCTTTATATTCCGTTTCGTTAGGAATAGCGATGGAAAGCCAACCAAATATGCTATACTGAAGTAGATAGAAGGAGGAGCGACTGATGAGCAGAAAGTGGGTAAAGATCATTGCTATTTTTATTTTCATCCTATCCGGTAGTTACTTTGTCTACAATAAACTAACGAAGCCGAATCTTGGACCGAAAACAACAAAGCTCTATAAGCATGGTTTTCTTTTGCTAGAAGAACAAATCGGAACCTACATCAAAGAACACTATACTGGGATTGAGAAGATTGAGTTCTCCCCAATCTACGTTACTGAAGAAGGGTCAACATTCTCAAATGCCTATGTGCGTCCGACGATCTATGACAAGTATGGAAATAAAGCTACTCTGGGAGATAAAATAAAGAAATTTATTCCATTAAGTTATGGATTGATTTCAGACATTGTTCTTGATTTTGATGGAGGTGGCAATGAAGTCATTGAGTTACTGGACTCAAATGGCAAACCTGTAGACGTTTCAAATGAGGAGCATTTGCCTAAGAGAGCTATACTCACAGAGGCAAGTAGTACAGATGAAAATATTGAATTATTAGTAGAAGATGGTCAGTTAATAGGAGTCGTAAAGGATGATAAAGGAAGCCCTGGTGCAGAAATTGTTTATAATACGGAACTCCATAAAGGAGACGCGAGAGAGTAGCGCTAACCAATGAAATAGAATGAAAAAGAAAGGACAAAACACATGCAGTATTACTTTATTGGTGGCCTAGGTGGCAATGGCTACCATCTGGCTCCACTTATTGAAGAGCTAGGCTTTCCTGTGACTTTTCTAGATCCCTATAGGGAAATGATTCAGACAGAAAACGATCTTTGTGCTTGGTTTCAAGGTCAGATTGGCCAGGCGAATGAGATCTGTTTATTGGGGCATTCCTTGGGTGGAGATTTGGCTCGTTACCTAGCTGCAGAGTTTCCTCAGATTCAGGCTTTGATTCTCCTGGATGGGGGTTATCTGGATATGGAAAAGATCCTGCCTCTTGAAGAAGAAC
The DNA here is from genome assembly GCF_959025735.1 of uncultured Streptococcus sp. GTDB lineage: Bacteria > Bacillota > Bacilli > Lactobacillales > Streptococcaceae > Streptococcus. The sequence continues at coordinate 6,471 of NZ_CAUFJQ010000016.1, forward strand.
TAGAAGGAACGGCGTCCTTCATGCAGCAGCAAGTCTTTGCAACTTTAGAAGAAGCCGTGTTATCAGAACTTGGTGATGGAGCAGATCCTACTCCTATAGCGCGAAAAACGGTAGAGGCTAGCTATCGCTGGAATCCAGCGAGTGAACAATATGAATTAAATCTGGATCTAGAAAAGGTCTTGCCCTTATTGCGTCTACGGCGTCAGATCAAGACTTACCAGATTCCACTGGCAGACCTGCCTGTCCTTTTTATCGGGCCTCGGTACCAAGAAGAACCTGAATGGAGAAAAGAAGCTCTGAATCAACTAGATCCCCAGATCGAGCAAGTCTTGCTAGATGGTTTGGGGCACGAACTGTATACAGAGGCGCCAGAAATTGTAGCTAGAGAAGTGAACAATTGGCTCCAAAATGTTCATAAATAAAACCTGTTTCTCTTTTTGAAACGGGTTTTTGTTTTGTAATTTCCGAACGTTATTTCCTATAAAATCATTCCCATTGCATTAAGTCCGTATCTTTGGTATAATCTATCAAGGAAACGTCAAGAGACGTAGCGATGCGCTTGCGCATAGGTAGGTCAGTTTTTAGAAAAGAGATTTTTCAATCTATGTTAAATGAATTTCCTATTTTCGACTATGAAGATATTCAGTTGATTCCCAACAAATGTATCATCAATAGCCGGTCAGAAGCAGATACAACCGTCCAATTTGGAAAGCATACCTTCAAGCTTCCAGTGGTTCCTGCAAATATGCAGACAATCTTGGATGAGAATGTGGCAGAGCAGTTGGCGCGTGGTGGTTATTTCTACATCATGCACCGTTTTGATGAAGCGGGTCGGATTCCTTTTGTCAAACGCATGCATGAGCAAGGTTTGATCGCTTCCATTTCGGTCGGTGTTAAGGAATACGAATACGACTTTGTGAGTCAATTAAAGGCAGATGCTCCTGAGTATATCACTATTGATATCGCACACGGACATGCGGATAGTGTCATTCGGATGATTCAACACATCAAGAAAGAATTGCCAGATACCTTTGTCATTGCTGGAAATGTTGGAACTCCTGAAGCTGTTCGTGAATTGGAAAATGCGGGAGCTGATGCGACTAAGGTCGGAATCGGCCCTGGTAAGGTTTGTATCACCAAAGTTAAGACTGGATTTGGTACAGGTGGTTGGCAATTGGCTGCTCTTCGCTGGTGCTCAAAAGCAGCTCGTAAGCCAATCATTGCGGACGGTGGTATTCGGACTCATGGTGATATTGCCAAATCGATTCGTTTCGGGGCGTCTATGGTTATGATCGGTTCTCTCTTTGCAGGACATATCGAAAGTCCTGGTAAAACAATAGAGATTGATGGAGAGTCTTTTAAAGAGTACTATGGATCTGCTTCAGAGTACCAAAAAGGCGCTTATAAGAACGTCGAAGGCAAGAAGATTTTATTGCCTGCCAAGGGTCATTTGCAAGACACCTTGACAGAAATGGAACAAGATTTGCAAAGTTCGATCTCGTATGCTGGAGGCCGGAGATTAGCAGATTTGAAACATGTTGACTATGTGATCGTTAAGAATTCCATCTGGAATGGCGATGCACACTAATTGAATTACTTATTTATTTCACGGATGGGCGTGATGTTTCTACAAGGTGCCGGAACACCTAACAATAAGTAAGTCGAGATAAATCCTTTTGTGAGAGGATATTCAAGGCTTGCTTTGCAGGCCTTTTTGTGTTTAGTGAATAAGTAACGGATTTTATAGAAAGTAGGAGGAAGTATGAAATTACTTGAAGAACGCATCTTAAAAGATGGCAACGTTTTAGGTGAGAATATCCTCAAGGTGGACTCCTTTTTGACCCACCAAGTGGATTTCAAACTCATGAAAGAAATTGGCCAGACCTTTGCGGACCGGTTCAAAGATGCGGGTATTACCAAAGTCGTCACCATTGAAGCGTCTGGGATCGCGCCAGCCCTTTATGTAGCGGAAGCACTAGATGTCCCTATAATTTTTGCGAAGAAAGCGAAAAACATCACCATGAATGAGGGGATTTTGACAGCTGAGGTTTATTCCTTCACCAAGCAAGTCACCAGTACGGTTTCAATTGCTGGTAAATTTTTAGATCCAGCAGATAAGATTTTGATTATTGATGATTTCCTAGCAAATGGCCAAGCAGCTAAGGGCTTGATTCAGATCATCGAACAAGCTGGTGCTCAAGTAGAAGCCGTTGGGATCGTCATTGAAAAATCCTTCCAAGATGGACGGGGATTATTAGAAGAGTTGGGATATCCAGTTGTATCCCTCGCACGTTTGGACCGTTTTGAAAATGGTCAGGTTGTATTTAAGGAGGCAGACATCTAATGCAAAAACAAGAAAGCCATTCACAGGCGGCCATTCTAGGCTTGCAACATCTTTTGGCCATGTATTCGGGATCTATTTTGGTGCCGATCATGATCGCAGGAGCTTTGGGCTATAACGCTCATCAACTAACCTACCTCATCTCTACAGATATCTTCATGTGTGGGGTAGCAACTTTCCTTCAAGTGCAGCTCAATAAATACTTTGGGATCGGTCTTCCGGTAGTCCTTGGGGTTGCCTTCCAGTCTGTGGCACCTCTCAGCATGATCGGGGCTAGCCATGGTAGTGGGGCCATGTTTGGTGCCTTGATTGTTTCAGGTATTTATGTCATCCTTGTCTCTGGTTTCTTCTCTAAGATTGCCAATCTCTTCCCATCAATTGTAACGGGATCCGTTATTACAACCATTGGTTTGACTTTGATTCCAGTAGCGATTGGAAATATGGGAAATAATGCGCCAAAACCAACCGTTCAAAGCTTGATTTTGGCTGTGGTGACTATTCTCATCATTTTAGTCGTTAATATCTATACGACTGGTTTTATTAAATCCATTTCAATTTTGATTGGTTTGATCGTAGGTACTGCCATTGCGGCTTCTATGGGCTTGGTAGACTTCACACCTGTGACGCAAGCACCAGTCGTTCACGTTCCAACACCTTTCTTCTTTGGAGCTCCTAAGTTTGAAATCACCTCCATCTTAATGATGTGTATCATCGCAACAGTTTCTATGGTGGAATCAACAGGTGTCTATCTCGCTCTTTCTGATATTACCAAAGATCCAATTAATAGCACGCGCCTTCGCAATGGTTACCGTGCTGAAGGGTTGGCCGTTCTCCTCGGTGGTATCTTCAACACCTTCCCTTACACCGGATTCTCACAAAACGTCGGCTTGGTGAAATTGTCTGGTATCAAGACTCGTCTTCCAATCTACTATGCGGCTGGTTTCCTTGTTCTTCTTGGTCTCCTTCCTAAGTTTGGAGCTTTAGCACAAATCATTCCAAGTCCAGTTCTTGGGGGAGCGATGCTAGTGATGTTTGGTTTTGTATCGATTCAAGGGATGCAGATTCTTGCGCGTGTTGATTTTGAACACAATGAGCACAATTTCTTGATCGCTGCTGTATCGATTGCTGCAGGGGTTGGTTTGAACAACAGCACCCTCTTCAATGGCCTTCCAACAGGATTCCAAATGTTCTTTGCAAACGGAATTGTCGTTGCCAGTGTCTTAGCGATCGTTCTCAATGCTATTTTAAACCGCAATAAACACTAATCTCACATGAACCGGAGGTCCTTGGATCTTCGGTTTTTTTGACTTTTAAGGAAACATATAGTAGAGTGGAAGAGGAGAGAATCTTATTTGATGAGAAGAGAGTTAGAATCATGTATTTAACCTATCACTTTAAAGAGCGCTTGCGCTTGTTTTTGAGTCTATTTTTGCCGATTTTAATCTACCAATTGGCCAATTATTCAGCCAGCTTTGTCGATACAGCCATGACCGGTCAGTACCGGACCCTTGATTTGGCTGGTGTTTCTACAGCTACCAGTCTGTGGAATCCATTTTTTACTTTCCTGACAGGGATTGTCTCTGCGCTGACACCGATTGTTGGGCATCATTTAGGAAAGGGAAATAAAGAACGGATTGCTGGCGATTTTTACCAATTCCTCTATCTGTCATTTGGTATGGCCATTCTCTTAATAGGCTTTGTTTGGGGGATTGCACCCATGATTCTCAAGCAGATCGGCTTAGAAAATGTTGTTGCTCAAATAGCCATTCGCTACTTATATTTCCTTTCTCTAGGAATCTTACCTTTGTTGCTCTTTAGTATCGTGCGGACCTTCCTCGATACCTTGGGCATGACGCGTCTATCCATGTACTTGATGCTCTTGCTCTTGCCTTTGAATGCTTGTTTTAACTATATCCTGATCTATGGAGCATTTGGTTTTCCTGAGATGGGAGGAGCAGGAGCAGGTCTTGGAACCTCTCTGGCCTACTGGGTCTTGTTGGCCATTGCGGTTTTGATCTTGTGCAAACACCCCAAGGTAGCACCTTTCCAATTGTGGAAGCCTCAACCTTATGATTTTAAAGGGATGAAAGAAGTACTGCGCCTTGGGCTTCCAATTGGTGGAATTGTTTTTGCAGAAGTCATCATCTTCTCGCTGGTTGGTTTGTTAATGGCAAAATTCCCATCACTGACCATTGCGAGCCACCAATCAGCCATGAATTTTTCAACCCTGATGTATGCTTTCCCGGTTAGTATCTCCAGTACCATGGCGATTATCGTTTCTTATGAACTGGGAGCAGGAAGACCAGAAGTGGTCAAACAATATTGTCGTTTGGGCCGGCTGACAGCCTTTGGCTTTGCCATTGTCACCCTGGTCTTTCTCTATACATTCCGCTTCCAACTAGCAGGGCTATACGGCAAGGATCCAGTTTTTGTGCAACAAACAGCGATTTTCATGACCTATAGTCTCTTTTTCCAAGTAGCAGATACCTTTGCAGCACCCCTACAAGGAATTTTGCGGGGCTATAAGGATACAACCATTCCATTCTTATTAGGTGTCTTTAGTTATTGGTGCATCTCTATCCCACTAGGGATTTTCCTTGACCATGTGACTAACTTGGGTCCCTATGCTTATTGGATAGGTCTTATTTCTAGCCTTGTCGTAAGTGGAATTTGTTACCAGCTCCGGCTCTGGCAGATCGAAAAAAAGCAAACAAACTAAAATGAAGTCTGGGAAACCAGGCTTTTTATGTACCGTGAATATTATAAATTTTCTGAAAGTTCTTGACAATTGATGTCAAAGTGGTAAGATTAGGAGGTAGAAATGAAGAACTAGAAGGAGAACAAGATGAGAAGTGATATGATCAAAATGGGGATCGACCGAGCACCAGCGCGTGGTCTCCTTTATGCAACAGGGCAAGTAAAATCAGCAAAGGATATGCAAAAGCCCTTTATTGCCATTTGTAACTCCTATATTGATATCGTTCCAGGCCATGTTCACCTGCGTGAATTAGCGGATGTTGCCAAGGAAGCTATCCGCGAGGCTGGTGGGATTCCTTTTGAATTTAATACCATCGGTGTCGATGATGGGATTGCGATGGGCCATATCGGGATGCGATACAGTTTGCCATCTCGCGAGTTGATCGCAGATGCTGCTGAAACGGTCATCAATGCCCACTGGTTTGATGGTGTTTTCTATATTCCCAACTGTGATAAGATTACACCAGGTATGATTTTGGCAGCCATGCGGACCAATGTGCCTGCCGTATTTTGTTCTGGTGGACCTATGAAGGGTGGCGTTGACATGACAGGGCATCAGGCGACGCTCTCAAGTTTGTTTGAAGCTGTCGGTACTTATCAAGCTGGTGATATGGGCATGGATGAACTGGATTTCTTGGAAAAAAATGCCTGTCCAACCTGTGGCTCTTGCTCTGGTATGTTTACTGCCAATTCCATGAACTGTTTGATGGAAGTATTAGGCCTTGCTCTTCCTGGAAATGGTACCATCCTAGCTGTCTCAGATGAACGCCGGGAATTGGTTCGACAAGCGGCCAAACAATTGGTAGAGAATATTAAAAAGGGTATCCGTCCACGGGATATTGTGACCAAAGAAGCCATCGACGATGCATTTGCGCTCGATATGGCCATGGGTGGTTCTACCAATACTGTGCTTCATACACTCGCTATTGCGCGTGAAGCAGGGATTGACTATGATCTCAAAGATATCAACGAGATTGCCAAGAAGACACCTTATCTTTCTAAAATTGCACCTTCAAGTGTTTACACTATGCATGATGTACATGAAGCTGGTGGTGTACCAGCCATTATCAATCAGTTGATCAAAAAAGGTGCCATTAAGGGTGATCGTATCACAGTTACTGGTAAAACCTTGAAAGAAAACGTAGCTGGTGCTGAAATCAAAAATGAAGAAATTATCCATCCAATCGAACATCCGATTTCACCTGTAGGTGGTTTGTCGATCCTTTACGGAAATATCGCTCAAGATGGGGCTGTTATCAAGGTCGGTGGTGTAGATCCATCTGTTAAAACTTTCCGCGGTAAAGCTATTTGTTGTGATTCACAAGATCAAGCCCTTGAGTTGATTGACAATGGAACAGTTAAGAAGGGCCATGTCGTTGTCATTCGTTACGAAGGTCCTCAGGGTGGACCTGGTATGCCAGAAATGTTGGCACCAACTTCTAAGATTGTCGGACGCGGTCTTGGTAAGGATGTGGCTCTGATTACGGATGGTCGTTTCTCAGGAGCTACTCGTGGGATTGCTATTGGTCACGTTTCTCCAGAAGCAGCAGAAGGTGGGAATATCGCCCTAATCGAAGATGGGGACGAAATCGTGATTGACCTTCCAAATCGTACTATTGATTTGCTTGTCGATGATGCCACTCTTTCAGAACGTCGCAAACATTTGAAACCTTTCAAATCAAAAATCTCCAGCGGTTGGTTGCGTCGTTATACAGCCTTTGCCAAATCAGCCAATGTCGGCGGAACCTTGATGAGTGACGAAGAATTCGAAGAACGGAAAGCAGAACGTCAAGTCCAAGAAAAATAAGAAAAAACCTTTCCTGCTATGTGATATCACAAGCAAGAAAGGCTTTTTTAGTGGAACCATTATTTGGTGCGCATTTCACCTTGAGGGAAGTAGGTTCCTTCAGGCATATCGTTAATGATGACGTGAACAGCTGACTGAGGAGCACCAGTATTGCGGACAACAGCTTCGGTTACTTCCTTGGCCAAGGCTTTCTTTTGTTCCAAGGTGCGTCCTTCAAATAGGTCAATTCGTACAAATGGCATATGGCCACCTCCTAAATTTTTTATAGGACTATTTTATCACATTTTGGGATACAAAGCTTAGCAAAATTATGGTAAAATGATAATGAAACACATTTTAGAGAGAACAAAAGGAAAATGGCACAATTATATTATAAATATGGGACCATGAACTCGGGGAAAACCATTGAGATCTTGAAGGTGGCCCATAATTATGAAGAGCAAGGCAAGAGCGTCGTCATCATGACCTCGGCAATCGATACACGAGATGGAGTAGGAGTGGTTTCTAGTCGAATCGGTATGAAACGAGAAGCCGTTGCGATTGAAGACGATACGGATATTTTTGGCTTTATTAAAAACCAAGCAATCAAACCTTACTGTGTCTTAATCGATGAAGCTCAGTTTTTGAAACGACACCATGTCTATGATTTGGCAAGAGTCGTGGATGAACTGGATGTGCCGGTCATGGCTTTTGGCCTCAAAAATGATTTCCGAAATGAACTCTTTGAAGGTTCCAAACACCTCCTCTTGTTAGCCGACAAAATCGAGGAGATCAAAACCATCTGTCAATACTGTTCCCGCAAGGCAACCATGGTCTTGCGTACCCAAGCGGGGAAACCCGTCTATGACGGAGAGCAGATCCAGATCGGTGGACACGAGACCTATATCTCCGTTTGCCGCAAACATTATTTTAATCCAGACATACCAACCGAAAGCGTCTAGAACGTTTTAGAGAGGATAATAATGTCTATTTGTTTAAAAGATATTACAATAGAGAATTATTTTGACGTTTTAAATCTAGAAGTTCATCCAAACCAAAGGAATTTTATTGCATCCAATTCCATTAGCTTAGCTGAAGCCTATGTATATGATAAAAATGGTGATTTTATAGCTCCCTTAGCAGTTTATGATAAGGAAGTATTAGTTGGTTTTGTTATGATTGCCTATGACCAGAAAATTGGGATCAGCAAGGGGAACTACTTGTTATTTCGTTTTATGATCGATAAACGATTTCAAGGTTTAGGCTATTTTAAACCGACTATGGATGCAGTCATTGACTTTGTTCGAACAGGGCCATCTGGAAAAGCAACAAGTCTTTAGTTATCTTATGAACCGGAAAATAATCAAGCGAGGTCTTGCTATCTCCATTATGGATTTAAAGAAACTGGCGAAGTCATAGAAAACGAAATTGTAGCAATCTATGATCTAACAACCAAGAATTAAGGAGCAAACATGAATATCTATGATCAACTACAAGCTGTAGAAGACCGATACGAAGAGTTAGGAGAATTATTGAGTGACCCCGATGTGGTCTCTGATACCAAACGCTTTATGGAGCTTTCAAAAGAAGAAGCTTCCACGCGTGATACGGTGACAGCCTACCGTGAGTACAAGCAAGTCCTTCAAAACATTGTTGACGCTGAGGAAATGATTAAAGAAGCAGGCGGCGATGCGGACTTGGAAGAAATGGCTAAGCAAGAGCTAAAAGATGCTAAGGCTGAAAAAGAAGAGTACGAAGAAAAATTGAAGATCTTACTTCTTCCTAAAGATCCAAACGATGACAAGAACATTATCTTGGAAATCCGTGGAGCAGCTGGAGGAGACGAAGCCCAATTGTTTGCTGGTGACCTCTTACAAATGTACCAAAAATACGCGGAAAGCCAAGGTTGGCGTTTTGAAGTCATGGAAGCTTCCTACAATGGTGTTGGTGGGATCAAAGAAGTCGTAGCCATGGTTTCTGGTCAATCAGTCTACTCGAAACTCAAGTATGAATCTGGTGCCCACCGGGTGCAACGGGTTCCAGTGACAGAAAGCCAAGGTCGTGTCCATACTTCAACTGCCACAGTTCTGGTCATGCCAGAAATCGAAGAAGTCGAGTATGACATTGATCCAAAAGACCTTCGGATTGACATCTACCACGCATCTGGTGCGGGTGGACAGAACGTCAACAAGGTCGCTACAGCCGTTCGTATCGTCCACTTGCCAACCAATATCAAGGTAGAGATGCAGGAAGAACGGACACAACAGAAGAACCGCGAAAAAGCCATGAAGATCATCCGTGCGCGTGTGGCTGACCACTTTGCTCAGATTGCCCAAGATGAGCAAGACGCTGAGAGAAAGTCTACTATCGGGACTGGTGACCGTTCAGAGCGGATCCGGACTTACAACTTCCCTCAAAACCGTGTGACCGATCACCGGATTGGCTTGACCCTTCAAAAACTGGATACCATCTTATCTGGTAAATTAGATGAAGTGGTCGATGCTTTGGTCTTGTATGACCAAACACAAAAACTAGAAGAGTTGAACAAATAATGTTGTTGGGACCATTATTAGCCCAGTATGAAGAAGAATTAATAGCCGTTGGAGAGGAAGCAGAAAGCCTCTCCTTCGCGTATCGTGCTTTAAAAAACTGGACTTTTACAGACTTTGTCCTTGCCTTGCAAAAAGAAGTTAAAGTAGAGGATCAGGCCTTGCTTCTATCCATCTTTGAGCAGCTGAAACATCACGTTCCTGCCCAATATATTATTGGTAGCGCAGATTTTTTTGGCCATATTTTTACAGTGGATGAGCGCGTGCTGATTCCACGCCCAGAAACAGAGGAGTTGGTGGCTCTAATTCTCGAAGAAAACGATGAGAAAGCCTTACGAGTTCTAGATATCGGAACTGGTAGTGGGGCCATTGCTATTAGTTTAGCTCTTGCTAGACCTAACTGGCAGGTTCAAGCTAGTGATGTCTCAGAAGAGGCTTTAGCCCTAGCTCAAGAAAATGCCAAGCAGTTAGAAGCAGTCCTTGAATTCAAGTCGTCAGATGTACTGGACGAACTAGAAGGTCCTTATGACCTGATTGTATCCAACCCTCCCTATATCTCTCGGGATGATGTAGAAGAGGTTGGAGCCAATGTTTTAGCCTCTGAACCCCACTTAGCTCTTTTTGCGGATCGTGATGGATATGCTATCTACGAAAAGATTGCCCAGCAAGCACCAAGTGTTTTAACACCAGATGGAAAGATTTACCTAGAAATTGGCTATAAGCAAGGAAGCAAGGTAAAAGAGCTTTTTCAAGAGGCATTTCCCGACAAACGCGTTCGCGTTCTGAAAGACCAATTTGGACAAGATAGAATGGTAGTAGTAGACAATGGATCACATTGAGAAAGAATTAGAAGCAGGACGTGCGGTTATTCTGCCAACTGAAACAGTCTATGGTATTTTTGCCAAAGCTTTGAATCAAGAGGCAGTCGATTATATATACGAGTTAAAACGTAGACCTAGAGACAAGGCTCTGAATTTAAATGTAGCCGATGAAAAAGCGATTCGACTTTATTCGAAAAATCAACCTAGTTATTTAACAAAACTGGTTGATTCATTTTTACCAGGACCTCTGACTATTATCCTTCAGGCGAATGACAAGGTACCTGGCTGGATTCATTCTGGATTGGATACAGTTGGCTTCCGTATTCCGGCTCACCCAAAAACGTTGGAATTAATTCGTAAGTACGGTCCTTTGGTTGGTCCCTCGGCTAATCTTTCAGGTCATTCAAGTGGAACAAAGTATGAGGCTATTGTAAGCGAATTTGATCAAGTGGTTCCTGGTATAGAGGATGATGACTTCTTGACTGGCCAAGATTCAACTATTTTGGATATCTCTGGTTCTAAAGCCAGGATTTTGCGGCAAGGTTCGATTACAAAAGCTGATTTGCTTGCACAAGTGCCAGAGCTTTCCTTTGAGGATGATAAACTTCCTCAGTGATCATGTACATAAATAATTTTTTATAAAGGAGTAGACCTATGATTTTTGATAAAGAAGATTACAAAGCCTATGATGCAGACCTATGGAATGCGATCGCTAAAGAAGAAGAGCGTCAACAAAACAATATTGAGTTGATTGCTTCTGAAAATGTCGTCTCTAAGGCAGTGATGGCTGCTCAAGGGTCTATTCTGACCAATAAATATGCCGAAGGCTACCCTGGTCGTCGTTACTATGGTGGGACAGATGTGGTCGATGTGGTCGAAAGTCTCGCGATCGAACGGGCCAAAGAAATCTTTGGTGCTAAATTTGCGAACGTTCAACCACATTCAGGAAGTCAGGCAAACTGCGCTGCCTATATGGCCTTGATTGAGCCTGGTGATACTGTTATGGGGATGGATTTAGCTGCCGGTGGACATTTGACGCACGGAGCTTCTGTGAGCTTCTCTGGTCAAACCTATAACTTTGTGTCCTATAGTGTAGATCCTGAAACAGAGCTCTTGGATTTTGATGCCATCCTAAAACAAGCCCAAGAAGTGAAGCCAAAACTCATCGTTGCTGGTGCCTCAGCCTACTCTCATATTATTGATTTCTCAAAATTCCGTGAGATTGCGGATGCAGTAGGAGCTAAGCTCATGGTTGACATGGCCCATATTGCTGGTCTCGTGGCAGCGGGTCTTCATCCAAGCCCAGTTCCTTATGCCCATATCACGACAACGACCACTCACAAGACCCTTCGTGGCCCTCGTGGAGGCCTGATCATGACCAATGACGAAGAATTAGCTAAGAAAATTAACTCTGCTATTTTCCCTGGTATTCAAGGAGGACCGTTGGAGCATGTCATTGCAGCCAAAGCTGTCGCTTTCAAAGAAGCGCTGGATCCTGCCTTTAAAGAATATGCAGCTAACGTGATTAAGAACAGTCAGGCCATGGCTGATGTCTTCTTGCAAGATCCTGATTTCCGTGTCATTTCAGGCGGAACAGAGAACCACCTTTTCCTTGTCGACGTCACTAAAGTTGTTGAAAATGGGAAAGTGGCGCAAAACTTGTTAGATGAAGTCAATATCACCCTCAACAAGAACTCTATTCCTTATGAAACCTTGTCTCCATTTAAGACCAGTGGGATTCGGATTGGTGCAGCAGCCATCACCGCTCGTGGTTTTGGTGAAAAAGAAAGTCGTACCGTTGCTGAACTCATGATCAAAGCGCTGAAGAATGCGGATAATCAAGAAGTATTAGACGAAGTGCGCAGCCAAGTCAAAGCCTTGACAGACGCCTTTCCACTTTACGAGGACTAAACCATCTTATGGATATTTACGTAAAAAAAGCCATCATTCATCAATTTAGCCCAGACGATACCGATCTCTATTTGGCAGATAAATTTCTCAATATCACGCCTAAAATCGAGGAATACTTGCGTAAGAAGATTGAACGGGTCTACTCCGATGAAGCCAGGACCGGTATTTTCGAAGAGGACAATCCTTTTCTTGAGATGATCTCAGATGACCTATTAGAAACTTCGGTTGCAGTAGCCAATCGCTGGAAAGAAGAATTTGTCGTCTCTGAGAATCAAAAGACCAACGATTTGGTGTTTATCCAATTCTCAAAAGAAGGGGTGGATCATTTTGCCTTTCTTCGGATCGCCTTACGGGAAACATTGACCCATCTTGGTGGGGAAGTGGATAATCCGATTAAGTTGACGCAAAACAATCTACCTGGCTTTGGGACTGGTGCAGATGAAGCTTTGGTCATTAATCTTCAAAGCCGCAAGTACCATTTGATCGAAAAACGAATCAAGTACAATGGAGCGTTTTTGAACTATTTCTCTGAGAATCTTCTCCAGGAGCAACCTAAGATTTCACCTAAAAAATCGATCACGGCACTAGAAAAAACAGCTCAGAAAATTGCGGAAAGCTTTAATACAGATGATTTTCAATTTCAATCAAAGGTTAAATCAGCTATTTTCAATCATATCGAGGAAGAAAAGAAACTCTCTCCAGAGAAATTAGCAGATGATCTCTTCGATGACAATCTGACAGCCCGCCTCAGTTTTATTGACCAAGTCAAAGAAGCTGTACCTGAACCTGTCACCTTTGAAGAAATTGATGCAAGTCGTCAGTTGAAGAAGTTTGAAAATCAGAAATTGTCATTGTCAAATGGAATTGAACTGATCGTTCCGAATAATGTCTATGAAGATGCAGAATCTGTTGAATTTATTCTAAACGAGAACGGGACCTATTCTATTTTGATCAAAAATATTGAGGATATACAGAGTAAATAATGATTAAACGTATAGTGAAGATCTTCTTATTCATCTTACTAATATTTGGAATCTACAAGGGAATTCAGATCCACCATGATGTCAAACAAGTCATGCAGTACCGCTCCCTGGTTAGAGAAGTCCTTGCTGAGGAGGACACCACGGCCAATGAAAACCTCATTCTTGCTATGATCTATACTGAGACCAAAGGCAGAGAAGACGATGTCATGCAGGCGAGCGAGAGTGCAAGTGGTGAGACCAATACTATTAGTGATAATAAGGCCAGCATTCGCCAAGGAATTCAAACTCTTTCAGATGAGTTAAAAGAAGCCAAGAAAAAAGGCGTTGATAGCTGGACTGCGGTTCAAGCCTATAATTTTGGGAAAGACTACATCGATTACGTCGCAAAACACGGTGGAACAAATTCCCTAGAGTTGGCCCGAGCTTATTCGCGGGATGTAGTAGCGCCAAGTCTTGGCAATGTAACCGGTGAAACTTATCTTTACCTCCACCCTATCTCTCTTTTAAACGGGATGGAACTCTACATCAATGGGGGTAACATTTATTATTCCCGTTTAGTAGAAACCAATATGACGATTATGAAGTTATTTTCATGGTTTTAATCATTTTCCAAAGAGCCAATTGGCTCTTTTTTAAGCCGATCAGTTCTGCCTCCGGTTTTTAGGGAAAATAAAAATGTCATGCATTCTTAAAAAAACTGTAAGCTAGTTTTAAGAAATCAACTGTATAATGAAAATCGAAGTGGGTAAACTCTTTATTTACTTCTTTTTTCATCTCTAGTGAGGTGAGAAAGGTAATATGAGATACCCAGAGGTAATTTGAATTAGAAAGAAGAAAAAGATGAAATTAAAGAAGATTGCATTGTTTGTAACGACGACTTTGGCTTTGTTGACAGCTGTCCCACGTGTTTCTGCAGATAGCAATGTGCAGAAAGTCATCGATGAAACCTATGTCAAACCAGACTATGTTTTGGGCTATTCGCTGGACCAAAATCAAATCGAACAAACCTTGAGTCTCTTGAACTACGATAGTTCGAAAGATAAAGAAGAGTGGAAGACCATGACACCAGAGGTTTATTCTTCGATTATGAACGTTGCGAACGATGATAGTTTGGAACTTTATTCCTCTGTTAAAATTCAAAAATTAGGCAAAAATAAGCCACTAGAAGTCAATATCGTGACACCTCAAAACATCACCAAGGTCACTGCAGATATGTATCGTAATGCAGCCGTTACACTTGGATTAGAGCATGCTCAAATTACAGTAGCTTCCCCTATCCAAGTGACCGGAGAGAGTGCCTTGGCCGGTATTTATTACTCGCTTGAGAAAAATGGTGCCAAAGTTTCTCAAGAAAGCAAAGATCTGGCCCAAGAAGAGTTAAAGACTTTATCCGGGATCAATGAAGAAAACGCTGGTAAGAAAAACTTCGATGCTGATAAGTTAAACGTAGCATTGACCGACATAAAAACGGCAGTAGCCAATGCCAAACAGAACAATCAGGATTTAAGCAAAGATGATATTCGAAAGATCGTCGAAGAAACCCTGAAAAATTATAAGCTGGATACAACTGTAACAGGTGATCAGATTAATTTGATCGTGAATTTCGCAGTCAACCTCTCAAAGAGTAGCGTCATTAGCAGCAAAAGCTTTACGAAGACCTTGTCGGACTTGAAAGATAGTATCGTAGACAAGGCAGGCGATACCTTTAATAATATCAATCTCAATTTTGATACAAATGCTATTCTAAAAGACGGTGGAAACTTCTTCACAAATGCATGGAATGCCATTGCTGGCTTCTTCGGAGCCATCTGGAATGCCATTGTCAAATTCTTTAGTGGTTTAGTTGGCTAAAAATAGCAGGAAAGCACTCCTGACAAGAAGTCAGAGTGCTTTTTGTGTGTGATTTCCTATTTTTATACTTAATAAAAAATTTTATGTTAAGCTCATAAAAAAAGGTCCAATGGACCTTTAACTCGCTCTGTTATTTCTAAGCTCGTGAAAAAAAGGTCCCCCGGACCTTTTTTTTATTCCCACTCTACAGTTGCAGGTGGTTTACTTGTGATATCGTAGACGATGCGGTTGACGTGGTCAACTTCGTTTACGATACGAACTGAGATTTTTTGGAGGACTTCCCATGGAATCTTCGCAAAGTCAGCTGTCATTCCATCGATAGAAGTGATAGCACGGATGGCAATAGTGTAGTCGTAGGTACGGCCATCACCCATAACCCCAACAGAACGAACGCCTGTGTTGACAGTGAAGTATTGCCAGATATCGCGGTCAAGACCAGCTTTGGCGATTTCTTCACGAAGGATAGCATCTGATTCACGGACTGTTTCAAGTTTTTCTTCAGTGATTTCACCCATGACACGGATAGCAAGACCTGGTCCTGGGAATGGTTGGCGCCATACGATGTGGTCTGGCATACCAAGCTCAGTACCAAGAGCACGAACCTCATCTTTGTAAAGAGTGTTGAGTGGTTCAATCAGTTCGAACTGCATATCCTCTGGAAGTCCACCAACGTTGTGGTGAGACTTGATGGTTTGAGCTGTATCCGTACCAGACTCGATCACGTCAGTATAGAGAGTTCCTTGTGCCAAGAATTTCACATCTTTGAGTTTACTTGCTTCGTCATCAAAGACATAAACAAACTCGTTACCGATGATCTTCCGTTTTTTCTCAGGATCAGATACACCAGCTAACTTATCAAGGAAACGTTTTGCAGCATCTGCTTTAACGATGTTCAAACCAAACTTACCACCAAGCATATCCATCACTTGATCGGCTTCGCCTTTACGAAGAAGACCGTGGTCTACAAAGATACAGATCAATTGATCGCCGATGGCTTTTTGAAGGAGAACCCCAACAACGGAAGAGTCAACACCACCTGAAAGACCAAGAAGAACACGTTTGTCTCCGACGGTTTCACGGATTTTTTTGATCTGCATGTCAATGAAGTTGTCCATGGTCCAATCACCTTTAGCCCCACAGATGTTCAAGGCAAAGTTACGCAAGATGTCATAACCGTGAACAGAATGACGAACCTCAGGGTGGAATTGGATTCCGTAGATTTTCTTGTCTGGATTTTCAATCGATGCAAATGGACAGTCAGCAGAAGTACCAGTGCGGATAAAGTCAGCCGGAATTTCTGTAACAGCATCCCCGTGGCTCATCAAGACCAATTGTTTGTCTGGTGTGCCGGCAAAAAGAGCAGAAGATTCTGTCAAAGTCAGTTCAGATTGACCATATTCGCGGTTACCAGCATCACCTGCAGGAACGACCTTCCCACCCAATTTATGGGTTAACAATTGCATCCCGTAACAGATTCCAAGGATTGGAATACCGAGTTCAAAAATTTCAGGATCGATATCAAAAGAACCTTCCTCGTATACAGAGTTTGGTCCACCTGAAAGAACGATCCCAACTGGATTGATTGCACGAACTTCATCAGCAGAAATCTTGTGGCTCTTCAACTCTGAGAAGACTCCAATTTCACGAATCCGACGTGAAATAAGCTGATTGTATTGGCTACCGTAGTCAAGCACGATGATTTTTTCAACATCATGCAAATCAGTTGATAGGTTTGTCATCTTATCCCCTTCTTAAAGAAATTTACTTTCCTCTATTCTAACACAAAAGCCTTGTCTTTACCAATCTCTGATTGAAGAATTAGGAATTTTACGCTACAATAGAGATAACACAGAGAAAGAGCAAGGTTATGATTCCAGCTTACATTCAAATTCATGATCAGATTAAGTCTGAGATTGATCAAAAAATATGGAAAATCGGGGAGCGTCTTCCCAGCGAACGCGATCTAGCTGAGAAATTTCAAGTGAGTCGGATGACGCTTCGTCAGGCCATTACCCTTCTGGTTGAAGAAGGAGTGCTTGAAAGACGAGTAGGAAGTGGCACATTTATCACTAGCACGCGCGTCCAAGAAAAAATGCGAGGCACAACCAGTTTTACAGAAATTATGAAATCGCAAGGCAAGGAACCTTCTAGCCAAGTGATTTCTTACCGTAAAACCATTCCTAGCCTCCAAGAAGTGGACAAATTGGGCATTGATAAGACAGAAACCATCATTCGGATGGAGCGGGTCCGGTATGCCGATGGGATCCCTGTTGTTTATGAAGTGGCCTCTATTCCAGAGAAATTTATTAAGAATTTCAATCGTGAAGAGGTTACCAGCCATTTCTTCCAAACCTTGGAGCGTCATGGCTATAAGATTGGAAAGTCGCACCAGACCATCTATGCGCGATTGGCCAAGGATAAGATTGCGGAGTACTTACAGATTTCAAAAGGGCAGGCTATTTTAGGTCTGACACAGGTTTCCTATTTTGAAGATGGGACGGCTTTTGAGTATGTAAAAAGTCAGTATGTCGGCGAGCGGTTCGAATTTTATTTAGAAAATAACTAAGCTCGCAAATCGTAAAAATAGAAAACTCTTCAAATGTGTGAGAGGCTCACTCTCTTTGGCATTTGGGAGCTTTTTTAGGTTGAAATCATTCTTTCTAAATAGTGATAGTAAAGGCAACATTGAAAATTTTTAAAAATTTTTAAAAAAAATTTTATTTTTTCTTCAATTTTTGATTTTTTTTACGAATTAATAGATAGAAGCTAGTTTTAGATCTAAAAAAGATATAAGGCAGGAAAAAATGAAAAAAATTAAAATCGATGTGGTAGCTGTTCCCTTGAGTGGGCATCTGTACCCAACTTTAAATCTCGTTAAACCCTT
>NZ_CAUFJQ010000017.1 GCF_959025735.1 uncultured Streptococcus sp.
TGAAATCAGCGTAGTAGAGCCCACTCAACCACTGCGTCTTGCTTGACAATCCAAAGATAATTAAGAGGCTAGGACTTTTGTCCCAGCCTCTTTTTGCGTTTTAGTGAAAAGAAGAGGTCAGTTGTTGAGCCTCATTCCTTGTGCTCTAGGAGCAGTGGGGAGGAAAGCTCGACTGCTTTTTTTCGCTTGAAAAATGCAGCCATTTGAACCAGGATGCGGGGGACCGTCTGCCATTTTTTCCAGGCTTGAAAGCGGGTATCGATGAGCTGCTTGGCTAAGCGTTCTAGCATCTCCCGCTCGGTTGGATCCAAATCCTGGGCATTTTGGAGGATTTCCTTGGCCTTAGCTAGCTGTTTGAGATCGGTTAGATCATTGATGGAAGTGATGCCGGCATCCAGAAAAATGCCAAAAAAGGTGTCAAAAAACTTCTTGCGCTCCTCTGCCGATGTTTCGCGAACCCATTGCTTCAAGGTCAGGTCGGTCTGCTGGCTATCTGGACTAGTTTCAGAAACGGTCACAAAGCTGTAGTCCTTGATTTCCCAAGTAAAGGCGTCGTGCTGGGCAAAGCCGCCAAAGGCGTGACTTTTGACAATGGTCGTCGGTTCTGGAACTTCCAACATCATGCCAACGATGGATCCCTGAGGGACAAAGCGACGAATGTTTGGGGACGTCCGCTGGTAACATTCGGTTTCGATAATGGCCTTGTTGAGGCCAGGAGCATCGTAGCTGTAGATCGCGTCGATCCGTTCAAATAAGGAATCAGGTAGATACGAGCAAGCATAGGTCGCAAGGTTGCCCCCTTTGGAGTGACCGGCTACTAAGAAGCGACCTTTCGGAAATTCCTTCATGACATGTTGCAGGTAGCTGGCTGCGCGCTTCTGAGCTGGGACATGGTCCATATAGGTCATGTGGAAGTCTTCCTTCCAGCCGATCAAGGTGTCATCCGTTCCTCTGAAAACGACCAAATACGTATCCAGACTAAGCCGATAGGTCATGGCCGCAAACTGTTTTTGCACATCGGGATCGTATTCATCGACATAGTTAAGGAGTTTGATGTTCTTAAAGCGCTTTGAACTAGCTAATTCATCGACTAATTGGAGGTGCTGGTTACTCACGATGAAATCGGTTGTCCGGTCGATCAGTTCCATCGCATCAGACAGGCGCACTGGGATCCCTGTTGTATCTCCTTGAGGCACAATATGTCCAAAGGGTAGATAGGTCAGCTCTGTCAAAGCGAGGACATCCAGCTCCTTGAAGGGACGGTCATATATGGAATCGTAAGTCACTTCTTTTAGGTAATCAAAAATAGTTGACATCTGTGCCTCCCGTGTCTTATTTCTTTCAGTATAGCACAAAAATGGGAGTAGAAAAAGCTCTTACTGTTAAGAAGGCTACGCTCGATCTTTTTCTCTGCTTCTTAATCTGTTATAATAGGAAGAAGAAAAAAAGAAGGAAAGAAAGCCATGCATAAAATTCTCTTAGTAGAAGACGATGAAATTATCCGCCAACAGGTCAAACAATTATTGGAACAATGGGGCTATGAAGTGGTCGCAGTAGAGGATTTTATGGATGTCCTCGGGATCTTTGTCGAAAGTGACCCTCACTTGATTCTCATGGATATTGGACTGCCTCTCTACAATGGGTACCACTGGTGCCAGGAGATTCGCAAGGTTTCAAAGGTTCCGATTATGTTTCTTTCCTCACGGGATCAAGCCATGGATATTGTCATGGCCATCAATATGGGTGGAGACGATTTTGTCACCAAGCCTTTTGATCAAAATGTCCTCCTTGCTAAGGTCCAAGGGCTCTTGCGCCGCTCTTACGAATTTGGGACGGATCAAAATCTGCTGGAGCACCGGGGAGCCATCCTCAATCTCAAGTCTACGGACTTGGTGTATGAAGGGGAAGTCATCAAGTTGACCAAGAATGAATTTCAGATCCTGCGCGTCCTGTTTGAGCATGCGGGCAGTATCGTGGCGCGCGATGATATGATGAAAGAGCTCTGGAATAGCGACTTCTTTATTGATGACAATACCTTGTCTGTCAATGTGGCCCGCCTTCGCAAGAAATTAGAAGAGGTTGGCTTGTCAAACTTCATCGAAACCAAGAAAGGCATCGGTTATGGGTTGGCCCATGAATAAATATGGAAACATCTTTTGGCAGTATGTGGTATCCCGCAGGCGCCTGCTCTATCTAGTAGTCATCTTTTTGATGGTCGATTTGGTCTTTGCCTTTCTCTTTCCAGAGACGGGGATGGTTTTCCTCTATGCGACTCTGATGCTAGGATTTTTTACCCTCTGTATCTTGATCTGGGATTTCGCCATGACATTTCAGGACTATCGCAAAGCCTCACTTTATGAGGAAGTTGAGGTTGCCTCACCACTAGAACACCTTCTTTATGAAAAATACAGGGAAGAACAGCAGGCGCGCTTGGAGCAAGGCAAAGTAGCCCAGGCCAAGTTCAATGACCTGATGGATTACTACACCCTCTGGGTTCACCAGATTAAGACGCCCATTGCAGCTAGCCAGCTCTTGGTCCAAGATGTCGAGACACCTATTGTCAAGCAGCAGATGGAGCAGGAACTTTTCAAGATTGACTCCTATGCCAATCTGGTTCTGCAGTACCTGCGACTGGAGAGTTTTCATGATGATCTAGTCTTAAAGCGCGTGTTGGTAGAAGATTTGGTCAAAGAAGTAGTCCGCAAGTATGCCCTCTTTTTTATCCAAAAGAACTTGACCGTGGATCTGCATGATTTGGAGCAGGAGGTCATTACCGATCGCAAGTGGCTTTTGGTCATCATCGAGCAACTCTTGTCCAATAGCCTCAAGTATACCAGTACAGGTGGAATTGAGATCTATTTCAAAGACCAGACCCTCTATATAAAAGACAGCGGGATTGGGATCAAAAATAGCGATGTCCTCCGCGTATTTGAGCGGGGCTTCTCTGGTTACAATGGCCACATGACCCAGCAATCCTCAGGGCTGGGGCTTTATCTATCTAAGAAAATCGCAGAGCAATTGGGCCACAGGATCACCCTCCATTCAGAGGTCGGCCAAGGCACGACCGTTGCCATTCGCTTTGAAGAAAAGAAGTTGGTCATGGATTAAGATTTCCCCATCTTACAAAAATGTAAGAAATAAAGGTCAAAATGAAAGGTTAGGTTATGGTAGCCGCCTTTTATTTTTTATACAATAGTCTCATCAAATGAAGGAGGTCAAGAAAATGAAACTCTTGAAATGGATGAAACAACTCAAAAAGACTGAGAAACCAAATAACCAAACCGATCTGGAAAAGACGGAATTTGGTCTCCAAGTCCTGCAACAAACCCAAGAATTTTTCTTGATCTACTAGGAAAAGGAGAAAAGTATGTCATTACTAGACGTTCAACACATCAAAAAAATCTACAAAACCCGCTTTCAAGGGACGCAAGTTGAAGCCCTAAAGGACATTCATTTTACCGTGGAAAAAGGGGAATACGTTGCCATCATGGGGGAATCAGGGTCCGGGAAATCCACCCTCCTCAATATCCTAGCCATGCTGGACCAGCCGACCGAAGGGCGGGTCTACCTCAACGGTACCGATACTTCAACTATCAAGAACAAGGATGCCTCGAGCTTTCGTCGGGAAAAACTAGGCTTCGTGTTTCAAGATTTCAACCTGCTCGACACCTTGTCTGTCAAGGACAATATCCTCTTACCTTTGGTCCTTTCTCGCAGACCGGTCAAGGAAATGATGAGCAAGGTGGATAGCGTCAGTCGAGAATTGGGTATTCACCAGCTCCTTGAAAAATATCCTTACGAAATCTCTGGTGGGCAAAAACAACGGGTGGCTGTAGCACGGGCCATCATCACCTCACCTGAAATTCTCCTTGCTGATGAGCCAACAGGGGCGCTGGATTCCAAGTCATCAGCTGCTTTGCTAGATGTCTTTGAAGATATTAATAGCATGGGCCAAACCATCCTCATGGTGACCCACTCAACTGCAGCGGCTGCTCGGGCCAAGCGCGTGCTCTTTATCAAAGACGGAATTCTCTACAACCAGATCTTCCGCGGGGAAAAGACAGAGCGTCAGATGTTCCAAGAAATCTCGGATACCTTGACGGTCATGGCAAGTGAGGTGGAGTAGATGTTACGATTAACCACTAAATTAGCTTGCTCTAATCTGATCAAGAACCGCAAGCTCTATTATCCCTTTGCTATTGCGGTCATTCTCGCAGTGACCATCGCCTATCTCTTTGACTCCCTGACCTTTAATCCTCGCATTTCCGAGCTTCGAGGGGGCTCTTCTATAGTGTTCACCCTCAGCTTGGGATTCTTCGTGGTCAATGTCGCGGGGGCCATCATCGTGCTTTATGCCAATAGCTTCGTCATGAAAAACCGCTCCAAGGAGCTGGGCATCTACAGCATGCTGGGCCTTGAGAAACGCCATCTCATCAGCATGATTTTCAAGGAACTCTTGCTTTTTGGCTTTCTAACCATCTCAGCCGGAGTCTTGATCGGAGCTCTCTTTGACAAGCTGATCTTTGCCTTCCTCTTGAAACTCATGAAGATGAAGGTCCAGCTGGTATCTACCTTCCAACCTGGGATTGTCGTCCTGGTCTTTGTCACCTTTGGTCTCATCTTTGGCCTTTTGGTTCTTCTCAATGCTTGGCGCATTCTCCGTTTGAATGCCCTGCAGTTGACGCGTGAGAAGGCTAGTGGTGAAAAGAAAGCCCGCTTCTTGTGGCCCCAAACCATCCTTGGCTTAGCCTCTCTCGGTTTTGGCTACTACCTAGCTGTGTCTGTCAAAGACCCTATCATTGCGCTTGTGACCTTCTTTTTAGCCGTTATCTTGGTCATGATCGGGACCTACCTGCTCTTTAATGCTGGGATCACCGTCTTCTTGCATCTGCTTAAGAAAAAGAAGAACTATTATTACCAACCCAACAACATGATCTCGGTCTCTAACCTCATCTATCGCATGAAGAAAAATGCAGTGGGGCTTGCGACCATTGCCATCCTCTCGACCATGGTATTGGTAACCATTTCTGCTGCGACCAACATCTATATCGGTGGTGAAACGATCAAGAAGATCATGTCTCCTCATGATTTCTCTGTCCAAGGAAAAGGGGTAGACCTAGAGCAAATCAACCAGAAATTTGATGAATTTGCCTCTGAGCATCATCTTGAGATCAAAAATCGTGACCTGATGACCTATGCCAACTTTGGAGTTAAATCACAAAATGGCACGGCTTTCACCGTCTATCCAGCTGATGAGCGCAACGTCACTCCCAAAACTGTCTTTATGGTCTTTGATGCAGCTAGCTATGAACAAATGACCGGAGAAAAGGTCGATCTGACCGGCAACCAAGTCATCCTCTTTGCTCATAACAAGGCTCTTAAAGGGCAAAAGCAGTTCACCATCAATGGGCAAGACTTCCAAGTCAAGGAAGAAGTGAGCAAGGATTTTATCACCGATCATGTTCCAAATCAGTTTAATATGCTGACGGAGGATTTCAATTACCTGATCGTGCCAGACCTTTCAGCCTTTGTCGCTCAGTTTCCGGATCTTGCCATCAATACCAATATCTATGGTGGCTTCAATGTCAATGTTGACGAAGACCAGCAACTCAAGCTGGCAGCCAGCTATGACAAGATGATCGATGAATTGAGTAGCCAACAGGCCCAAGGAACATTTATCTATGGAGGCAACCGAGCCAATGATGTGGCAGAGTTGAATAGCCTCTTTGGCGGCATCTTCTTTATCGGTATTTTCTTGTCATTGATCTTTATGGTCGGAACCGTCATCGTTATCTACTACAAGCAAATCTCAGAAGGCTATGAAGACCGTGACCGCTTCGTCATCCTCCAAAAGGTAGGGCTTGATGAAGATGAGGTCAAACGGACCATCAACCGTCAAGTGCGGACTGTCTTCTTCCTCCCCCTCATCTTTGCCTTTGTCCACCTGGCCTTTGCCTACCATATGATCCGCCTCATTCTCAAAGTGCTCGGTGTCATCAATAGTGGCCAAGTCCTCGTCGTCACCCTCAGCGTCTGTGCTGTCTTTCTCATCACCTACCTAATCGTCTTTTGGATCACCTCTCGGAGTTATCGTAAGATTGTGCAGATTTAGGAAAAGAAACTCAAATTAAATTAGAAACTTTCCTTAGGTGAGTACGGACGTCAGCGAACTTCGAAGAAGTTCCATGACTAATTATTGAGCCTAAGGTCTCAATAATTCCGAGTGCCTGAAACATAATTTTTTCAGGCACTTTTCTCACAGCGGAAAGTTTCAATATACTCTAATAATAATCAGATATTATTTGGATATTTTTGCACAATAATCCAGCATAGGTTATTCAAAGAAAAGAATTGTCAATTTTTTTAGCTTGCTCATAGCGGGCTTTTTTGTACGAAAACCGACTGCGATTGTTTTTGTTTTTCAAAGGGATACACAAAAAAGACTGAACCCGTAGAGTTCAGTCTTTGTTCACTTTCTATTAAAGTGATGTAAGGAAAGTCAATCCCCCTAGGATGACACCTGCCGAATTCGGAATGATCAAAATCCAGTCTTTTTTAGGTTCCTTTGTCCAACCATAAATGACCCAGATCAAGCAAGAAATAGCAGCTGACAAGGGTTGGAAAGGTTGGGCCTTATTTCCCTGTAAATTAGCAATAATTTGTGGGATGTAGGCAATGAAAACGATAATCCCAATAAAGGCACCGATCGAGCCAACGATTTTGTTGATTTTTTGTTTATTCATAAAATTTTACCTCTGTGTATTAAAATAGCATAAGTAGGAAGAAAATGCAATTAATTTGCATGCTACGCAAAATGAAAACGATCACATTTGCAAAAGAATTAGACAAAGTGTCAAAAAAATGGCAACTAGAGAGAAGACTCTCTCGAAAAGAAATCCATCTTCCTGCAAAATCACAAGATTGTGACACTTTACAGTTCGGTAACATTTGAAAAAAAGACTTGAATTTGTAAAGGACAAAAGGTAGAATAGTGCATACTTTAAAAAAAGAAAAGGAAATGGTAGTTTCAAAATGAATGAAAAACAAATGAAAATTCTTGGTTGGGTTGCGACCTTTATGTCTGTTATGATGTATGTGTCTTACTTCCCACAAATCATGGATAACCTCGCAGGTCACAAAGGGAACTTTGTTCAACCCCTTGTCGCAGCCATCAACTGTAGCCTTTGGGTTTATTACGGACTCTTCAAAAAAGAACGCGATATTCCACTTGCTGCAGCCAATGCACCAGGGATCATCTTTGGTTTGATCACAGCCATCACAGCCTTGTAATTAATTAAAAAAGCTGGACAAAAGTCTGGCTTCTTTTTTTATGACTTCACTCATTTCCATGGTATAATGGGAGGACTATTCATAGAGAAGATCAAAAGGAGACAAGAGTGGATCAAAAACATCACTGTCAAGTCCTATGGGCGAAAAATAAATACCTGGTGCTGAGTCGTTCCAGTAATCTCTACAAGGAAATCCGGGAGTACCTCAAGCAAGACCAGGTAGAGGTCAGCCACGTCGAGGATCTAATCCAGCAAGCGCTGGCCTTGCCGGAAAATCGTGGCCAGGTCTCCAATGCCTTTCAGCATATTTGGGGCTATTTCAAAAAGCAGGCAACTCCTGAGGAAAAGGCGGACTTTATGTTGCTACTTGAGAAGTACCAGCATGGCCAAGCTAGCCAAGAGGATCTGATCGAGGGGATCCAGATGCTCCTTGAGCGCTACCCTAATCGCTACTTACAAGACTCGACGCTACTAGGAGGGCAATAGATGAGACTCTGGCACCAAGACTTGATTCCCAAACTCCCTCGTCCCCAGCTCCTGGGCCAACACCGGGAATGCTGCGCGCTAAGGGGTAATGGCTGGGGCAAGAAGCATGCGTCGGTCAACTATGTCTTTGAATACTCGCCCTATCGTCTCTATGCCTATCACCGCTTGATCATGGAGGAGATGACGTCTCGTGGCTATAAGGTCAGCCCAGAGTGGTGGGAGCCGACCTACCGAGGTAAGACCTGCCCAGCTTATTCAGAGCTGGAAGAGGAAGCTTTGAGCACCCCTATCTATCCCGAGCATCAGGACACTTACCTCCAAGAATGCTTGGATAACCTAGCAGAAAAAGGGATTCAACTAGACTAAGAAAAAACGGACCAGAATAGGTTCGTTTTTTTGCGCCAATTCCCAACAAAATGCTTTGAAAGCGTTAATTTCTTTCCCAAACATGCTATAATAATAGGAGATTATGTACAGGAAAAGGATAGACGGATGAAGGCAGTAGCAACTCCAGAACTTGAGATTGAAAGACAGTTGATCCAGCAGTTGACTTCAGGAGAAAGTCAGTGGACCTATCGCGAGGATCTCAAGAATGAAGACCAGTTATGGGACAATTTCTTTGATAAGCTGGCGCAAAACAATGTCGCCGTGCTAGCGGACCATCCCTTGACCGACCAGGAAAAGCGCCAGATCAAGAACCAGCTCAACTTTGTCAGCTATTATGAAGCAGCCAAGTGGCTAGCAGGTGAAAATGGCATCGCCAAGGTAGAAGTCCAACGTGAGGATGCCAGTCTAGGGACGATCCGCTTAGCAGTCATCTGGCGGGACAATATCGCAGCTGGTAAGTCGAGCTATGAAGTTGTCAACCAAGTCGAACGCGACAAGGCCTATCCACTAGACCAGGATCGACGGCTCGATACGACCCTTCTGATCAATGGCCTGCCTCTCATCCATATCGAACTCAAGAGTCCCCGAGTGGCATTTCAAGATGCCTTTCATCAGATCAAAAAGTACGACCGTGAAGGCAAGTTTCGGGGCATTTACTCCAGCTTACAAATGTTTGTCGTGACCAATAAAGTCGACACTCGTTACATCGCTGCAGCCCGTGAAAGCAAGCTAAATAAGCAGTTTCTGACCAAGTGGGTGGATAAGGACAACCAGCCCATGATCGATCTCAACAGCTTTGCTCATGAGGTTCTCTCCATCCCCCGGGCCCACCAGATGGTCATGCAGTACTCAGTCATCGACGATAGCAAGAAAGCCCTCATCCTCCTGCGTCCCTACCAGATCCATGCCATCGAGGCTGTGCAGGAAGCCTCTCGCCGTCAAGAGTCGGGCTATATCTGGCATACGACCGGATCAGGCAAGACCCTGACCTCTTACAAGGTAGCACGCAATCTCTTGCAGATTCCAGCCATTCAAAAGACCATCTTTGTCGTCGATCGTAGAGACCTTGACCAGCAGACAACGTCATCCTTTCTTTCCTACGCCACCAATGATGTCATCGACATCGACGAGACGGACAATACCCATGAGCTGGTCAAGCGCCTAGGGGGAAATGACAAGCGCGTGGTCGTCACGACAATTCAGAAAATCACGACCATGATGCGTAAGTTTGAAGAAGGGAAGTACCAGCGGGATGCTGGGAAGATCAAGGACCTGCGCGTGGCCTTTGTCGTGGATGAGTGTCATCGGGCTGTAACCCCTCAGACACAAAAGGAAATCAAGTCCTACTTCAAGAACTCTCTCTGGTATGGCTTTACAGGAACCCCGATATTTAAGGAAAACAAACGCAAACAAGTGGGAGACCTGGCTCAGACCACCCACCAACAGTATGGCGACCGCCTACATGAATACACGGTCAAGGAAGCCATCCATGATGGAGCAGTTCTGGGCTTTAAGGTCGACTACCGCAATACCATCATCTCAGATCTCCTAGAAGAAGAAATTCCAGACCAGGCCTATGAGGACAAGGAGCACATGCTAGAGGTACTCGATGCCATCCTTAATAAGAGTCAGCAACAGCTCAATATCCCTAAAGGGGTCGGAAAGAGCTATGAGGCTATCTTGACAGTCAAGTCAATCCCACGAGCACAGGCTTATTATAATCTGCTCAAGAGCATACTCGCTGGCAAGGAGCGGGTCAAGGTTTCCGAGCGGGTCAAACAATACCTACCAGATTTTCCAAAGTTTACGATCACTTACTCAGTATCTGAAAATGAGGAAGAATCCATCGGCTACCAAGACCACATGAAGCAGGTCATGGAGGACTACAACCAAGAGTTTGGGACGCATTTTAGCCTAGCGGATCTGCGAGGCTTTAACACTGATGTCAATAATCGCCTGGCCAGAAAGCAGGACAAGTACCTCTACCGCAATGAGCAGTTGGATCTGGTCATCGTGGTCGATCGCCTCTTGACAGGCTTTGATGCTCCTTGTCTTTCTACGCTCTTTATCGACCGCAAGCCCATGCGCCCACAGGACTTGATCCAGGCCTTCAGCCGGACCAATCGGATCTTTGATGACAAGAAGCACTTCGGCCATATCATCACCTTCCAGCGCCCTCAAGCCTTTAAGGAAGCTGTCGACAATGCCCTCAAGCTCTACTCTAATGGAGGAGAAAATGAGGTCCTAGCAACAAGCTGGGAAGAAGAGAAGCGCAACTTCTTAAAAGCCTGGGCAGAGTTTAAAGGCCAAGTCACAGACTTCGAAGAAGAAGGAGTTGCTCTCGAGCAGGCTCCAACGGCCCAGCTCCGCAAGGTCGCTAAAGCCTATCAGGTCTTTGATAAATATCAAGCCTCGATCCGTGTCTACTCAGAGTATGATAAAGAGGAGATCTATCAAGAAACGGGCCTCAGCGACAGCCAGCTCGAAGCCTATCTAGGCCTCTATCAAAATATCCTGGCGGAGATCAAGAGCAGGGATCCAGAAGTGGACAGCGAAGATGAGCTAGATATCCATTATGAGCTGGAGTCTGTCCAAGTCGATGAGATCAACTATGCCTATATCCTGATGCTGATCCAGAGTATGATCCAGCAGGAGGAAAATGAGGAGCAGACCCTGAGTGACAAGGATATCGCAACCGTGGACAGCTATATCGAGAGCCTGAACCGGACCAATCCAAGCCTAGCCGAGATCATCCAAAACCTCTGGACCCAAGTCCAAGAAGAGCCCGAACGCTACCGAGGACAGTCCATCACCGGAATCTTGGACCAGATGATCGAATCCATCATCGATAGCCATATCGTAAGCTTTGCTAAAAACTGGTATATCGGAGCCGACGAACTGCGCTACTATATCCAACACTACCGTAAAGGGGCTAAAAAACAAGCCGGCGAAAGTCAACTGACCAAGAGTCAGCGCTACAAAGATTACAAGGCAGAAGTAGCAGATGCCCTCAACCCACTCAGCTACAAAAAACAAATCAAAGAAGCCTATACCCAACTGATCGAAGAGGTGATTGAACCACTGAGAGTGGGTAGGTAGCCCTTCGAAATCTCGTAAACATGAATCACCAAAAGTTTATATGTATTCTAAAGCTAGAAAGGTTAAAATCTAAAAATAGTAAAAGTCTCTATCTGACAGACAAGGTATTTGTCCAGTCGGATAGGGATTTTTTCTTTTTGAAATGTCAGATTTGTCCTGTGAACGTTACAAAAATTCTAAAAGTGTGCTGTTGAACTGAAAAAAGAGTCAGTTGAGCCAACGATGCTTAAAATTTCATTTTTATCTGTTACTATTTATCTATAAACTTAAAGGGGAAATTCTGATGAAGAAAAACAAAACAGTTGATGATGATTGGTACTCTAGTTTTATAATGATATGTCTAATCGGACTAATGGCTATTTTAATACAGGCCTATAAAACAGAGAGAAGTTCTTTGGTTCCAAAGGGTAGACAGGAAAGTATTGTAAAGATAAATCAAAAACATTTTTATCTATCAGAAGCCTGCTTAAAACACTGAGTGAGGAACCCTATTATGGAGCAGTAACCAGTCTAGGACTAAATCCAATGCTATTAGCAGTTACTAGTGCGCAAGAGGAATATGATAAGGTGGAAAGTCAGGCGCGTGCGCATAAGTCTGCCAAGGAAGTCGGCAAGACCAGACAAGTCCGTACCGAACTAACCAGCATCTACGACCTCTTTATGCGCTACATCGTAGCCAGTGTAGAATCCTATCCAGAAAAAGAACACCTGACCAAACTCCTCAAAGACCTCAATACAATCCGAGATAGTAAACGACGATTGAGTGGTTCAGGTAAGAAGGCGAAGAAAGTGAAAGCAGAAGAAAATACACAAGTAGCAGGATAAAAACAACCCCTTAGGAACTGATTTCTAAGGGGCGTTTTGTATATAAAAGCTTTATATACAGAGTTAGAATTGATATAATGGTATTAGTTTAAACATATAGTAATTATTGGGAGAGATAAATTAATGGAAAGAGAATATAAATTTCGAGCACTTACTTCAAATAAAGATGTTGAAATAAAACCAGTGACAGAAAGAGCACTTGAATTTGCGATTGACAAAAATTCGGAAGTAACCAACGTGGCTATTACTGGGAATTATGGAGCGGGGAAAAGTAGTGTTGTTGAGAGTTTTGAGAGGAAATGTACAGATAAAAAATTCATTCATATTTCTTTAGGGCAGTATGATGAAACAATAGGTAGTGAAAAAAATGGGCTCAATAATCGTCAAATCAATACCATAGAAGGAAAAATAATCAATCAATTACTTCATCAAATTAATCCTAATCAAATAAGAAAATCAATTTTTAAAACTCTTGATGCGGAATCGCAGATTAAACCTTTTAATATCTCTATCTATTTAGGTTTAGTATTATTATTACCCTTATACTTACTAAATGTTTCTTCGTGGAATGGCTTAGTCAATAACTTTTCTTGGTTATCTTGGACTACGAAACCTATTATTTCCCTTCTTGTACTAGTAATTTTATTTATTTTAATTATATATGGAATTTATTTTTTACTGAAGCTACAAAAAGATTTTGGTTTTATCAAAAAATTATCCTTAAAGGCAGAAAAAATTGAAACTGATATTGAAATTTTTTCAAATGATAATTCTAAAGTATCCTATTTTGATCGATACTTAGACGATGTCCTTTATTTATTCAAGCAATCAGGAGCAGATGTTATAGTATTTGAAGATATTGAACGTTTTAATGATTCTAGAATTTTTGAAAAATTGAAGGAATTAAATATAGTTATCAATAGAAAAAGAAAGATATATGGCGAATCCAAGCTGGTGTTTTTCTATCTTGTAAAGGATGATTTGTTTGAATCACAAGAGAGAACGAAGTTTTTTGATTTTATTATTCCTATAGTCCCTGTTGTAACAGCCTCAAACTCCAATGAAATACTAAAAGAATTGCTAACAGAAATGCTGGAATACGATAGTTTAGATAAAACTTTTTTATTTAATATTTCTTTGTATCTAGATGATATGAGATTAATTAATAATATTTGTAATGAGTATCTGACTTATAAAGACACATTAAATACTTTAAAGCTAGATTATGAGAAACTGTTTTCAATGATAGTTTATAAGAATATTTTCCCTAAAGATTTTTCACTTTTGCAAAGAAATCAAGGATATTTATATGAATTGTTGAACTCAAAAGAAATAGCATTAAAAAATCTTAGAAAGGAGTTAAATAATCAGAAAAATGCTTTGGAGAGAAAGATAGAGAATGCTGAGGAAGAACATTTAAACGATGAAGTTGAATTATATGGAACCATCTTAAAAATACCATCTGGAAGAAAAATAATTAAAGTAAATAGTAAATATGAATCAGATTTTTCATCACGTTCGGATTATATAAAAACGTTACTGGCAGATGACAGTGAAATTCTTACATTTCAAGATTATTGGGACGCAGACCATAATCAATCTAAACGAACTGAGAATATTGATTCTATATTTCCAGATAAAAATACTCCAGAGTTCCAAGAACGTTTAGAGAATATTAGAAATAAAAAGCTCATAGAAAAATTGGAAAAAGAAATTAATAAAATGAACGATGAGCTTGGGAAACTAGATAGTTATAGATTATCAGATGTTTATCAATATGCTACAGATATTGATGATTTTAAAAGTGATTTTACAGAAGAAATAATAAAGAATCCGCAATTCTCAATAATTTCTTTCCTAATTAGAAATGCTTATATTGATGAGAGCTATCAAGATTATTTAACTTATTTTTATGGGAACACTATAACAGTTGTTGAGAAGGAATACTTGAGAAACGTTATTTCTGGACGCACTAATGATCCTGAAATTACTTTACACAACATGACCGAAATAATTGAACGTTTGGGAATAAATGATTTTAGATACCCGTATGTATTGAATTATAGTCTGTTTAGATATTTATTGGTCTCATCTGATAGTGATGGTTTTAAAAATAGGTTAGAATTATTATTTCATCAAGAAGGCTTTATTAAATTTATTATGGACTTTTATTACAAGATATATAACTATAATAAGAATGGCGTTATAAATGATTTAGAAAGTGATAAAATATATCAGTCTCTTTTTGAAACTTGGATATCATACAACAGTAATTCGTTTAATGAATATTTAGAAAAAGATAGTAAAGATTTTTTCCCGTCAAAAAATAATGTAGTTATTAAATTTTTAAACTTAATGAAAACAATTTTTATAGAGAACTTATCACAAAGAACAAAGGATTTACTTACGAATTATATAGATATTAATTTTGATATTTTAACTGGAGAATTTAACTACAATTTACCTAGATTAACTGATAATTTATTAGCTTTAAATATTAAATTTACAAATTTTTCAACTTATGGAAATAAACATCAAAGAAACGATGAAGATATAATACTAATTGTAGATACTATTTTCAATAATAATTTATATATTATTAATGAAAATAATATACGTTTCTTTGTGAATTGGTATTCGGGGTATACAGATGGACAATTTAAGCATCAAAATTTTGAATTAATTAGAAGTGATAGTCGTTTTAAACCTTTATTTGATTATTGTTTGTCTTCTGATGAAGAATTTCTAAATTATATTTCAATGTATGTTGATCTTTCAGAGGGTGAAATGCGTGATGAACCTGAGTATATTGAACAATTATTAAATAATAATGTTGTATTTAATCATCAATTAGTTCAGGAAAAGTTAGAAAACAGAGAGTTTGATGATCAAAATAATGATGAAAATAATAAAATGGTTACTTTAGCAGAAAAGATCATTGCTAGTATTCCAGATTTTTATATCATTTATACACGAAATGAATTCAATGATCTATCTAATGAAAATCGAGAACTATTAGTACAAAAACTTGTTCATAATAAAAAAGCAGTGATAAACACGGATGTTGTTTTAGACTATTTTGTTCAAGATGGCAAAGAGATTGATTTCCTAGTAGATTTTATTAACCATAATGAAAATTTTGAGCTTGATGAAGAGATATATGTAAAACTAGATAAGGAATTACAAAAAGAATTTGCAGATTTTGTTTTACGACAATCAAATATAAATAAAAACGTCAGAATAAGATTATTAAATGAAATCGGCTATCCATATTTTAAAAAAATGGATGAGATTGATATCGATGGTGAACGGATGAAGTTTTTAATAGGATATGAGTTGATAGAATTTAATGAAGAAAATCTTGAATTTATACGTCAGAAATATCCAGAACATTTAGCTTATTTTATCAGGGTAAATAAATTTAATTATTTAAAGACTGCAAAAGATATTCGTGATGAAGAAACAATGAAAGAATTGCTAGAAGATCCAGACCTTGATGAAATATATAAAGTAGAAATATTAGAATTTCTTTTAGATAATCATTTTAATCAGGATGATGTTTTAGCTGACCATAAGAAAAAACTTTTAGAAAAATTAATTTCTGTTTCAGAAAATAGAATCAAAATAGATAAACTAGCTTTATTAGGTAAATATTTAGATTTACTAGAACTACCAGATATTATGCAAATTTTGAAGGAACAAATCGATGATGATATCTATAATGAATGGGAAGTTGCATTTAAAAAATTAAATCAAAATGAAGGTAATGGTGGAAAAGGTAATCAGGATGTGAAGGTATCAGTTTCTGAATTTAATATGGAATTTAATATGGCACTTCTAGATTACTTAAAGAAAAGGGAGTTAATATCTGATAAGTCCAGATACGAAGATTCTGTACTAAAGCTATATGGATTTAGGACGAAGCAGATCGAATTCAAAGATAGCTTGGGAGAAAATAATGAATAAAAATAGGATTCCTCCAATAAAATTTAAGATTTTTTTGAATCATTGGTCATATACAGAATTAAAAGCAGTAAAAGACGTGCGAGATGGGACTCACTCATCTCCAAAATATATTGAAAATGGCTATCCTTTAGTAACGTCAAAGAATTTAACAGATTCTGGGTTAAGTTTAAATGATGTATCATTGATTTCTGAGTTAGATTATAATGAAATTAATAAACGTTCCAAAGTGGAAGCCGGAGATATTTTGCTTGGGCTTATTGGTACAATCGGAAAGCCGGTTTTAGTTGACTCAGACGGATTTGCTATAAAAAATGTTGGATTGATAAAAAATGGTGGAAAAATACAAAATCAATTTTTACTGCAATATTTAAAAACGAACTTATTCAATAAATATATTCAAATTGAAATGGCTGGGAACACTCAAAAATTTTTGGGACTAGAAACTCTACGTAATACAAAAGTTCCAGTTCCTAGTCCAGATGAACAATCCGCCATCGGCACCCTCTTCCTCACCCTCGACAACCTTCTTGCTAGCTACAAGGACAATCTCGCCAACTACCAATCCCTCAAGGCTACCATGCTCGCCAAGATGTTTCCCAAAGCTGGACAGACAGTCCCTGAGATACGTTTGGATGGATTTGAAGGAAATTGGCGAATTGCAAAATTAGGTGATGTATTATCTGAGTTAAAAAGTGGCTTGTCGCGAGAATTATCAAATGATGATATTGGCCTTCCAGTTATTAGAGCTAACAATATTAGTGACGGGAATTTGAATTTGGATAGAGATATAAAATACTGGTTTAAGGAAGATCCTAAAGGGGCTAATACAGCAAATTATTTTGTAAAAGAGAATGACATATTGGTTAATTTTATAAATAGTGAAGCCAAAATGGGAACTGCTGCAATTGTGTCAAGAGAACCAGATAGAGAGACAATATATACAACAAATATATTGAAATTAACCGTAAAAGAAGACTACTATCCTTATTTTATATATTTAATGACTTTCGTACAAAGTTATCAAAATTATATAAAATCTATCACAAAACCTGCGGTAAATCAGGCAAGTTTTACGACTGTTGACTTTAAAAAATACGAATTTTTATGTCCAGCATTTCAAGAACAACAAGCCATCGGAGCCTACTTCTCAAACCTCGATAACCTCATCAATTCGCATCAAGAAAAAATTTCACAGCTCGAGACACTCAAAAAGAAACTCTTACAAGATATGTTTATCTAACCTTCAAAAATTCCCCTTATCAGCAACCATAAGCACAGCATTTTTCGAATAGTATAAGTGAGTCCCTTTAATTTTTTCAAAGGGTGCTCCTTAGTGTTTAATAACTTAAAAGTATTTACTTTTAATAACTTTAGAGTTATAATAAATTCGAAAAGGGGTTGCTTTGTGCACGCTATTTATTTTTATAAGGACAAACAAGGGAATCAACCGGTCCTGGACTACATGAGGGAGCTAGCTCGTCGCGATAGCAAGGACAGCCGGATCAAACTAAACAAGCTCAACGACTACATCGAGCTTTTGAGTCAGCATGGAACACGTGCTGGCCAACCCTACATCAAGCATCTGGATGCAGAGATCTGGGAGTTGAGACCCTTGCGGGATCGGATTTTATTCGTGGCTTGGCTGGATGGGAGCTTTGTCTTACTGCATCATTTTGTCAAAAAGACGCAAAAGACACCCAGACGAGAGATCGAGAAAGCCAAGCGGGAGTTGCAAGATTTGAAGGAAAGAGGGCTAAGAGATGAAGAATAGTGCCATCGGTAGCAATTGGAAAGATGTGAGAGCAGAACTCTTCACCAAGGAAGAAATCCTGGAAAGTGATCTGCGGGTCGCGATTATGACTGAGCTGATCGAAGCTCGGCATGAAAAGGGCATTAGCCAAAAGAAACTAGAAGAACTCAGTGGGGTTAGTCAACCGGTCATCGCTCGGATGGAGACAGGAAAGACCAGTCCTCAATTGGACACGGTTTTGAAAGTCTTAGCCAGTCTGGGCAAGACCCTCGCTGTCGTCCCACTGGAACAAGAAAAGGTCTAAAAGAAATCAGAAAGAATTACTATGGAAACAACACAAACCTCCCAGTCGCTCTACCAAGCCCTGTGGAACTCAGCGGATGTGCTCCGCTCTAAGATGGATGCCAATGACTACAAGTCTTACCTTTTGGGAATGATCTTTTACAAGTACCTCTCAGATAAGTTGCTCTTCTTCGTGGCAGAGACCATGGAGGAGGAGACAGAGAGCTTAGATGAAGCCTTGGCGCTTTACCGGTCCTACTATGAGGATCCCGAATCTCAAGAGGACTTGATCGCCGTCATCACCGATGAGCTCAACTATGTCATCAAGCCAGACTTGACCTTTACGGCCTTGGTGGACCGGGTCAATGAAGGGACCTTCCAGCTAGAAGATTTAGCTCAGGGCTTCCGAGACATCGAGCAGAGTGATGACCTCTATGAGAATCTCTTTGAGGACATTGATCTCTACTCCAAAAAGCTAGGGGCGACACCTCAAAAGCAAAACCAGCTAGTGGCTGCCGTTATGAAAGAATTGGCAGTGTTGGACGTGGCGGGTCATGCGGGTGATATGCTTGGGGATGCTTACGAGTACTTGATTGGTCAGTTTGCGACCGACTCAGGTAAGAAAGCTGGAGAGTTCTATACGCCCCAGCCTGTAGCCAAGCTCATGACCCAGATTGCCTTTTTAGGGCGTGAAGACGAGCAGGGCTTTAACCTCTACGATGCCACCATGGGATCAGGCTCGCTCTTGCTCAATGCCAAGAAGTATTCTCACCAGCCTCAAACGGTCCAGTACTTTGGTCAGGAGCTCAATACCTCAACCTATAATCTGGCTCGGATGAACATGATCCTACACGGGGTTCCGGTGGAAAACCAGTTCTTGCACAATGCCGATACGCTGGACGAAGACTGGCCGACCCAAGAGCCGACCAACTTTGATGGGGTCCTTATGAACCCACCCTACTCAGCTAAGTGGTCTGCAAGCTCTGGCTTCCTCCATGATCCTCGCTTCTCCCCATTTGGCAAGCTCGCCCCTCAGTCTAAGGCGGACTTCGCCTTTCTCTTGCATGGTTATTACCACCTCAAGCAGGATAAGGGTGTCATGGCCATCGTCCTTCCTCACGGGGTTCTTTTCCGTGGCAATGCTGAAGGAACCATTCGCAAGGCCTTGCTGGAAGAAGGGGCTATTGATACGGTGATCGGTCTTCCTGCCAATATCTTCTTCAATACCAGCATCCCAACAACGGTCATCATTCTCAAGAAGAACCGGACCAATCGGGACGTTTACTTTATCGATGCTTCTAAGGAATTCGATAAGGGCAAGAACCAGAACATCATGACGGATGCCCATATCGAGAAGATCCTCAAGGCCTATAAGAGCAGAGAGGACATGGATAAATTTGCCCATCTGGCTGGCTTTGAGGAGATCGTCGAGAATGACTACAACCTCAATATCCCACGCTATGTGGATACCTTTGAGGAAGAAGAAGTGGAGCCACTGACAGAGATCGTGGCTAAGATCAACCAGACTAACGCAACTATTGAGACTCAGACAGCCTCTCTTCTAGACATGCTTAGCCAACTTCATGGAACGACACCAGAAGCCGATGCCGAACTCAAGAAATTTGTCCAAGAGTTTAAGGGCTAGGGTGTGAGGAGATAGGGATTAGGTAAAGGGTACTCTATTCGCTATTTCCCAAATTTTTTTCGAATAATAGAAGTAGAGGGACCTTCCCTCTATTTTTTATCGAAAAGGAGCAGGGATGCAGAAAAGACATGCGCATGTATCGCCGACCTTGGATATCATGGCCAAGAAAATTTTTAGTTTGCCGGAGGTGACGGCAGCATTTATTCGGGACATTTTGGAGCTGGATGTGGCGGATGCTCAGATTGTGGAAGGAAGCCAGCCCCACAGCATGGCTTATGAGGAGGATGACTTGTTCTCCACTGCTGTGGATGTGAGAGCCAAGCTCCATGACGGGACCGAGGTGATCATCGAGATCCAGATTCGCAAGCAGCAATATTTCTTGAATCGCTTCCATTACTATTTGGCCAATCAGCTGGTGGAAAATGTGCAAAAACTGCGCCAGCAAGGCCAGACACATAAGATGTACGAGCAGATGGAGCCCGTCTACGGGATTGCGATTTTGGAGAAGTCGCTCTTACTGGACGAAGAGGCCGCCATCAATAAATACTGGCTGACCAATAGCCGGTCTGGCAAGCAACTCAAGGCCTATTATAAAAATGGCAAGCACCAAAATCTTCTGCAGGTTGCCTTTTTAGAGCTAGACAAGTATAATAAAGATGAGAACCTGACAGATGCAGGCAGACAGTGGCTGGAATTTTTTGGGAATCTTCCCTTCACAAAAGCTCCCAGTCAGGCTGTAGCTCACGCAGATTCATTACTGGATTCATCTAGCTGGACCAAGGAGGAGAAGACCATGATAGACGAGCGGATTCGTATTCAAGAAAATTATGATATGACCCTGGAGACGGCGATTGATGAAGCGCGCGAAGAAGGTCTAGTACAAGGTCTGGAACAAGGTTTAGAACAAGGCTTGGAACAAGGCCTGGAACAAGGTCGTAAACAGTTGGTATGCGAGATGATCTCACGAGGAATGACACCTGATCTTATCTCAGAGATGACAGGTTTATCGCTTGAAGAGATTGAGACTCTTCTTTCTTGAGTCGTTAAAAGAGGCACTGCCTCTTTTCTTTTTGAAAAAACTTGAAAATTTTCCCATTTTTTCAATCCGCCTTTCTAGAATTGTGGTAGAATAGAGTCAACAAAGAGCTATCCTCACCAACAGTGTGATCGATACTAGAAAAGAGGATTCTGATGACAAGAAAAATTGGTATTATTGGTTTGGGGCATGTGGGTGCGACCTTGGCCCACAGCATGATTTTGAAACACACCTGTGATCACTTGGTCTTGATTGATACTAATGAGAAAAAGGTCAAGGCGGATGCTTTGGATTTCTGTGATACGGTTGCCAATACGGGGTATCCGGTGCATATCACGGTCAATGACTACGCGGCTTTAAAAGATGCGGATGTCGTGGTGTCGACTCTTGGAAATATCGAGTTGCAGGCTAATAACACTGATGACCGTTTTGCGGAGCTTCCCTTTACCAGTAAGCAAGTGGTGCAAGTAGCGCGTGATTTGAAGGCTTCTGGCTTTAGCGGGGTCTTATTGGTAGTGACCAATCCGGTCGATGCTGTCACTCAACTCTATCAACAATATACTGGCCTTCCAAAAGAGCAGGTGATTGGGACAGGGACGTTACTGGATACAGCTCGGATGAAGCGTGCAGTCGCTGATCGTTTGCAGGTTTCTCCTGCTAGTGTATCAGGTTACAACCTCGGTGAGCATGGAAATTCTCAATTTGTTGCTTGGAGTCAGGTCCGTGTCAAGGGACACGCTATTACCGATCTCTTCTCTCAAGAAGAGCTTGACGCCATCAACTACGAGTCCTTGCGCGGTGGTCACACGGTCTTCTTTGGTAAATTCTATACTAACTTTGGGATTGCAGCAGCAGCCCAACGCCTGGCAGAAGCTGTGATCAATGATAGCCACGAGGAAATGCCAGTGTCTAACTATCGTCCAGAATATGGAACCTATCTTGGCTACCCAGCGATCGTAGGTCGAAAAGGAATTCTTGAACGATTGGACTTGCATTTGACAGAAGAAGAAAAAGAAAAATTACTCCATTCAGCCGAAACCATCAAGGAAAACACACGAAAAGGATTGGAGCACGCATAAAAGTGAGGGGCTGGGCAAAAACTTTCCACCCTTCGATGTATAATAGGCATAAAAGTATGACGCAGTGGTTGATTGGTATCTTTGTTCGCTTTTTAAGCTCCAAAGATAACCTAATGAGGGAAACAAAGTTTCCTTTATCCACAACCTTCAACAGTCTCCCAGACTGTTGAAGCTATGCGGGGGTGGGAAGATTGAAAAGGTTTGGGGAACCTTTTCAATTTTTTTTATTTTGCGGAGTTCTTTCCCACTCCCTTTTTTCTGCAATTTTTTCGAATGGTATAATTGAGGGGATTCCCTACACGAAATCATTGGAGGTTGCTATGAAAAAACGACACGAGTATGTATCGCCCACCTTGGATTTAATGGCAAAAAAGATTTTTAGTCTGCCGGATGTGACAGCCAAATTCATCCGAGAAGTATTGGATCTGCCAGTAGAGTCCGTTGAGATTTTAGAAGGAGACCAGATCCATGAGCAGGGGTTTTTAGGAGATCTTCCTTTTGAAACATCCTTTGATGTGAGAGCAAGACTAGATAGTGGGCTTGAAGTGATCATTGAGATTCAAGTTTTGAAGCAAGAGTATTTCTTGAATCGTTTCCACTATTATTTAGCCAATCAACTGGTAGAAAATGTCCAACGCAAGCGAAAGAAAGGGGCAACCCATTCTATGTACCAGGAGCTGGAGCCGGTCTATGGGATCGCTATCCTGGAGCGAAGTATTTTTCCTCATTTAGATTCACCCGTCAATGTCTATGAAATGCGCCATACAGTAGATGGGACACCTCTTTATAGCTCTCGAAAGGATGGAGTAGCTCATAATATGTTAAAGGTTGCCTTTTTAGAGTTGGATAAGTATAATGAAAGTAGAGATACGGAGTTGAATGCTCACTGGAGACAATGGCTTGAATTTTTTGGCAATCGCCCATTCAGTCATCAACCAGATCAAGTGATCGAGCAGGCAGAATCACTCCTGATCCCATCAAATTGGACAAGGGAGGAAAAAGAAATGATTGATGAACGGATTCGTATCAGAGAAAATTGGGAAATGAGCATGGATACCTTTCGGAAAGAACAACTGGAAGCCGGTTTTCAGAAAGGGTTGAAAAAAGGTCTTGAACAGGGACTCGAACAAGGTCTTGAACAGGGACTCGAACAAGGTCTTGAACAAGGTCTTGAACAGGGGCTCGAGCGTGGTCTCGAACAGGGATTGGAACAAGGCAGACAAGAAGGCATGGAGTTGGGAGTTCAAGCTGGTCAGCAGTCTCTGATTCAAAAACTATCTTTGAAGGGGATGAGTATCGAGATGATTGCTGAAATGACAGATTTATCCAGCGAATCCATCAAAAAAATGTTGGCTACGGATTCGTCTAACGAGGAGTAGTAGCGAGAACAGAATTTTGGGAACAATGAAACTTCGAGAATTACCTTGCTGATAAAAAAGCAGTTTTAAAATGGATTGTAAAGATCTCTGGGGTTCGTTTTTCTTGGATGTTGATCCTCTACAGATTTATACGGTTATGATTTATTGAAGGTTGGACACTTTTGTCCAACCTTTTTTTCTCACTCCTCTTGGCCCTCCCTTAGTGAAATGGAATAAAAGTTTAAAATATCCGAGTTGTAATACTTGACATTACATTGTGATCCTGTATAATAGCTATTGTAACAAAAAATCTTACAACAGAAAGAGGAAACAACTATGAAAAACATTTTATTTATCGTCGGATCTCTTCGTCAAGGATCTTTTAACCACCAAATGGCTAAGAAAGCAGAAAG
>NZ_CAUFJQ010000018.1 GCF_959025735.1 uncultured Streptococcus sp.
CCAATGAGCCGACAGAAATTGCTCTTCTCAACCATGTTTCCAGCTATGTTGGATCCACCTGCTACGTCGTGCACCGCCTAGATAAGGAAACCAGCGGAGCGATTTTATTTGCTAAAAGCCCTTTTATCCTGCCCATTCTCAACCGCATTTTGGAAGATAAAAACATCCAACGCGAGTACTGGGCCTTGATCCAAGGTAGCTTAGCACAAAAAACCATCGTCTACAAGGATAAAATCGGACGCGATCGCCACGATCGGCGCAAGCGCCTGGTCGATCCACGCAAGGGACAGTATGCAGAAACCCAGGTGACACAACTGAAAAAAATCGGGCGAAACAGCCTGGTCAAATGCCAGCTTAAGACGGGGCGTACCCATCAGATCCGGGTGCACCTCTCCCATCATGGGCACCCGATTGTCGGAGACCCTCTCTATAACCCTGCACGCGGAGAGCGACTCATGCTCCATGCCCACCGCTTGACCTTCACCAATCCATTAACCCTTGAAACCATCCAAGTCGAAGCCCCTTCTAAGAGTTTCGAAGAAGGGTTGAAAAAATGAGAAAAGAACTGAAATAGTCTTCTTAGAGACTTTCCTTAAGTGAGTACGGACGTCAGCGAACTTCAAAGAAGTTCCATGACTTAGTTTTGAGCCCCTTCGCTCTTTAATTTCTAGGCTCAGGCTAAAACAGTTTCCCAAACTGTTTTACTCTCAAAACTCCCGAGTGCTTGAAATTCTAATATTTCAAGCACTTTTCTCACTGCGTAAAGTCTCCAGTCATTATCGAATAATTCAAAAGATAAAAATCATTTAAAACAATTAACAGAATCTCTCATTTTATTTTAAAAACTTATCTGCATTCAAAAAAGAAGCCACAGGCTTCTTTTTTATTATTGATAACGTGGGGTTGCAAATCCACGGATATTACCATGTCCGATTCGGTAGGTATTGCGACGGACTTGGTTGTTGGAGTTTCCTTCAATGGTATGAATGATTCCGTTTGAGACGCTTTCGACAATTCCGATGTGATCGGCAAAGCCATTATTTTGTTGGCTATTTTGATCCCAGTTAAAGGTGATGATGTCCCCTGCTTTTGGTGTAGTGGTACCATCTTCATTCCAGATGCCCAAGCGTTTGAAGATCTGGATGTGACGTTCGACTCCACATTCACGGCCAATCAAACCGCTCAAACCTTCCCGCTGGAAGACTGTTGTGACAAAGATATCACACCAGTCATCGGTCGCCTTCACTGCATAACCAACCGGAAGTGGTTTGACACTGTTATAATCATTGACCAATTGTTGGTGAGCTGCAGTTCCGCCACGAACGCCCACTAGACTAGCTGCTGCCCGTAAGACACGGTCCCGTTGTCCATTCGTTACACGAGGACTAAAAGCAGTTTGATCTACTGTCGCACGGGGATGAAGGGCTGTTTGACCAAGGTTAAAGCCTTCAACGCCACCATCGACATAATCCACATAGACGTGAGTGGTATAGTAACCTGATTGGTACTGGTGATTTGCTGCAGAAACCTGCACTTCTGTATGCATACCAGAAGGTGCTGTTGAATACCAGAAAAGATTTTCTTGGTGCGCTTGAGACCAGGCTGCGACACGGATGTTCTTAATCCGACGGCCCTGAGGCGCTTGATCCACTGTTACCGTATAGGTTCCAGCACCAGAATTGACATTCTTAATAGAAGCTTGCGTCTTAGTCATAGCATTTCGGAACTCCACTTCTGTAGTCGTGGTACCAACACCTACACGAGAACCATCATTTTGGATATAGTAAAGGTGAATATGGTACTTACCAGTAGAGTTCTTGTGATCGCTCGCTTTGACGGATACCTTGTAATCTCCGTTCGCTTGACGAGTTGCTTCATACCAGCGGAGATCATCCTGTCCGTCCTTATCAGACCAAGTAGGGACTTGCACAGTTCGCACACCTTTAGGATTGTAGACATCCTTGATGATGATATCAAAGGTACCTGTATCCTTGTTGTTGTTTTGGATCAAGATTGTACCAGAGCGGCGGGCTTGACGCACTTCTGTCGTGGTTTCTGTTATGTAGCTTCGTTGGTTATTTTGATCTACATAATAAACATGGACATTGTATTTCCCATCTTCATTTTTATGGTCTGAAGCTTTGATGGTCGCACGATAGCTGCCATCACTTTGACGGACTGCTTTGTGCCATACTAGATCATCAGGCCCGTTCGAATCCGACCAGGTTGGGATCAGAACTTCTTTCAAACCATTTGGTGCAACAACATTACGAATAACCGCGTCAAAGGTACCTGTTACGGTATTGTTGTTCTCAATTGTAACAGTACCACTTGGTTTGACTTCATGTACTTCTGTCTTAGTCTCTGTAATGTAGTTACGTTGATTATTTTGATCTACATAGTAAATATGAACATTAAATTCACCTGTGTCATTTTTATGATCAGATGCTTTGATGGTCGCACGATAGCTGCCATCATCTTGACGTTCTGCTTTATGCCAAACTAAATCGTCCTGACCGTTTTTGTTAGACCAGGTAGGAACTAGAACCTCTTTCAAACCATATGGGGCAACTACATTGCGAATAACTGCATCAAAGGTACCTGTCTCTGAATTTTTGTTCTCAATTGTAACAGTACCACTTGGTTTGACCTGGTGAACCTCAACTACTTTTTCAGTCAGATAAAAACGATTATTTGAAACATCTACAATGTAGGCGTCAGCACGGTAATTCCCAGTAGAATTCTTATGATCATTCGCTTTTATAGTCACACGATAAGAACCATCTGCTTGACGTGTTGCCTTATGCCATACAAGGTCATCCTGGCCATTTTCAAGACTCCATGATGGAACTAAAACTTCTTTTAGACCAGTTGGTGCAACAATATTGCTAACAACCGCATCAAAGGTACCTGCTACTGGGTTGTTGTTTTCAATCGTCAGAACTCCACTTGGTCGAACATAATCAACCGAAACCACTCGTTCGGCGATATAGTGGGGGTTACCAGAGTTGTCAACAATATAAGCATCTGCACGGTAGTTTCCTTTATTCCACTTATGCTCACTCGCTTTTATAGTTACTCGATAGCTACCATCCGTTTGCTTCGTCGCCTTATGCCAGATAAGATCGTCTTGGCCATTTTCTAGACTCCATGATGGCACCAAAACCTCTTTCACACCCCCTGGAGATGTGATATTACTAACAACTGCATCAAAGGTACCTGTAGTTTGATCACTGTTTTCAATTGAGAGAGTACCACTTGGTTTCTGTACATGTTCTGTCGGTAAACTATTATTTTCTGTTTCTACCACTCGTGCGCGTGCGCCGTATGGAGCGCGACTAGCTACCACAGCAGTTGTTGGTTGCTCTGATGGA
This sequence comes from uncultured Streptococcus sp., assembly GCF_959025735.1. GTDB lineage: Bacteria > Bacillota > Bacilli > Lactobacillales > Streptococcaceae > Streptococcus. The sequence continues at coordinate 3,375 of NZ_CAUFJQ010000018.1, forward strand.
ACCTTCTCGCTAGTAACCTCGTCAGAAGATGGAGTCGGTGTAACAGGTGTTGCCACTGTTGCAACGGTATTTTCTATCTGAACTGCTTGATCAGTTCCTACCACATTAGCTGTAGTATTCTGCGTTTCTGATGAAGTCGTTGTTTTTGCAACGACAGCTGATGTATTTTCTGGTGTTTGATCGGACGCACCTTGCTCATCGGCTTTGGCTTGTTGTGTTGAAAAGGCCAACAAAACAGCTGTCCCTGCGTAAAAAATAAGATCTTTCTTTTTCATGTATCTTCCCTTACAAATTTTTATACGGATTGTACCCACATAGTAGTATTATAGCATAAACTGCCGGATCAAGAAACAATATCATGAGAAGATTTTATCCCTCCTTTAAAGAAAACAGAAGGCCAAGTCGGCCTTCTGTTTAGCTTATGCAAAAATTGAGAAGAAAGGTGCTCCGAGCTTGTTATCCATCGGGTCTTTACTCTTAATGGAATGAAGATAATTGATAGAGTACCAGCCGTTGTTGCCACTATTATATGGATCGCGTACATAGGTTCTTCCATTGTCATAACCATGCAAGACCAATTCATGAGTATAAGGATCGCTAGTAAATTGGCTATTGCCTACCGCAGCAAGTACATGCTTGCCAGCCATGAGGGCTTCTGCAATGCCTCCAGCTCCATTAATCAATTGGCTCTTCAAGCCCCAATTACGAGTGGCAGCTACAATCCCATCAGAATCTGTTCCTGCTTCACCTTTGTTGAATGAATCAGTATTGTTGTAGAGATAATCAGCTACTGTTGTTGGCAAAATAGTTCTGCCAAGGATATCTGTGAAGGTCATGGCAAGAGAGGTTGGCACACAACCTGACTGATCGACATTGCTCACACCGTAATATTTCCCAGCCCAACGAGGATCCCGTTGAGAATAATAGGTTGTTTGTGGGTTCACCTTTTGATTTCGTGGAGACAAGGCTGTTTGACCAAGGTTAAAGCCTTCAACACCACCATCTTTGTAGTCCACATAGACGTGTGTAGTATAGTTACCCACTTCATTACCGTGATTATTGGCAGAGACTGTGATCTCTGTGTGCATACCTGTCGGCGTTGCGGAATACCAGTAAAGATTTTCTTGATGAGCTTTGGACCAGGCAGCAACACGGATGTTCTTAATCTGACGACCTTGAGGAGCTTGATCCACAGCTACTGTATAAGTCCCGTTCGTTGCATTGACATTCTTGATAGCAGCTTGCGTCTTGGTCGTCGCATTTCGGAACTCCACGTCTGTAGTCGTGGTACCAATACCAATCCGAGAACCATCATTTTGAATGTAGTAAAGGTGAACATGGTACTTACCAGTAGAGTTCTTGTGATCGCTCGCTTTGACGGATACCTTGTAGTCCCCGTTCGCTTGGCGAGCCGCTTCATACCAGCGGAGATCATCCTGTCCATCCTTATCAGACCAAGTTGGGACTTGAACAGCTCGTACCCCTTTAGGGCTGTATACATCCTTGATGATGACATCAAAGGTACCTGTGTCTTTGTTGTTATTGACAACCGAAATGATTCCAGTTGGTTTATCATGTTTAACATTTACAATCGTTTCAGTAACATAATGACGGTTGTTATCATTATCAACGACATAAAGGTCTGCACGATAATTCCCTAGTGAGTTTTTATGATCACTCGCTTTAATGGTCACTCGATAACTTCCATCAGATTGACGATTCGCCTTGTGCCATACAAGATCATCCTGTCCGTTTTCAAGGCTCCATGATGGAACTAAGATTTCCTTTACACCAGTCGGTGCCACCACATTACGAATAACCGCATCAAAACTACCAGTTGAAACATTATTGTTTTCGATCGTTAATGAAGCAGTTGGGCGTGATTGACGAACGTCAACTACTTTTTCAGAAATATAATGACGATTGTTGGAATCATCTACAATGTAGGCATCAGCACGGTAATTACCAGTTGAATCCTTATGATCCGTTGCTTTGATAGTCACACGATAAGAACCATCTGCTTGACGCGTTGCCTTGTGCCAAATGAGGTCATCTTGGCCACCAACCAAACTCCATGATGGAACTAGAACTTCTTTTAGACCAGTCGGTGCAACAATATTACTAACAACCGCATCAAAGGTACCTGCTACTGGGTTATTGTTTTCAATCGTCAGAACTCCACTTGGTCGAACGTAATCAACCGAAACTACTTTTTCAGAAATATAATGACGATTGTTAGAGTTGTCGACGATGTAAGCATCGGCACGATAGTTTCCTTTATCGCCCTTATGCTCACTTGCCTTAATCGTTACGCGATAGCTACCATCAGTTTGCTTAGTTGCCTTGTGCCAGATAAGATCATCTTGTCCATTTTCTAGACTCCATGATGGGACTAAAACTTCCTTAACACCTAGTGGTGCTGTGATATTAGTGATCACAGCGTCGAAAGTCCCTGATTTAGCATTATTATTTTCAATAGTAAAACTTGCTTTAGGTTTTAACTGCTCAGGTGCCTTACTAATGAATACTTGAGTCGAGGTTCCGCCAACACCTGTCAATTGCCCATTGTTTTGAACATAGTAAAGGTGGACATTGTAAAGACCGGTTGAGTTTTTATGGTCCGCTGCTTTTACATTGACGGTATAGGTCCCATTTGCTTGACGGTTGGCTGTGTACCAAACAAGGTCATCTTGACCACCTGTTTCTGACCAGATTGGTACAGAAACTGTTCGAACTCCATTTGGCGCCTTAACATTTGAGATGACAACGTCAAAGCGTCCCGCCATGGTATCGTTATTGACAATGTCAATTTTCCCACTTAAGCTGCCTTCTGTCGGGTCAGCTGCGGGTTTTGCGTTCGCTGTAAAGCGACCTGTATAGTCCACACTGTGGTCAAAGAGGTGTTTTCCTGGAAGCAATTCCGCTTGAGAAGTGAACTGCCAAGCGCCAGCTTTCCCATTGTAACGCAAGCTTTTCGCATCGTTTACAGACAGTTTTGGAGAAGGATATTGCGCAACCCAGAAATTCTGAAGGCCAAATTGAGCGGTGTTGACTGGACCTTTCTTGCGAAGATTGTTTTCATCCAACCAGCTGGCACTGGTGTAGAACATCAAGTTGGTGTAGCCATTTTTACGCATTTCGTCAGCCCAAGCTTGGGTGGTGCGGTTGATGTTTGACTGCATCTTGGCATCCTCAAAGTCATTGACCATGAGGGTGTTCTTTGGAAGATTCAAGCGTTGCGCCGCTGCGATATAGAACCGTGCTTCTGCACGCGCTGCTTCTTCAGAAGTATAGCGAGAGAAGTGGTAGGTCGATACTTGCAGACCAGCTGCTTGCGCATTGCGAATTTGGTTCTCCGCATTCGGGTTCTTGTACCAAGTATCTTCTGTCAATTTGACAACGACACCACCCACGCCCTTATTAGCTAGGGTACGGTAGTCGCCAATACTAATATCTCCGTTGTGGCTACTCACATCAACGAATGATTTTGGTTGAACGGCCACATCCGTCGAGCGACCAGCAGGAGCGTGAGCACCTGTGTTAAAGAAGGTCGTCCTTCCTGTATCAGACGGAAGAGGAGTTTCTTCTTTCTCAGTAGTCGATGCTTCCGTAGTCTTCTCTACAGATGGGGTCACACTTTCTGAAGCAGTGGTCTTGCTTACAGGTACCACAGCTGGTTCGGTCACATTTGCTGGTGCTGTGTAGTTGCTTGCGACTGGTGCGACTGACTTTTCAGTAGTTGCTACTTCTGGCGCTGTTTCAGCTTGGACTTGATTGCCTTCAGTAGTAGCGACTTCTTTTGAAACCAGCTCATCTGCACTGACTCCCTGAGCAGATACAGCCATCAAGACTGCCGCTCCGGCATAAAAAATAAGATCTTTCTTTTTCATATAAACTTCCCTTTATACAAATTTTATACGTTAATCATTTTACCACACGGTTTCAGCGATGAAAAGTTTTATACGGCGAATTTTTAAAATTAGTGATATTTTTTTGAAAAACTAAAAAAGAAGTCCGTCTGACTTCTTTTGATCTTATGCTAAATGATTTAACGCCGTCTTTAAGTAGTGACCATCTCGGATTTCCTGACCAACACGCTTGGCATTGTCCACCAAGTCTTGGTAATCAGCATCTGAAATATTGTCGATTGTCTCCTTCAAATCATGGAGAGACTCTACTGCAATCCCGCAGCCCTTCTCAAGCACAAAATGAGATAAGGCTGACTGTTTCCACACGACAAGCGGGAAGCCCGATGCTAGATAAAGCGACGCCTTGTGGGAGTTGTTGTAACGAAGGTATTCACCAAAAACACCACTACAGGTCTCAACGCTATCTCCATCCCAGACCAGACCAAAACCGCCCTCAAGGGCTGCAGGAAGTTCATCCGGTAGGAAGGAACCAAAGTAGGTTTCATTTGCAAGCGCTCTACTCTCATCAAAGCCAACACCATAAAGGTTATAAGACGGTGCTTCTGGAAGAGTATAAAGATAACCAGCTTTTTCCTTGGCCAAATTACCTGCCACAATTATCGGCTGGTCTTTTGTTTGGCCACTCTTTTCTTGAAAATCTGGAATCAAATAGTCAAAAATTCCAAGGCTGACAATCTTGTCTTCTACAACCCCTTTATCCACTAAGACAGATTTCATAACCGGGTTGTGAGCAATAATTCCTGTAACACTACGGAACGTATCACTTTCAGTTAGTTTCATCCGTAACTTCATCCTAAATGGTAAGGTTTTATCATTCACAAAACGCAGTGTTTCCAAATCATGAACTAAAAAATAGACATCCGTACCCCTGTTTTTAAGTTTTTTTAGTAAATGGTTAAGAAATAAAGAATGATGTAACAAAGGAAATTGAATTATGATCTCATCATTTTTCTTTAGGTCTTTGAAAGCTCTAAAGAGAGCTCTATATTTATGAATCTGTGCCCTAAGAACATTCATTTGATACCAGTCATCCACCAAAACTTTCAACGGAGAATAACCTAATTTATTTAAAATTGCTTCAACGTCATTACGTGCTTTATTTCCCGCATTTTTAGCATTATTGTCGTGTAAAAATTCTTCTTTTAAATAGTATTTCATCTCTTACTTCTCATTTTTCATACGCTGATTTTTTAGGATAATATTCATTTAAAATTTGCTTGAAATGAATGATGTTTTCTTCCCTAAATTCCCCATCATCATTGACACAAAGCAGTTTTTTACGTCTATCTGTAAAGATAGATTCCAGCTTATCCACTTGATTTAAACCAATTGTTTCTCCGAAATTTTTAGACATAGGATAAAACTGATTACTTTCAATTTGCCAATTAGAACAAACGTATTGATTGACGTCTACTCCATAGTCTCTAATTTTATTTCGTGACGTTTTATCTAATGTTGCTCCCTCAATTTCCCACAAATGTGCCAAAGTACTCTTCTTCATTGGAACAGGTAAATGTTGGTTCACGTATCCTGTCGGACCCCAAGGCAAGAGTAACAAGTTTTTCAAAACCAAGGAACCATAACGGAAATTAAAGAATTTCCAAGGCGAAGATTTCAAAGCCTTCTTATTAGGAAAATGCCGATAGATTAATTCAACGTTATTGTGATAAGTGTTCGTAAATGGTGACCATGGAACTAAAGCATCGTATACTGCTAAAAGCTTGGGTTGACCATTTTTATAAAAATCTGAAGGTTGACTATCTCTAATCAAGTACATATCATCATTGAAATACAAATAGTTCTCCGACAATCCTTCAATCCGATGAAGATTAAGCTCAATAGCCGCTGAATTATAGGTAGGTAGATATTCATTAGGCATAAATTCCTTATGAGTGACCAATTTAAGTTTTGGATGCTCCAAATTTAACCAGTCAGGCTTTTGCCCGTTGGTAATTAGATAAACATTATTCACCCAAGGAGCATGCTTTTCAATCATTCGAAACCAGTAATTAAAAATACCGTAATCACGATAACGTTGCTCTCCGTCGATTTCTTGGTCTATTTTTGACATTTGACCTGTCACGGCTTGTTTCTCGCGGATAAACTCAGTATCACTTCCGTCGACCCAAAGAACCACGATATCAATTTTTTCTTGTGTCATTTAATAAATTCTTTCTCAACGACTTCTAGAGCACGCTCAATAACCACATGCATATCGTAGTATTTATAGTCTGCTAGGCGTCCACAGAAGATGACCTTGTCATTTTTGGATGCTTCTTCTTGGTACTTGGCAAACATCGCATTATTCTTTTCATCATTGATTGGATAGTAGGGCTCATCGCCTCGTTTCCAATCAGCTGGGTATTCACGGGTAATCACCGTCTTCGGTTGAGTCCCATACTCAAAGTGCTTGTGCTCGATGATCCGAGTGTATGGAATTTCACGCTCGGTGTAGTTGACCACAGCATTACCTTGATGATTTTCCTCATCCAAAACTTCGTGTTCGAATCGAAGGCTACGATATTCCAACTCTCCATGCTTGTAGTCAAAGTACTGGTCGATCATCCCTGTGAAGACAATTTTTTCAGCTGAAGCTTCCAGTTCTTCACGATTAGCAAAGAAATCAACGCCAAGCTCTACTTCTACATCACCCAGCATGTTTTCAATGATGACATTATAACCACCAATTGGAATCCCTTGGTAACGGTCGTTAAAGTAGTTATTATCAAAGGTCAAACGCACTGGGAGGCGCTTAATGATGAAAGGAGGCAGGTCTGTTGCAGAACGTCCCCATTGCTTCTCCGTATAGCCCTTGATCAACTTTTCATAGATGTCCAGACCAATCAACTTGATCGCTTGTTCTTCCAAGTTCTTAGGCTCAACATCTTTCATATCCGCCGTTTGCTCCGCAATCTTGTTTTTGACTTCTTGAGGAGTCTTTGTCCCCCACATGGCATAGAAGGTATTCATGTTGAAGGGAAGATTGTAGAGTCTGCCCTTGTAATTAGCTACCGGTGAATTGATATAGTTGTTAAATTCAGCAAATTGGTTGACATAATCCCAAACCTTTTTGTTTGAGGTATGGAAAATGTGGGCACCGTACTTATGAACATTGATTCCTTCAACTTCTTCACAATAGATATTACCACCAATGTGGTCCCGTTTATCAATCACTTTTACTTTTTTGCCACGCTTGGTTGCCTCATGAGCAAAAATTGCCCCCGATAGACCAGCACCAACAATCAGATAATCGTACATAGTTGTCTCCCTATTTTTTTATTAATTGCTGTTTCAACTCTTTCACATTCACTACCTTGAAGAGTAAAATCAAGGTTCCATAGATGACCCCACCTAGGCCAGCATATAGAACGACATTCAGCGTCGGCGAAAGGTGGACGATGAACTTGACTAGTAGCAAAAGACCATACATGAGGCCTGAAGCGAACACAATCTTCATCATTGAGCCCATAATCGGCACTTCTTTAAGATAAGTTCGTGTGAAGTAGAGTTGAATCCCCCATACCAAAGCTTCTGTCAACACTGACACAATCGCAGCTCCAATAAAGCCCAGTTTTGGTAGGAAGATGAGATTCAATCCGACACTGACAATGGCAGGTACAGTAGTCGAAATCATAAATTCTTTATTTTTATTGTGAGGGATTAGAATTTGAATCCCCATGATATTGGTCCATCCGATAAAGAACATTCTAAAAATCATGATGGCAATGGCATAACGCGCATCCTGGAAGTCCTTCCCTAGGAAGAATTGAACAAAATCATCATTGACGATTAGCATACCGGCAATAATCGGGAAAATGACCAAATTATAAATCAAAAAGGACATTTGGTGCATCTTGTTAACAGCCTTTTGGTCCCCTGAGGATAAGAGGCTCGATACCCGAGGCAACATGACGCTGCCCAGTGAGGTCACCAAGGTCAACAAAATATTGACGAGTTTTAAGGCTTGGTCGTAAATCCCCACATCCTTTGTAGAGGCGAGAGCCCCAAGCATGGTCCGATCCAAGGTGACATAGAGGGAAATGGCGATCTGCGGTAGAAAGAGCAGAATGACCGGCTTTAAATGTACCCGTGCATAAGCCATATCAAAATGGGCTTTCCCAATGAACTCCCGAGCGGGTAGCCACATGCTGAGCTGACCTAAGAGCTCAAAGATGGTGAGCAAGAATACGTAGAGATACAGATCATTGGCAGATTTGACAAACAAGAAGATGGAGATGACTCCAACCAGTTTGACCGTGATATTCCGAACCGTAATCTTGCGAAAATCTTCTAATCCCTGAAAAAGCCAGGAAATATCGAGTCCCTTTGAAACCAAACTGAGTCCTAAGATATAGGCCACAGGGTTTTGCATAGAAGGAAGGGTTAGACATAAAAGAACATAGAGGGTAAGGGATAAAATCGTAGCCCCCAACTGAAGGGTATAAATCCCCCAGAAATTCTTTTGAATATCTTTCCGGTGTCCTGAAATCTCCTTAGTTCCATAATTGGCCACTCCTAGCGTCGCCAAAAGGAGAAAATAAGTAACAATGGAGTTGAAATAGCCATAGGTCCCCAAGTCATTTGAACTAAAGACCCGCGTCACATAAGGGGTGGTGATAATCGGCAAGATAATCACCAGTAACTGGTAGGAGAGATTATAGGCGTAATTTTTAAGAACTTTCATGATCATTCAATTCTATCTTTTATTTTGTATTGAACTGGCACAAGGCTAGCAAAAAGTGTAAAAATAAAAATATTATATCCTGGTCTTATCCAAAAAGCTTCTATCATACAATTAATTGTAATAAGCGATAATAAAGCTAAGAATAGAAACATACCCTGTTTATAAATTCTCTTTGATGCAAGTACATAAATCAATACCAGTAAAACAACAGGAACAACTCCGTAGTAAAATAACATTTGAATATAAGAGGAATCTACATAGTTATAACTGTATACCGATTCTGTTGTGCCACCATATCCTATAAACTTAACCCCGGTTGCTCCAAACAAATGTAAGCCATAGGTCTCTATTGCATTCTTCCCTAAAAATAACCTCATACTGAATAAGTTGTTCAAATTCACAAATAATGAAGAAGACCAGGTAAAGAAATACGATAAGTAAAACATTAAGAAAGAAAATATAGCTGCAAAATAAGGTAGGATCCCATAAATTTTAAATTTTCTTTCTTTAGTAACATACATGACAATAAAAATGACAGTTGCTACAAGTACAGAAAGGGCATTTAACCTAGCATCACAAAATTTGATGATAAAAAATGCTAAACTAATGCCTACCAAGGTTCGTAGTATAATGAACCGTTTCCGTAGTACATATCCCCAAGCAATAAATAAATAAAAACAGTGAGACGCAAAGTCAGTTGGATAAATGAAACCAAAGGAATTTCTAATCACAAAGCCAGACGAACGGACCTGAGCAAATTGTAAATTAGGAATAACTCCCAGAATTGAAAGTAAGAAAACTCCGAACACTATCGTTCCTGACACAATAACGTATGTTTTTAAGATAACATCAATATCTGCATCATATAATAACAAAATCAACAATGAATAAAGTAGGAAATTAGTCCCACCCGTATGCATGAATACGATAGAACTTGTTAGTAGTAATAAAATAGCGGTTAAGATATAAAAGAACGTGAATTTTTTTATATACAAAAATCTAAAACATAATAATAATGAAAAACTGATTAATAAAATAACCGGAAGGTTTGGGATTATTCTGTTTAACATTGTTGTCATAAGAGTATCGTACCCAACAATGAGAGTCAATACTAGAATAACCAAAAGGTTCTCAAACTTAATTTTTAACATAATACCTTTTTACTCTTAATAAAATAGCTACACCTATTTAAAAGCAATTTTACGTAAAATTGGATTCATTTTCATTTTTTCAATAAAGATGACTGTCCGAAATTTTTTTTTGGCGAGAAGATCAATACTCAATCTTCTAAGAAAAGAAGAAATATCTCGCTGTCTTAATAAGGTCTTATAAGACCCTATCATTTGATTCCTATTTCCTGAAAAAATATTATCAAAAGCTTTATTAGTAATTATAGATTGCAGTAATTCTATCTTTTCTCTCCTTCTCGCATTTAAATTAGAAATTTGAAAGGCTGCACTTACAATGATTTTTGTCTTAATTTCTTGAATTAATGTGGCATCTTCTATTTGGAACTTCTCAAGTAATTTTTGCAATGCTTGAAGTTCATCTAATTGTATTTCGATTCTTCTAGGATGAAAACTGGTCAATGCTGAACCGCTTCTACCAGCAATATAATTATAAAGAGTCGATTCAATAAAAAGGATGTTATCTAAATATCGATAAACTTGAAAATTGAATGAAGTATCCTCTCCTATTGGTTTACCAGGAAACTTAATATCGTGTTTTAAAATAAATGACTTGTTATAGATTCTTGACCAAACATTATACATCATATCAGTTTTGAATAACTCTATAAATTCATTTCTAAATTCATTCTTTCCAAGAAGACCACAATGCGTATACAAATGAGGGCGACAAGACAAAATAGTGTCCTTATTTTCTTTAATTTCATTGTAGCCAAAACAAAGAACATCCCATTTATCATTGAGGTTAGGAAAAATTTTTTCAAAGAAATCCTCAGATACAAAGTCGTCTGGATCCATAAAAAATAAATAATTACCCCTTGATAAAGAAATACCTAGGTTCCTGGCTTCTGATACTCCGTTATTTTCAATATGCCTAACACAAACATTAGAAAAATTATTTTGGTACTCATCGCAAATCGCACCACTTTTATCATTTGAACCATCATCAATTAGCAGAATTTCATATGTGATTGATGACGGTTGCAAAAGTATTGAATCTAGGGCTCTTTTTAAATAACCTTCAACATTAAATACGGGAACAATAATGCTCAAATCTATATTATCCATTAACCCTTCATCCTTAATTTATGACGAATAAACTCTAGTGTCCATTTCTCTTTTTTAAACTTCTTTAAAATTGTTGATTTAACATATGCCCAATAGAATTTATTTCTTGTTACTTCTAAAAACTCTTCCTTAGAAATTTTCTCTCCAATAACTAATTGATTTGGTATAACATAAAATGAATCGACTAGTTTAAACTCAGGACATTTAATCATCCTCTTTTGGAAATGTGCATATAGAGGACGCTTAACCACTATATCACCATCGATTAAATTTATCGATTCCAAACCATTTTCCTCTGACCAAAAATAATAGCGTTTCGGTTCATTTTCACCATATTCCCTAAATGAGAAATGACTAATATCGATATCATCAAAAAACTTATCTTGCAGTTGTTTGAAATTACTTTTTTCAAAAATCTTTTGGATACCGTTTGCCTCATCAAAAATAAAACTTTGCTCATTAGTGAAGACATTTTGATAGTCCAATCGATAGTTTGAACCTTTACCAGACATAAATATACGATTAACTTCTTGTGAATTTTTAAATATTTGGAGGTGACCAAAAAGACCATATCGAGCATAATCATTCTCAAAAAAGCTATGCTTTTCCAGAAATTGATAAATATCACCAAGTAAGACATCTGTATCACAAAATCCCCAGTAATCATACTCTTTTAATTCTTCTTCAAAAATAAGCCCGTAAGCAACCCTATAGTCACATAATTTGTAAGGTGTTTTGAGAGAAATTTTAAAATCAAACTTAGACTGGATTTTTTCTCTTAAATCATCAAAAGAAAGAGTTACAAATTCTATATTTTTAGCATTTAAAATTTCAAATTGGTCAACCTTTTGATCCGTATAAATTAAGAAATCAATTTTTTGATTACGTTTAGCAGTCAACAAAAAATAAGGAAAAAAGGTTGGAAGTTTTCCAAAATATGGAATAATTAGTCTTATCTTTTTCATTTAGTTAGATCCTCTCCACCTTTATTCAGCCAAGTTACAACATTAAAATAGCGATGATATGTTTTCAAGTCGATGCCAACGTGTCCTTGCTTTTCAGCTGATTTGAAATGAACTAAGGAAGGTAAATCACTATAATTCTTTGAAGAGAAAATAACCTTACTCTTGTATGGAAGCTCTTCGAACTCTTTCATCAATTCATAAGTACAAGCATCATTGTCATTGAACTTGAAATATAAATGATCCCAATGAATTCTTTCTAAACGACGGTTCCATTTTTGAATTGCTTCTTCCTCATCTGCATAATGCAGGAAATGAAGTTCAATATCATCAAGGAATGCTAGAGGATAGGCATTATCAAAGTCTTTGATATATTTTGATTCCTTAACAAATTTCAAAGGGATGTTTCCGCTCAAATAATGTTTTAAATTCTTAAGCATCTTAATGTAATCAGGTGAAAAGATAAACATCCCTACAAATGGCGTTTGGTAAGGTAAACCCAATTCTTGATAAACTTTTCCTGCCCAACAATTATCACAAATAATCGTGAAATTCTTATTCTTGAGTCTTCGCCGAGGAATAAAGTTAATAATTGGATAAACGATTGGTTTTAATTTGTTCTTAATTGTTTCAGTATTCATCTTAATATTTCTTATACAGCTCCGAAAAATTCAGAATATAACTTTGTAATGAGAAGAGTTCTTTTTGACGTTTGACCGATGCCTTACCAAATTGCTCTCTCTTCTCGGTATTGTTAGCTAATTCTTGAATAGCCTTAGACAATTCTCTAGGCTGATTCGGTGTAGCAAGAAGACCGTTTTCGCCTTCCTTCACCATTTCACAGACACCGCCATGACGGTAACCCACTACAGGTTTACCACAAGCCATGGCTTCTAGCACGACTGTTGGTAATGGATCTGGATTGATACTTGGCAAGACAAAGATATCAAACATATTATAGAGTTCTGTCGTCTTGCTATAATACTCAATCCGCTTGATTTGGCTAGCTACTGGTGAGTCTGATATAGCCTTTTCCAACTCATCCACGCGCCACTCTTCCCCTTCAAATGCACTACCTGCTAAAAAGGCTACTGCTTTTGGATTAGACTTTAAGATTGGCCTCACAGCTTCTAGGAAGTCTCCTTGCCCTTTCCAGGCATTTACTCGACCAACCATTCCAATAACCAAGGCATCCTGTGCGATACCAAACTGGTCACGGACCGCGCTAGCATCCATCTCTTGATAAACAGCATTGTCAACACCATTATAGATGACTTGAACTTGGTCATTTTTGACAAAACGAGACTGCTTGACATGATTAGCTACAGCATTTGAAACTGTCACAATCTTATTCGCATAGCGCCCCATCAAAAAGTTGATAAAATCTGAAATGGCTTTTGGTTTGACAATAATTTCGTGCACATGCCAAATCAAAGGAAGTTTTAACTTCCACTTGAGGTAAATTCCTTCAAGAACCGCTGTGGTGTTGTTGTGAACAAGGGTAATCCCATTTTCTTTAGCATATTGAGCAATCTGTTTGGAGTAACGGTTATAAGAGCCAAAGTACTCAAGAATCCCTTTTGGATTAAAATATTTCCGGCGCAAGATTGGGTAATCAATAACTTTAACCTTTGCACCGACCTCTTCTAAAGCACCCACTAAGACACCGTCGTTGGGCAAAATAACGTGTGCTTCAAAAGCATCTTTATCCAAACCCTTAATAAGCTCCAACAAAACCTTGTCAGCACCATACATTTCGGCACCAGCATGGAGATATAAAATTTTCTGCATTTCTAACCTTTAAATACTTTCTCGTAGTCTGTGACAATCTTTTCCCAAGTGAAAGAATCTGCAATCCGTTGACTTGATTTTTGATTGAGATCTTCGATTGCTTGAGCGTCTAATTGCTCAGCTTGATCGATGACACTTGCTAATTGATCTTTCTTCCAATAGAGCGCCCCATCTTCACCGACTTCACGGTTAAAGCCAACATCCAACAAGAGATTGAGCTTAGTAGACTCAAGAGCCTCAAGAAGGGATGGATTAGTCCCACCCACTTCATGACCATGGAAGTAAGCGAAGGCATTCTCACGGATGTATTTAAGCAATTCTTGATCGTAGACAGTTCCTACAAACTTCACTCGAGGATCTTGATCAAATCCAGTATCTTTACGCAACTGTTCATAGAACTTGTTTTGCTCTACGTTGGTTATCAGTACAAAATCTTTTTGTGAATTTGACTGCATAAAACCACGAATCATGGCCTCATAGTTGTTTTCAGGTACAAAACGTCCCACAACAAGGTAGTAGTCTCCTTCAGTAACTTGCTTACCTGCAAACCAAGTCCGTACTTTCTCGTCTTCTTTACTCAGGATAGACTTGCTTGTATCGGTCCCATAGGCGATATAGGTCGTCTGTGGTTGATACTTAGCGTAATCCTTCTGAATATAGGCTTCGATATTCTTGCTGTCACAGATCAAAAGGTCGGCATGTTTGACCATGAGTTGTTCAGAAAACTTCCAATACTTGCGGACTGGAAGGCTCCACTTGGCACGAAGCCACTCATGACCATCTGGATTGACCATCAGAGTTCCTCCGATAGCCTTGATTTTCTTTTTAATCCTTGAAATAAAGGGACCAATTCGACAAGCCAAGACATAAAAGATCGGTGCTTGATCTTTGTTTTCCTTTGCGATCTCAATCGCCTTATTAAGTGCTGCAATATCATAAGCAATGGCACGCGCAGGACCAATATTAGGGACATCAATGTTGTAACAGATTGCGCCGTTATGCTCGAAAGTATCTGCAGTAATTCCTGATTTTGCTGAATTCTCCCGCATACAAGCTACATAATACTGGATATTTTTATCTTGTTGGAATTCTGTCAACTTCTCAACAAAGGTCTCAAAACCACCATATTTTGCTGGAATACCTTTGGAACCAACGATATAAATTGATTGTGTCATTTTTCTCCTAACATGGAAAGGACGAAGTAGGCAGTTTCCTACTTCGCTCCTTCTTTTCTAAGTACAACCTTCACGGTTTTGAGCAGGATCTGAATATCTCTCCAGATCGTCCAACCATCCATGTACGCAACGTCCAGTTTGACCACTTCGTCAAAATCTGTAATCTCACTGCGTCCGCTCACTTGCCAAAGGCCGGTAATGCCGGGCTTGAAACTGAGTCGGCGTTTTTGGGCTGGCGTATAGTCTTGGTATTCGTCTACCGTTGGAGGACGGGTCCCGACCAGACTCATGTCTCCGATCAAAACATTGTAAAATTGTGGCAATTCATCAAGACTGGTCTTACGGATAAAGCGTCCGATTGGCGTTACCCGCGGATCATTTTCCATCTTGAACATCCCACCTGTCATGGTATTTTGCGCCATCAGATCTTTTTTAATCTCTTCGGCATCCACTCGCATGGAGCGGAATTTATAGAAGTTGAAATATCGACCATTCTTTCCGACCCGTTTTTGTACAAAGAAAGCAGGTCCGCCATCTTTACGGATCAGAGGGACCAAAACGATACTCACTAGTCCACAAATCAAGAGACCAAAGAGGGCTCCTGCAATGTCCAAGAGACGTTTGGCAAAGACGTGGCTCGGTTTGTAGAAATTGGTTGAGAAAGTGACGACACTTAGTCCCCCGACTTCTCGAACCCGTTTATTGCCCAAGGAAGCGAAGTTAAAGGCATTGAGATTGACCGATACATCGATCCCCATACTCTCAAACTCCGAGACGAAATCACTAATATTGTAGTCCTCACTTGGCAGATTGATAAACACTTCATCCACCACTTCCTTGGTCACAAAGTTCATCATTTGGTCCGGCTGCACCACCCGTACACCCGAATGGGTAAAATCCGTATCGTCCATGACGGTGACACCGATTAGTTCCCCATGGTATAGGCTGGGCGAATGCAGAATATCAAATACCTTTTCCATCCGACTGGTCGCTGTGATCAAGAAAATCTTTCGCGAACTTTTCCGCCGTGGTGAAACAGACTTTCGGTATCTCTTTAGTAAGAGATCCATGATGTAGACGGAAAACGTATTGAAAAGAAAGAAGTAGATCATCCCCCGACGAGAGATAGAAAAGACCCCATCGAGCATAAAAGAGGTAAAGGTGATCCCAACAGCGAAAAATACATTGTATTTCAAGACCTGAAAGAGTTCATCTAGATAGCCTCTGCTATAAAAACGATAGGCAATATTGCTAATGTAAAAGGATACAAAATGCAAGAGATAGAGAATGGCAATTGTCTGCGACGTGTATTCTGCATCCTTAAAAAGACTCACAATGTAAGCCGAAAATAGGACAGCTAAACTTTGAAAGAGAACAATATTTAGTTTCTCCAGTTCGATTCTTTCTTCTCCCATTTTCCCTCAATCCTATTCTTTACTTTTTCCCGTACTCTCCGTAAGATCCATATCCACCGTATGAACCATACTCAGCAGCTTTAATGTTAAATTTATTGAGCACTACTCCCAAGAAAGGTGTGCCTGTTTGTTCTAATTGGTCCTTAGCCTTTTGGACAGCCTTGCGTCCATTGGCACCAGATTCTGTGATCAAGACAGTTCCATCACAGCGTTGGGCGATAATCGCCGCATCGATCACGACCCCGATTGGAGGCGTATCGACAATGATGTAGTCAAAATGTTCACGCAGGGCATCCATCATCACAGTGAAGTTCTTGCTTTGCAAGAGACCTGTTGGGTTTGGCGCGACCTGTCCAGACTCGATGATATCCAAGTTTGGAAAATCAGTCGCATACAAGATTTGGTCCAATTGACTACGACCGGATAAGAAGTCGGTCAAGCCTTGGATCTTAGTACGGCTACGGAAAATCCCTGTCATAACCGAGTTCCGGATATCGCAGTCAACCAAGAGGGTCTTGTAACCGGCACGCGCAAAGGCAACGGCCAAGTTGGTTGAAGTGGTTGATTTCCCTTCATTTTCTTGAACAGATGAGATGGCGATGACTTTTAAGTCCACCCCACTCAATTGGATATTCGTCGCCAGGGCATTAAAGTACTCTTCTGCCTTCCGAACTTCTTGCAATTTGTTTTTTGAAATTTCTAACGTATTCATGCGATCCCCAGTCTACAGTTTCTTAATATCTGGCACAATACCAAGTAAGGTTAAGCCCATCAACTCTTCGATATCTTCTGGTCTCTTAACACGATCGTCCAAGACTTCTACTACGACCATGAGAACCACCATCAAGCCCGCTCCAGCAATAAAACCAAGAAGGACATTGCGTCGGATATTTGGTGAAGAAGGTGTTTGAGGCACTTCTGCTTCATCCAAGGTCGTAACATCTGACACCTTGGTCACAGCAATGATCTTTTCAGCTGCTACATTTCGAAGGCCATTGGCAATACGAGCCGCTTCTTTTGGATCTCCGTCCTTAGCCGTGATCGAAAGGATACGAGTATCTGTCGGAACGGACACACTGATCTTTTTCGACAATTCAGCAGGTGTCATATCGAGTTTCAATTCTTCGATGGCTTGGCTCAAGACATTTTGAGAAAGAATGATCTCACGGTAGTCCTTAACCAAGTAAGAACCAGCCTGCAAATCAGAGTTTGTCAAGGCATTGTTGTCTTGGTTTTGACGACTGACCACATAGATCCGGCTAGTACTTTGGTATTCTTTCTTGGCTAAAAAGGCACTGTAGCCAAATGCTGCGATGGCAAAGACAAGAGCGACCAAAACGATCGAAAACTTGCGTTTCCATAGGGTCTTCAGCATAGCGAAAACATCAATTTCCACTGCTTGATTTTCTTGATTGTTCATTTCCTAATTACTCCTTCATGTGGATCTCTCCACCTGTTTCCTGGTTAGATTAATTCATCCGCTAACAAGAGTTCTTGATTGCCGACAAAGAGAGCTTGTGCTCGTCGTTCTCCGTATTCTTCCTTGATCAAGCGATAGGCTTCTGCCATATAGGGCGGCCGTTTATCCACATTGTGCATATCGCTTGCCACAAAGTGCACCAAGTCTTTTTCTAAGAAGTACCGAGCTCGTTTTTTGAGTTGTTTTTGCTCATCCCCAAAGAGGCGAGGCTTGAGAACACTGGAACTATTGATCTGCATGTAGCAGCCCATGTCAATCATCTCTTGCACGCGTTCCTCATTTTTCTCCAAGCACTTGTAGCGCTCGATATGGGCCACCACCGGTGTGACGCCTAGATGGAGCAAGCGGTCCAAAGCGGTATGAATCTCCTTGTAAGGTGTTCCCATACTGAATTCAATCAGCGCAAAGCGCGTCTCTGCCAAACGTGGAATGATCTTTTCTTCCAGTTTTTTCAAGACATCATTCGTAAAGTAGATCTCTGCCCCGTAATGAATCGTTAAATCTGGCGCGACCTCTGCCGCAATTTTTTTCACTTCTTGAAAATTTTCAGAAATCTTTTCTTCGGGAGTTTCAAACATCCCCTTGCGACGATGAGAAGTGGAGATAATAGTCCGTACCCCTTGGCGATAGCTTTCTTCCAATAAGGCACGCGTATCTTCTCTTGTCTTTGGTCCATCATCCACATCAAAGACGATGTGCGAGTGGATATCAATCATTTTTCTTTTCCTTCCATTACTTTTTGAATGGTTTCCTTAGCCTTGGTCAAGCTGGCTTGATCCAACTCCATGACATAGAGGTTGGATCCAGGCATAGCATAAGATGGCAAGTCATTTCGTCCTTGACCGGTGATCGCTTGAGAAGTCACCTCATAAGAACCACCCGATTCTAACTGGGTATTGATCAAGTTCATCATAGTTGGCAACTGCATATTGGTTTGGACAGAATCTTGGAGGTTTCCGATAATCTCATTGTAGTTGCTTAAGACCTTAGTTGAGGTCAACTTTTTGATAATGGCCGCAATGACTTTTTCTTGGTTTTTCCCACGGTCATTGTCGCCACCTTGGAGTGAGTAGCGTTCTCGGACAAAACCGAGGGCTTGCTCTGAATTCAAATGAACCTTTCCAACTGGGAAATGGAACTTGCCATGAAGGCTCGTGAATTCTTGGTCATTTTCCACATCGATTCCCCCTAGAAGGTCAAT
>NZ_CAUFJQ010000019.1 GCF_959025735.1 uncultured Streptococcus sp.
ACACAATTTGCAATCGAAACTCCTTATGGTCCTCCTTGCTTCTTCGGAGGGATGGGAGTCGCGCGTACGAAGAAGGAAGAGAAGATCCAAGCACTATGCCGTAAACTCACGCGCATTGGAAAATACTGTGGGGCTTTCCTCTTACGCAAACGCTTAAAACGTTACAATTTCAAGTTGTACAATCAAAATGGAGTGGAGACCATCTACTCTCCTTATGCCATCTTTGGAATTGGGATGATGGAGCTAGAGTTGAAGACACACTTCCCTCATCAATATGCGTGGCTTGGCCCTTTGGGAACTTCTCTTGAAAAAGCTGAAGATTATCCTTTAGATCTCAGTCCTTACGAGGACAAGACGAAGGTACTCGTGACATGTGGAACCCAGTTGCCTTGGGCGAAGGAGAATTTGCTAGAACAAACCAAGCAGTTGGCCAAAGAGCATCCAGAATGTCACTTTTTTGTCACTCTTGGAGATGGGGCAAAGGAATTCTCTGAAGAAGAAGTAGCGCCAAATGTGACGGTTGTCTCTTATCTACCCTACAAAGAATATATTCCGCAGATAGACTATGTCATTCACCATGGAGGAGCTGGAATCTTTTATCAGTGTATCGAATTTAAAAAACCAGCCTTGATCTTGCCACATGATTATGACCAATTTGACTATGCGATTCGAGGAGTAGAAGCAGGAATTGCTTTTCAAGCACATCGCAATCGCACCGAAGAGATTCAAGCAGGTTTTAAGGCCCTATTAGAAAAAGAATCTTGGGAAAAGTTAGAAAGACTAAATAAACTTTCAAAAACCTACAAGCCGTTGGATACCTTGGAGTTTGAGATTCAACGATTATTAAGACGTGGAACGGATGGGAAACTATGAAAATTCTTGTAACAGGTGCGACTGGCTTCCTTGGAAAATACGTGATCGAAGAGTTATTAGATCACGACTATTCCATTGTAGCTTTTGGCCGAAATGAAATGATTGGAAAGACCCTGGAAAATGAGCGCGTCCAATTTGTGAAAGGGGATTTGAGCTCTATAGAGGAAGTAAGACAAGCCTTTCAGTCTGTTGATGCTGTGGTTCACGCTGGAGCTTTATCCACTGCCTGGGGACCTTGGAAGGCCTTCTATCAGGCGAATGTAGTTGGCACTAAAAATGTCCTTGAATTGTGCCGTGAATATGCGGTAAAACGCTTGGTTTACGTATCTTCTCCTAGTATTTACGCAGCTGGAAAAGATCAATTAAACATCATGGAAAGTGATGCTCCAAAAGAAAATCACCTCAACAATTACATCCGAAGTAAATTGGCGTCTGAAAAACTTTTTTCTGACTATCCGGATGTGCCAAGTATCATCTTGCGTCCTAGAGGATTATTTGGTGTGGGGGATACCAGCATTTTGCCTCGTGTCTTACGCCTCAGTCGAAAAATTGGAATTCCTTTGATTCGAGGAGGAGAGCAGCTCATGGATATGACCTGTGTGGAAAATGTTGCCCTAGCCATTCGCTTGGCTCTGGAAGCAAAAGAAGCACACAGACAAGTTTACAATATTACAAATGGAGAACCAAAGACCTTTAAGTATTTGATTGAAGCCACACTAAAGGGATTGGGAGAGCCGATTCGCTATCGGAAACTTCCAGCAGGTCTTGTAGCAGGTGTGGCCTATAGCCTTGAAGGGGTGTATCGATTCTTTCATCTGAAAGCCGAACCCCCATTGACTCGCTATACCTATTATCTCCTTCGATATAGCCAAACCCTCGATATTCAAAAGGCCCAAACTGATCTTGGCTACTATCCAAAAATGACCATTGAAGAAGGGATTGACAACTATGTCCAACATGATCAAGCACATTGATTATTTTCCAGCGGGCTATTGTAGCAGTCATTCCGGTCTCTTATTCAAAGGGATTCCGAATGAAAAAATGCAATTTCCAGCAGGTGTCTTTTTGATTCACCACCGTGAAAAAGGCTATATTTTGTACGATACCGGCTATCACTACGAGATTAAGAAAAAAGCTCGGTATTTTTGGTACCGTCTAGCCACCCCAATGCAGATGAAAAAAGAAGACCAGATCAATTATTTATTGCAAGAGCGTGGGATTGATCCGGCATCCATTTCCTATGTGATTCTTTCGCATTTGCACCCTGATCATCTCGGTGGAGCAGCCCTTTTTCCAAATGCTCATTTCTTTGTTACCCAGGAAGTCTATGAGGTGTACCAAAAACCGAAATTTAAAGATCTGATTTTTAAAGAGTTTTTGCCAGCTGATTTCAAAGATCGGGTGACTTGTCTCAAAGCAGATCAAAGGCTTCCTGCTTTCCCCTATCGCCCGACTGCGGATCTTTTTGGAGATGGGAGCATCCTTGTTTCGTCCATCGATGGGCATGCGAGAGGGCAAGGTTGTCTTTATATGGATGAGCTCAAACTCTTCATCGGAGCAGATCTTTCTTGGGGAGTGGACCTCTTGCCTTACACACGGCAAATGCGACTGATTCCTTCCTTGGTTCAGGATGATAAGAAGGCTTATCTTAAAGGAACTGACTTGCTGGAAACGCTCTTGCAAGATGGCATTCAAGTTGTGGTCAGCCACGACCCGCAAGATCGGATTGAAAGGATTTTAAATGAAAAAAACAGTCTTTCTGAAAACCTTTATTGAAACCAGATGGTTCCATCGATTCCGTTCAAAGGAGGCCTTGAAGCGATACCAAGATAAACAATTGGCACGCTACCATGCATTTATCACTTCTAAATCCCCCTATTTTCAAACCCATTCTCCCGAATCCTTTGGAACCATGGATAAATCGTTCATGATGACACATTTCAATGAGCTCAATACCCTAGGGGTGGATCGAGATCAGGCTTTAGAGATGGCGATTCGCGGAGAACAGACGCGAGATTTTACTGAGATGAATGGAGAAGTAGCAGTAGGCTTGTCTTCTGGGACTTCTGGCCACCGAGGAGTTTTTGTCACCACAGAAAAAGAAAGAAGTATGTGGGCTGCAGCGATCTTAGCCAAGATGCTTCCGAAAGGAAAACTGTTTGGTCATCGCATTGCCTTTTTCTTACGAGCGGACAATGAACTCTATCAAACCATTAATTCAGGCCTTATTCGCTTGGAATATTTTGATATTTTCAAGGATAGCAAGGAGCATTTAGAGCGACTCAAAGACTATCAACCAACCATTGTGGTCGCACCAGCTTCAACCTTGATTGAGTTAGCCAACTATGTCAGCAATCAGCAACTTGCGATCCAACCTGTCAAGGTTGTTTCTGTCGCAGAGATTCTAGAAGATCGAGATGCTCATACCATCGCCAAAGCTTTTCAACTAGACAAGGTTGATCAGGTCTACCAAGCGACAGAGGGATTTTTAGCTTGTACCTGTTCAGAAGGCAATCTACATCTCAACGAAGATATTTTGTATGTCGAAAAAGAGTATCTTGATGATAGCCGCTTTTATCCGATTATTACGGATTTCAAACGAACCAGTCAACCGATCTATCGCTACCGACTCAATGATATTTTGGTGGAAGAAAAGTCTCCTTGCCCTTGTGGTTCCGTCTTTACTCGAATCGCAAAGATTGAAGGAAGATCAGACGATATCTTCTATTTCAAAAAAGAAGATGGCAGTAGCCAGATGATCTATCCGGATTTTATTCGACGGTGCATTCTCTTTGTCGAAAATATTCAGGACTATCAAGTAACTCAGTTGGCAGATGGATCCATTACCATTGCCTTGAGTCACCGGACAGAGTCTATGGAGCAAGCGATTTTTGCTCAATTTGAACTCTTAGCTCAGCAAAAACAATTCATTCTCCCAAGTATTCAATTTATCGATTACCAATGGGACCCAACACGTAAATTAAAACGTGTTCAACGACTTCAATAAAAGGAGAATCCTATGACTACCGTAAAAAGACATTTGCAAATTAAAGGCTATGGAACAGCGCTTCCAGCTCATACCGTAACTTTCAAAGACCAGACTCGTTACCGCGTGAAAGAAGGAGAAGAAACACAGATTGATCTTGCAGCGCGTGCGATTAAAGCTGCTTTAAACCATGCAGGACTTAAGATGGCAGACATCGACTGCCTGGTTTCGGCTAGTGCTGTTGGCGTTCAGCCCATTCCTTGTACAGCAGCTCTGATCCATGAGCGCGTGGCCAAGGGACTAACGATTCCTGCTATGGATATCAATACCACCTGTACCAGTTTTGTATCTGCTTTAAGCACTGTTTCTTATCTGATTGAAGGTGGTGAATACCAACGGGTTCTGATTGTATCTAGTGAAGTAGGGAGCCTAGGGCTGAATCCTAAACAAAAAGAAAGCTTTGAATTGTTTAGTGATGGAGCTGCAGCCTTTATTTTTGAAGCAACAAAGGAAGATAAAGGAATCATTGCCAGTATGCAACGTACCTGGTCTGAGGGAGCCCATGATACTGAAATTCGTGGTGGTTTGACAGCTTATCATCCGAAATTGTACTCTGAAGCAACCAAGACTGATTTCATGTTTGATATGAAAGGGAAGAAGATTCTTTTGCTTTCTGCCCGTGTTATTCCAGAAATGTTCCAAGAATTCCAAGAGAAATCAGGCATTTCTAAAGATGCTGTAGACTATATTATTCCTCACCAAGCAAGCCGTGCCTTGCCACTGGTCATGGACAAATTAGGCGTTGGCAAAGACAAGTACCTCAATATTGTCAGTGATTATGGAAATATGGTTTCGGTAGCCGTGCCTTTCGGCCTAGCCTATGCATTGGATCATGGCTATGTGAAGGAAGGAGATACCATCTTCTTGATGGGAACTGCAGCAGGGATGACGGTCAATATGTTGGCACTGAAACTCTAATGATGAATCCTCTTACTTCAAGCTCAAAAAGCATCAAGTCCCGCTAGTCTTTAGCGGGATTTTTTGATATAATGAAAGGTATGGAAATTGAGAAAACCAACCGAATGAATGCGCTCTTTGAGTTTTATGCAGCGCTCTTGACGGACAAGCAGATGAATTATATCGAGCTCTATTACGCAGATGACTACAGCTTGGCTGAGATTGCAGAAGAGTTTGGAGTGAGCCGTCAAGCGGTCTATGACAATATTAAACGTACAGAAAAGATTTTGGAAGACTACGAAATGAAACTCCATATGTATTCCGATTACATTGTACGCAGCCAGATTTTGGATCAGATTTTAGAACGCTATCCGGAAGATACTTTTCTACAAGAGCAGGTTGAAATTTTATCAAGCATTGACAATCGGGAGTGATTATGGGCAGTCTCGTCATTTATCAAGGAATACCTTGCAAACTATTAGTCGCAGAGGAAGTATTTCCTACTCGACTACAGATTATCTCGCCCAATGATATCTCCAAAGCTATGCAAATAGGTTTTAGCTGTTGGGGATATCCAAATGAAATCATGAAAGAAGTCACACCCGAAGAACTAGAATGTTTGCAACATTTCGGACGATTTCCACTGAATTGAAAAAATAGGAGAAAGAGTATGGCATTTGAAAGTTTAACCGAACGTTTACAAAACGTCTTTAAAAATCTTCGTAAGAAAGGCAAAATCTCTGAAGCGGATGTCCAAGAGGCAACCAAAGAGATTCGTCTAGCCCTCTTAGAGGCCGACGTTGCCCTTCCTGTTGTAAAAGACTTCATCAAACGGGTCCGCGAGCGGGCTGTAGGTCATGAAGTCATCGAAACCTTGAACCCTGCCCAACAAATCGTGAAGATTGTCGATGAAGAATTGACAGCGATTTTGGGTTCAGAAACAGCAGAAATTATCAAATCACCTAAGATTCCAACCATTATCATGATGGTCGGTCTTCAAGGGGCTGGTAAAACAACCTTTGCGGGTAAATTGGCCAACAAATTGGTCAAGGAAGAGAATGCACGTCCTTTGATGATTGCGGCCGATATCTATCGTCCAGCAGCCATCGACCAGTTGAAGACTCTTGGTCGACAGATCAATGTCCCTGTCTTCTCACTTGGTACAGAAGTCCCTGCAGTAGAGATCGTTCGTCAAGGTTTGGAGCAGGCGAGAGCCAACCACAATGACTATGTCTTGATCGATACGGCTGGTCGTCTGCAAATCGATGAAAAACTCATGGGCGAGTTGCGGGATGTCAAAGCCCTTGCCGAGCCAAATGAAATCCTCTTGGTTGTCGATGCCATGATCGGTCAAGAAGCGGCCAATGTGGCGCGTGAGTTCAATGAACAACTCGAAGTGACTGGGGTTATCTTGACCAAGATCGATGGGGATACCCGTGGTGGTGCGGCCCTTTCTGTCCGTCAGATTACTGGAAAACCAATCAAATTCACTGGTACTGGTGAAAAAATAACCGATATCGAAACCTTCCACCCAGACCGTATGTCTGGTCGGATCCTCGGTATGGGGGATATGCTGACGTTAATCGAGAAGGCTTCTCAAGAATACGATGAGAAACGTTCCCTTGAACTCGCTGAGAAGATGCGAGAAAACACCTTTGATTTCAACGACTTCATCGATCAGTTAGACCAAGTCCAAAACATGGGACCAATGGAAGACCTGCTCAAGATGCTTCCAGGTATGGCTAATAATCCTGCCATGAAGAACCTCAAGGTCGATGAACGAGAAATTGCTCGCAAACGTGCGATCGTATCATCCATGACCCCAGCTGAACGCGAAAATCCAGATCTCTTGAATCCAAGCCGTCGTCGTCGGATTGCTGCTGGATCAGGAAATACCTTTGTCGAAGTCAATAAATTCATCAAGGACTTTAACCAAGCCAAGCAGATGATGCAAGGTGTCCTCTCTGGCGATATGAACAAGATGATGAAACAAATGGGGCTCAATCCAAATAATATGCCGAAGAATATGCCTGGTGGAATGCCTGATATGTCTGCTCTTGAAGGGATGATGGGACAAGGTGGCATGCCTGACTTGTCAGCTCTTGGCGGAGGCGCTGGAATGCCTGATATGAGCCAAATGTTCGGTGGTGGTCTCAAAGGAAAAGCCGGTGAATTTATGATGAAACGGGCGATGAACAAGATGGCCAAACAAATGCGAAAAAATAAGAAAAAACGGAAATAATCGTTTCTAATAAGGGCCTGGAACACACTGTTCTGGGTTCTTTTAGAAACTACTACTAGAGGAAACATGTTAAAAAAACTATTTCAACAACTCATTCGTTTCTTTACAAGATTGTTTTCTTCGCACAGCAAGCCCTTTGAATTTCCAAAAGGGTCGAAGAAACCTCCGATCAGACCAATCATCTTTGTCCCTGGGAGTTCAGCCAGTATCCAGCGATTCAACGGAACCATCCGCATGCTCCATCGCTTTTCTAGAAAAAAACAGAGTCTTTTAAAAATAAAAGTCAATAAAGATCATTCTATAGAAATGGAGGGAAGACTAAATACGAAAGAGCCGAATCCGATGATTGTGATTGGCTTCGAGAACAATCGAGATGGCTACAGCAATATCAAGCAGCAAATCGAATCCCTTAAGATCGCTTTAACCTATCTTCTTGATCACTATTATTTTACAGAGTTCAAGGCAGTTGGGCACTCCAATGGTGGACTAGTTTTGACTGGTTTATTGGAAAGTGGCTTTTTAGAAAAGAATAAGCTGACCGTAAGCAAGCTCGCTATTATTAGCAGTCCTTACCAATTCAATCAAGAAATGTATGACGATTTTCAAAAATGGAAGCATCGATTAGATAAAGAAGTAGAGGTCCTTAACTTTGTCGGTAGCTTTGCTGGAAAATCAGACGGAATCGTTCCCCTTTCTAGTGCCCAAGCAGCACAATCTATTTTTGAGAAACAAGCCTATACAGAAGTGAATTTAAACGGTCGTAAAGCTCATCATTCAGCTTTACCCACTAATCCAGATCTAGTGAAACAATTAAGTCTATTTTTGAATCTATAAGTAAATTACATAATTTCGATTATGTAATTTTTTATTTGTCTCTTGCAATCCTTAAGTAAATATGGTACATTTTTGGTAGCGATTACACATACTTAAGGAGGATTTTATGAAAGATCCCAAATTATTAGAAACAATGAAAGATTATAAGGGACGAGATGAGGTTCCCGCAGATTTTGATGCTTTTTGGGATCAAGCCCTAGCAAAGATGACTGAACTGCCTGAATACAAACTTGAAGAACGAGATTTCAGCATTCCAAATGTTCGATGTTATGAATTAACCTTTAAAGGAACACGAGATGGATCCGTTTATGCGCGGGTTGTTTTCCCAAAAACGGATCAAAAGGTTCCAGTTATTTTCCATTTTCATGGCTATATGGGCCGTTGTTGGGATTGGGCTGATATGTTAGCTTATACAGTAGCCGGCTATGGTGTTGTGTCTATGGACGTGAGAGGCCAGTCAGGCTATTCAACCGACGGAGATCGCTCACCACTTGGAAATACGGTTAAAGGACAGATTATCCGCGGAGCCGTGGAAGGTCCGGATGAGCTCTTTTATAAGGATGTCTATTTAGATCTTTACCAGTTAATTGAAATTGTAGCCAGCCTTCCTCAAGTAGACGACAGCAAACTCGCTAGCTATGGAGCCTCTCAAGGTGGTGCCTTGGCCCTTGTAGCTGCTGGATTGAGTCAAAGGATTCAACGAACGGTAGCCATTTACCCATTCTTATCGGATTTCAGACGGGTATTGGAGATTGGGAACACCAGCGAGGCCTATGACGAGCTTTTCCGTTATTTTAAGTTCCATGATCCATTCCACGAAACCGAAGATCGTTTGATGCAGACTTTGGCCTATATTGATGTAAAAAATTTTGCCCATCGTATCAAAGGACAAGTTCACATGATTACCGGGCTAGATGATGATGTCTGTCATCCTGAAACACAGTTTGCCATTTATAATCGATTAGAATGTCCAAAAGAGCATTTAATCATGCCAGAATATGCCCACGAAGCTATGAACGTTCAAGTCAATGACCGAGTCTATAATTGGCTCTGTGGTAGCAAGATTCCATTTCGATATGTAGAAAAATAAGTTAGAAAAGAAAAACAATCAGTAAATCCATGAGATTTGCTGATTGTTTTGTGTTTAAAAGGAATCTGTATAGATATAGAAACAAAACAGTCCTATATAAACCCTATAACATCTTTCCGAAAAACTATAATTTTCTTGAAAAATATATCTGGCTATGCTATACTACTAGTATAGAAAGATTTGGATAAAAACATGAAACGCGAGATCTTATTAGAACGGATTGATAAACTCAAACAAGTCATGCCCTGGTACGTATTGGAGTATTACCAATCGAAACTGGCTGTTCCATACAGTTTTACGACCTTGTACGAATACTTAAAGGAATACGATCGATTTTTTACCTGGGTCTTGGAATCTGGTATATCGGATGCTGATACCATGTCCGAGATCCCTTTAGACGTTCTGGAGCACATGACCAAGAAAGACATGGAATCCTTTATTCTTTACTTACGTGAACGTCCTCTGCTCAATGCCAATACGACGAAAAACGGGGTTTCTCAAACAACCATTAACCGTACCCTTTCTGCACTTTCTAGTCTTTATAAGTATTTGACTGAGGAGGTTGAAAATGAACAAGGTGAACCTTATTTCTATCGCAATGTCATGAAGAAGGTTGCTACCAAGAAAAAGAAAGAAACCTTGGCGGCCCGAGCTGAAAATATCAAGCAAAAGCTCTTTTTAGGGGATGAAACAGAAGGTTTCCTCAACTATATCGACCAGGAGTACCCTCAAACACTCTCAAATCGCGCCTTATCTTCATTCAATAAGAATAAAGAGCGTGATTTAGCGATTATCGCACTCCTTCTTGCCTCTGGTGTCCGTTTATCTGAGGCAGTCAACTTGGACCTTCGTGACCTTAATCTTAAGATGATGGTCATTGACGTCACTCGAAAAGGTGGAAAACGAGACTCAGTCAATGTTGCTGCCTTTGCTAAGCCTTATCTAGAGCAATATCTTGCTATTCGAGACAAACGTTACAAGACTGAAAAGACTGATACAGCTCTCTTTCTAACCATGTATCGAGGTGTTCCAAACCGAATTGATGCTTCTAGCGTGGAAAAGATGGTCGCCAAGTATTCAGAAGACTTCAAAGTCCGTGTGACACCCCATAAGCTTCGCCATACATTAGCAACGCGTCTCTATGATGCAACCAAATCACAGGTTTTGGTCAGCCACCAGCTGGGACATGCTAGCACACAAGTTACAGACTTGTACACGCATATCGTTAATGATGAGCAGAAAAATGCCTTGGATAGTTTATGATATCACATAACCTAAATTATGTAATATATTTAGAGTTAAAAAGAGCGTAAGATTTTTTATGGAATCTTACGCTCTTTTATTCTTTCTATAAAAATTCGATCCAATAATTACGGTGTGGTTCAATAATGACTGGTTTTCCCCAAAATGATTTTAGATAAGCCAGGTTTGCAGGGGTGACCGGTCTTTTTTCACCATTGTACTTCTCTGCACTCTCTTCTGTTAAAAAGCATTTCACTGCTTCATATGGTGTTCCGTCACTCGCTATTCGATCAATTCCTAAATAAGCAATTTCATCACCGGCCTTCGGAAAATCTGTAAATAGTTTACCAATAAAATAAACCGTCTTATCTTTCATTAATTCATAAGCTTTACTATTTTCCAATCTGTTATTCGCTGCAGCGTACATAATACAAAAGCTATCCACGATATCTTTCAAAGGCATTAATTCTTCTTTGCTAACAATTATTTCCTCAGGAGCAAGCCCACCAATGATTAGGTTTTCATAATGTGGTTGCTGGATGACGTTATCTAAAGCCATTCCTAATGGTAGTTGGACAGCTTGATAGCCTAATGGTTCTAGCTCCTGCTTTTTCTGGTCAACATGTTCTTGTGTAATACTGACATTCAAATCATAAGGACTTGAAGATTGTTGCTTTCTAAAAAAAGCCACGACTATACGATCTAACTGTTCAAATAGACCAAGATTTTCCACTGGAACTCTCATCATCGAATATAATCCCCTTTTGTGTTCAGATTTCCTCTATATTGTACACTCATAGTTTTCGAATATCAAGTTTAAGATAAAAGATATCCATGTTAAATGGATATCTTTTACTTTATTCCACCACTGCTTCAGCAATTTCTTCTGCAGTGATACCTGCAAAGTAACGACCTAGATTAATGGTTTGAAGGGCTTTGAGGACGTCTTCACGTTCGTATTTAACGCCACGAAGAACATCTTCTACCGCTGCAACATCTTCGATACCAAAGAAGTCACCATAAATCTTGATATCTTGAATTTTGGATTCAATGACATTAGCGAAGATTTCAACCTTACCGCTTGGGAATTTTGTTCCACGACGGACGTTATACTCTGGTGATTTACCATAGTTCCAATCCCAGGTACCGAACTTGATTTCCTTGATACGGTTGATCTCTGCCAATTCTTCATCTGAGAAGACATATTCTGTCATTTCAGGATATTCTTTTTTCATGTATTCCAAAAGTAGGTCACGGAACTCTTCAACAGTGATCTTTTCTGGTAACTCATCGATAATATTAGTTACTCGAGCACGGACTGATTTAACCCCTTTTGATTCAAACTTATCTTTAGACACTTTAAGTGCGTTAGCTAGGACTGACAAATCCACATCAAAGAGAAGACAACCATGATGCATGATACGGCCATTAATATAGGCTTGGGCATTCCCACAGAATTTCTTACCGTCGATCTCCAAATCGTTACGGCCTGTAAATTCAGCTTTAACACCAAGTTCAGCTAAAGTATTGATAACTGGAGTTGAGAAGCTCTTGAAGTCAAAGGCCTTGTTTTCATCTTCTTTTGAAATGATGGTGTAGTTGAGGTTGTTCAAATCGTGATAAACAGCCCCACCACCACTGATCCGGCGAACCACTTCAATCCCATGCTCCCGAACATAGTCACGGTTGATTTCTTCGATGGTATTTTGGTGACGACCAACGATAATCGAAGGTTTGTTAATCCAAAGAAGGAAGATTTGATCCTCATCTAACAGATGCTTAAAAGCATACTCTTCTAAAGCAATATTAAAAGCAGTATCATTTGAATAATTAATAATGTATTTCATAAGATTCCTTTATATACGATAGAGACTGGTCCAGCATTTGCTGTCCAGCCATTCTATCATTTCAAATATTATTTCTTCTTAGGTGAGTGAACAGCCAAGCCGAGTACATCCGCAAAGGCTTCGTACATCACTTCTGAGAAGGTTGGGTGACCATGAATAGTCTTGAGCATTTCTTCCACAGTGATTTCCATCTCAATGATAGTAGAAGCTTCGTTGATCAATTCAGCAGCAGCTGGACCAATGATATGCACTCCAAGAACTTCACCGTATTTCTTGTCTGCAATGACTTTAACGAATCCTTGAGCCGCATCTGATGCAATGGCACGACCGTTCGCCGCAAAGTTAAACTTACCGATTTGAACATCGTATTTCTCACGAGCTTGTTCTTCGGTCAAACCAACAGCCGCAACTTCTGGAAGGGTGTAGATAGCTGCAGGTGTCAAATTCAATTTGGCAACAGCATGATTTCCCTTAAGGGCATTTTCAGCGGCAACTTCACCCATACGGAAGGCAGCGTGGGCCAACATCTTAGTACCGTTGATGTCACCTGGCGCATAGATACCTGGAACAGATGTTTCCATGTATTCATTGACCTTGATCCGTCCACGATCCAAT
This sequence comes from uncultured Streptococcus sp., assembly GCF_959025735.1. Lineage (GTDB taxonomy): Bacteria > Bacillota > Bacilli > Lactobacillales > Streptococcaceae > Streptococcus. The sequence goes on from NZ_CAUFJQ010000019.1 coordinate 12,687, forward strand.
TCAAATTCAACATCTCCGATACCTTCAAGGTCTGGAACACGTCCGATTGATAGAAGAGCTTTGTTGGCGATAATATCGTCTTTTCCTTCAACCTTGATGCGAAGTTTGCCATCTTCTTCAATGATTTCTTGCAGTTTCGTATCGGTCAAGATTGTCATGCCTTTACGTTCAAGGATCAAACGAAGGTTCTTAGATACTTCAGCATCCATAGCTGGAACAATGCGGTCCATCATTTCAATAACAGTTACTTTTGAACCAAAGGTCATAAAGGCTTGACCAAGCTCGATACCGACAACCCCACCACCAATGATCACAAGGCTTTCTGGGACTTCATTCATATCCAAGATGTCATCACTCGTCATTACAAGGGATGATTCCATACCAGGAACGTTAATCTTGCTAACTTTTGAACCACCGGCAAGGATGATTTTCTTGGTTTCAAGCAATTCAGAACCGTTGACCAAGACATTGTTATCTTTCGTAATGGTACCGATACCCTTGTGAACATCCACTCCGTAGCTACGAAGAAGTCCTGCAACTCCACCGACGAGGGTATTTACGACCTTGTTCTTGGTTTCAAAAACCTTATCCATATCTACTGAGAAACTTGGATTTTCAATGATAATACCACGGTTTGCTGCATGACCAATATTTTCAATGATTTCAGCGTTGTGGAGGTAAGTCTTAGTTGGGATACATCCGCGGTTCAAGCATGTTCCACCAAGTTCAGATTTCTCAACAAGAGCAACTTTACCGCCTAATTGTGCTGCCTTAATAGCAGATACGTAACCAGCAGGGCCCCCACCGATTACTACGATATCATAAGCGTCATCACTCTTATTGTCATCGTTTGAATCACTTACTGCAGCTGGTGCTGGACTCGCTTCTGGTGCTGCTGCTCCAGCTGTAGGGATATTTTCCCCTTCTTCACCAAGATAACCAATCACTTCTGTTACAGGAACAGTTTCTCCGTCCCCTTTCAGGATAGCGATCAAGTAGCCATCTTCTTCCGCTTCCAACTCCATGCTGACTTTGTCTGTCATGATTTCAAGGAGAACTTCTCCTTCTTTTACAAATTCGCCGACTTTTTTATTCCACTGAACGATTTGTCCTTCGGTCATATCTACGCCGGCTTTTGGCATAATTACTTCTAAGGCCATTTTATTTCCCTCTTTTTCTTGTTTCTATTCTCTCGTTGATTAGACCAACATTGAAATCGGGTCTTCAATCAAGGCTTTCAAATCTTTCATGAATTTGGCACCAGCCATTCCATCGACAACGCGGTGGTCAATGGTCAAGCCCAAGCTCATGATTGGACGAATGACAATTTCACCATTCACAACCACTGGTTTTTCAACCGTTGCACTAACTCCAAGGATGGCAGAGTTTGGTTGGTTGATAATCGGTCCAAATGATTGAACGCCAAACATTCCTAAGTTACTGATGGTAAAGGTTGAGTTTTGCAATTCACTTGGAGCAAGCTTACCATCCAAGGTACGTCCGATAACATCCTTAAAGGCTACTACCAACTCTGACAAGGTCATCTTTTCAGCATTGTAGACAACTGGAGTCATCAATCCATTGTCCATCCCAACTGCCATCGCTAAGTTGACATAGTTATGAGTAATGATGGTTTTGCCATCTTCTGTCAATGACGCATTGATGTATGGGTGCTTCATCAAGGTCTTAACCACCGCTAGAGAAAGTAAATCTGTTACAGTGACTTTCTTGCCAGTGGCTTCCATGATTGGGTCCAATACTTTCTTACGAAGGGCCAACATTTGAGACATATCAACGTCATAGTTCAATGTGAAGGTTGGTGCTGTTAAGTAAGATTCCACCATCCGTTGAGCGATCACCTTCCGCATTGGTGTCATCGGAATCCGCTCGATCTCACCATAAGGTGTCACATTATCTGGAGCTTCCTCCACCTTCTCGATTTCAGCCGGTGACTTAATGGTCTCATTTTCAATATTTTCAGGAAGGAAAGCAAGGACGTCCTTCTTCATGATCTTACCACGATGACCAGTTCCTTGGATTTCTTGCCAAGCAATATTGTGTTCTAAAGCAATTCGTTTTGCAAGTGGTGAAATGCGAACCACATTTGTGTCTTTATATGTTTCCACGTCTTCTTTGTGGACACGACCGTTTGCGCCTGAACCAGAAACATCATAGAGGTTGATCCCAAGATCATCCGCTAATTTTCTAGCCGCAGGAGTCGCTCTTAGCTTATCATCAGCCATGACCTCTCCTATTCTATTATAAGATACTAAGGGCGTCAAAAGTCAAAGTGAAAATAGGAAACTTAACGAAGAAACTTTAGTTTCTAGGTAAGTTTATCTTTTTCACACAGACTTTAGCCCGAGTTCATTTTTAAGATATCAAGGACGCAGAGAACTTTGTACCTAAAAAGATACAAAGTTTCCTCGTCTAATTCATTGGTTGTTACATAATTTATGTTATGTATTATTCTTTGTTATATGTTTTACGAATAGCATCTTTGATGCTTTCAACCGTTGGAATCATTGCATTTTCAAGGTTTTGTGCGTAAGGCATTGGCACATCTTCCCCCGCACAACGGCGGATTGGTGCATCCAAGTAATCAAATGCTTCTGATTCAGAAATGATAGCTGAAATTTCACCGATATAGCCACTTGTTTTATGGGCATCATTGACAAGGACTACTTTTCCTGTCTTCTTGACAGAGTTAATGATGATTTCTTTATCAAGAGGAACCAAGGTCCGTGGGTCTACTACTTCAACTGAGATGCCTTCTTCTGCCAATTCTTCAGCAGCTTGCATAACGCGACGAAGCATTTTCCCGTAGGTTACGACAGTGACGTCAGTTCCTTCACGTTTGATTTCTCCGACACCAAGTGGAATCGTGTAGTCTGGATCAACTGGCACTTCCCCTTTTTGGTTGAATTCTGATTTGTACTCAAGAATAATAACGGGGTTGTTATCACGGATAGATGACTTGAGCAGTCCTTTCATATCCGCTGGCGTACCAGGAGCAACAACTTTCAAACCAGGAATATGAGTAAACCAAGATTCCAAAGATTGGGAGTGTTGGGCTGCAGAACCAACTCCGTTACCAGCAGCACAGCGAATGGTCATCGGCACTTGACCTTTACCACCAAACATGTAGCGAGTCTTAGCAGCTTGGTTAACGATAGCATCCATGGCAATTACTGAGAAATCCATGAAGGTCATATCAACGATTGGGCGAAGTCCGGTCATGGCTGCACCTGCTGCTGCACCTGAAATCGCAGCCTCAGAAATCGGACAGTCACGGACACGTTCTGGACCAAATTCCTCAAGCATTCCTACTGAAGTTCCGAAGTCTCCACCGAAAACTCCGACATCTTCTCCCATCAACAATACATTTTCGTCGCGACGCATTTCCTCAGACATAGCAAGGATAATGGTATCGCGGAAAGACATTAATTTAGTTTCCATAATTCTCTACTCCCCCTTAGTCTGCGTAAATATCTTCGAAAGCTGATTCGAGTGGAGGGAATGGGCTTTCTTCCGCAAATTTCACTGAAGCTTCAACGGCTTCTTTTACTTCTTCTTGGATCTGATCCAATTCTTCTGCGCTCGCAATCTCATTTTCAAGGAGATACTTGCGAAGGTTTTCGATTGGATCTTTCTTCTTCCACTCTTCGACTTCTTCACGGGTCCGGTATTTACCAGGGTCTGAAGATGAGTGACCAAGCCAACGATAGGTGACACTCTCGATCAAGACAGGGCCTTTACCAGAGCGGACGTGATCGACTGCCTTCTTAAATCCTTCATAGACATCAATAACGTTGTTCCCATCAGGAATAAACATTCCAGGAATGCCATAAGCAGCACTACGCTCATGAATATGCTGGATATTGGTCATTTTCTTGATATCAGCAGAGATTCCGTAACCGTTATTGATACAGTAGAAAATAACTGGCAGATTCCAGATAGAAGCCATATTGACCGCTTCGTGGAAGACACCTTCGTTGGTTGCGCCGTCCCCAAAGAAGCAGACGACAATCTTACCAGTCTTTTTCATTTGTTGTGTAAGGGCAGCACCTACTGCAATTCCCATACCACCACCAACGATCCCGTTAGCGCCAAGGTTTCCGGCATCTAGGTCAGCAATATGCATGGAACCACCTTTCCCTTTACAAGTACCAGTATATTTCCCTAGGATTTCTGCCATCATGCCATTCAAATCGATTCCTTTAGCAATGGCTTGTCCGTGTCCACGGTGGTTAGATGTCAGCAAATCATCGTCGTTTAAAGCCAACATAGCGCCAACGTTTGCTGCTTCTTCCCCAACAGAAAAGTGCGTCATTCCTGGCACTTTCCCTTTTTTTACTAACTGTGCAATTTTTAAGTCCATGCGACGGATTTCTTCCATTTTACGGAACATTTCCAATAAGAGACTTTTATCTAATGTTGCCATCATTTCGCCTTTCTTAGCATTTATTCATTCTCTTTCATTCTAGCCAAAAATGAAAGCACTGTCAAAAATAATGCTCAAATAATTTCACAAACTATATACCTTGGAGGAAGGTTTTATAAGCATTTTCAACTTCAAACAAACTATTTCACAAACTTTTCTTTCATGAGATTGCATTAAAATATAAAAAACCGATAGGATCCTATCCTACCGGTCATCATCTTATGATTGGCGTTGACCAAAATCATGAATCATTTGTTCCATTACTTCACGACTAGGTGTTGTAAGCATATAGAGGTAATCTCCCTGAAGTTCCGCAAAGGCCGCTGGCATGTCTTTCTTGACACGGAATTGATCATGGTATTTAGCCAAAACTTCTTCCTCTGACAGAGCATAGGTTGCATTGGCACGACGAGAAGTTGCCAAGCAATAAAGGGGCTCAAACTCAGAAGCTGGGAAGGGTTCCCCTGCTACGATGGCAGCATAGCCACGGTACAAATCAATCGAGTGAGCGTAGTTGTAGACGTCGATGGTAAAGCCACCTGCAGGGCGATTATTGTACTCGATCGCAATATAGTCATCCCCATCGCGGAAGAACTCAATGTGGAAGAAACGTTCCTTCATACCAAAGGCTTTGACAATCGCTTCCCCGTATTGACGCAATTTTGGATCCATCTCTTTAAGAACATAATAAGAATTGTCCATCTTGTAGAGCATCAAATCGAGTGGCGTATAGGCATAGTCAAAAGTAGTCGAGAAGACAATATTACCATCACGATCAACCAGACCATCAAAGGTACAAATCTCACTAGAAGTGACGAATTTCTCAAAGAAGTACTCTGTGTGGCCATCCCATTCTGCCTTGAAATGGTCCACATCTTCTGGCGTTTCGATCTTGAAGGTCGCTGCTGCTCCTACCCCATTGTCAGGCTTAGCAATCAATGGTAACCCAATCTTCTTCACAGCCTTATCAATGTCTTTTTCTGTTTTAACTACTGCACCAGGTACGACTGGGACTCCAGCCTTCTTGAAGAGTTTCTTCATTTCGGATTTGAACTTGGTTTTCTTCAGATCTTTTGGCTTAGCCCCGAAGACATTGAATTGCTCCCGAAGCGCCGCATCCAATTCCAACCAGTATTCATTGTGGGATTCGATGCGATCGATTGGCCCGTGTTTGTAGAAAAGAAAGGCTACTGCTCGCTTCACTTCGTCTAGATTTTCCAAATTTTCAACTCGGAAATATTCTGTTAAGCTGTTGCGCAAAGGCTCATCTAACTGTTCATATGGCTCTTGACCAATTCCCAAAACAGTGATCCCTTTATTAGCCAATTCAATTGTAAATTGTTGGAAGTTTTGTGGGTAATATGGTGAAATAACGATATAATTCATTGAGGTCTCCTCCCTTTTTACTTAAAGATGCATTTGGCCTAGGAAGTATGGCATTTGCTTGCGCCACCATTCCCAATCGTGGGCGACATCATGTCCCCATTCAGCGAACCATGCAGGAATATTTTTGTGATCAAAGGCTTCTTTCAGTTTGTAGAAAGATGGAAGTCCATCTTGTTCCCAAGCCCCTAAACCAGTACAAACAACGATTTCAGCCTGACGGTAACGATCGATAAACCAGCCATCGTTTTGGTTCCAAATATAATCAGATGGCGAGTTTTGGTAAATTGCTTCATCGCCTCCAAAGTCACTAACAAAGAAACGAGCGTCATAGACACCACTCAAGGCAATCACTTTGTTAAAGACATCTGGATGTTGCAAGAAGAAGTTGAGCGCGTGGTAGGCTCCCATAGAGCAACCAGTTGTCATCATCGGATCAAACCAGCCTGTTTTGTGTTTGATAAAAGGAATGGCTTCTTCAATCACATAGCGTTCATAAGCTCGGTGCATTTCTGCTCGATCGTGAGGATTCTTCCAATTACAAAGCCAGCTATCACTATCCACACTCGAAAGGGTAAAGAATTGAACCCGTCCTTCTTCGATAAATTGAGCACAAGCATCAATCATACCAAAGTCATAGTACTCGTTATGGCTGCCACCTGAGGAGGCAAAGACAACAACAGGAATCCCTGCATGTCCATAGCGGTTCAGATACATTTCACGGTTGAGTTGGCCACTCCAGTGGCTTAAATGTTCAATATTCATAAGTTCCCTCTTTCCTTTATTTCTTCAATTTACAGTCTATTAATCCCATTTTTCTGCCAAAAAGCGAAGGCATTCTGGTAAATGTTCGGCCCATGCTTCTTCGTGGTGAATAGCCCCAGATTGAATCCGAATGGCAATATTTTCCAAAGCCACCCCTTGTTGAATGACGTCGTGATAATAACGAAGAGATGAATCGATATAGGCTTGCTTGATGTTTCCTGCCATCAAAGTTTTATCCGTATCATCCGCCTCTTCAGTTCCTACATAGATGTAAATCCGTTGGTCTGCATAAAATTTTTTGCGTTCGATATAATGATTGAAGGCATCTTGGTGAAGCCAGTTAGCGGATGAAAAGACACCTAAACATCCGATTTGATCTTGGTACTCTAAGCCCAAAAATTGGGTAATATTTCCCCCCAAGGAAGAACCAATCATGGCCGTATGTTCTCGATCAGCAAGAGTCCGGTATTCTTGGTCGATAAAAGGTTTCACCACCTCCATGACAAATTCGCCGTACTCAACTCCCTTGCCACCAAATTGCATGCCAGGAATATTAGATTCCTTGTACTTCCAGGCAGAGTATTCATTCATGCGTTGGAAACCATCATTATCGATCGCAACAACAATCATGCGACTAATATCTGGATTCCGCTTAATGGCTGGAATCACCTTCCAGGAATGACCCGCATAAGCTTCCTTGCTATACAAGACATTTTGCCCATCGTGGAAATAAACAACAGGGTAACGTCTATCTGTATCCGTTTCATAATTCTTAGGTAATAAGACTCGCACACGACGGAGTTTTCCGGTATAAGGCACTTTCAACTCGTGTGTCTTCATATCTAAATAAAAATAGGATTTGTTCATTGTCAGAAAACTCTCTATATTCTAAATTTTATTCATTATACCATTTTTAGAAGAAAAAGTCTGGATTTTCTCCAAACTTTTTCCTTTATTGGGTTATTTTTCCATAAACTGAGACAAATCTTGTAAAGAACGTTCGGCAATTTTCTCATACCGTTCCTTTTTATCCCGAATGCGTGGTCCTTCTAGCTCCTTGATAATCCCGAAGTTGACATTCATGGGTTGGAAATGTTTGCTGTCGGCATGGGTGATATAGTGAGCCAGGCTTCCGATAGCTGTCGTTTCAGGGAAAATCGCTGCTTCTTCTCCTTTGAAAAGGCGAGCTGCATTGATTCCAGCTACCAAACCTGAGGCCGCTGACTCAACATAGCCTTCTACACCTGTCATTTGACCTGCGAAGAAGAGGTTTGGTTGTTTCTTCGAGCGGTAGGTTTGTTCGAGCAGATTTGGAGAATCCATGTAGGAATTGCGGTGCATGACTCCGTATCTGACAAACTCCGCATGTTCCAAACCTGGAATCATTTGGAAGACCCGTTTCTGTTCGCCCCATTTAAGGTGAGTTTGGAAGCCAACGATATTGTAGAGACTAGCAGCTGCATTGTCTTGGCGTAACTGAACGACTGCGTAAGGTGTCTTAAATTCCCCATCACGTGGCCCTTTGTAATCATCTGGATACTCGAGTCCAACTGGCTTCATAGGGCCATAGAGCATGGTTTTGATGCCTCGTTTGGCCATGACTTCAATTGGCATACAACCTTCAAAATACTTTTCTTTTTCAAAAGAGTTGAGCGGAGCTTCTTCTGCATTGACCAAGGCCTCGTGGAAATCCATAAATTCCTGTTTGGTCATGGGACAGTTGAGATAGGCTGCTTCTCCCTTGTCATAGCGTGATTTGAGATAAACCTTGTTCATATCGACAGTATTGACATCGATGATTGGAGCTGCTGCATCATAGAAATAGAAACCGTCGCCACCATTAAGGGCATGGATCTTTTCTGCCAAGGCATCGCTGGTTAGAGGCCCCGTTGCGACCACTGTGATGGCATCTGTCGGCAATTCCGTAATTTCATCACGAATGACTTCAATAAGAGGGTGTTGGGACACCTTCTCCGTCACCCGGCTAGCAAAACCTTCTCGGTCCACAGCCAGTGCTCCACCGGCTGGTACACGAGTCGCTTCCGCTGCTTCAAGGATGACAGAACCCAGACGGCGCATTTCTTCTTTGAGGAGCCCGACAGCATTGGTTAACGAATCCCCACGAAGAGAGTTGGAACAAACTAGCTCAGCAAAGTTGTCTGTTTTATGTTGCGGAGTGGATTTGACCCCACGCATTTCATAGAGCTTGACCTGAATCCCCTGTTGGGCAATCTGGTAAGCTGCTTCAGAGCCAGCAAGGCCCGCACCGATCACATTGATATAAGATTGAGACATGACACTAATACCTCTTTGGGTATCAAAACACCTCACTGAACTGTTAGACACCCACAAATCTTTCTAATTTTCTACTTGGTCCATTATACCAAAAAGC
>NZ_CAUFJQ010000020.1 GCF_959025735.1 uncultured Streptococcus sp.
AGGCTCGGGATAAAAATATCCACTGGATATTTTTATTTTCCAAGATAGTATTCTTTCACAACGTTCAATTTATCGTCAAATTCGAATACCAATGGTGGGAAGTTAGGGATTTCCACATCCATGATTTCGTCATCTGACAATTGTTTGATGTGTTTTACAAGGGCACGGATTGAGTTACCGTGTGCACCTACGAATACGTTTTTACCATCTTTAAGAGCTGGAGCGATTTTATCTTCCCAGAATGGAAGGGCACGTTCCAAAGTAACTTTCAAGTTTTCAGCATCTGGAATTACTGAGTCATCAAGTGAAGCGTAACGACGGTCAGTGTGTGCTGAGTGCTCATCATCACGATCCATTGCTGGAGGCAATACATCATATGAACGACGCCAGATGTGAACTTGCTCATCACCAAATTGCTCAGCAGCTTCTGCTTTGTTTTTACCAGTCAAACCACCGTAGTGACGTTCGTTCAAGCGCCATGATTTTTCAACTGGAACCCACAATTGGTCAGAAGCTTCAAGAGCCAAGTTAGTAGTTTTGATCGCACGTTTCAATACTGAAGTATAAGCTTGGTCAAATTCGATACCAGCTTCTTTGATCAATTTACCAGCGTCGATCGCTTGTTGTGTACCTTTTTCAGACAAATCAACATCAGCCCAACCAGTGAAAAGGTTAGCTTTGTTCCATTCAGACTCACCGTGGCGAGCAAAAACCAATTTTACCATTAGATGGATCTCCTTTTTATTCTCCGAGGTTTCCCCCGTTTATCTATTTTATTCTACTAGATTTTCAGTAAAAAATCTAGTGGCGACCATAGAAAAGTGCAATTTCTCACAAAAAAGAGCCTGACGGCTCTGGTTTCTCTCACATTAATTTTTCTGACAGTCTGGGCAAATACCATAGACCGTCATCTGGGTCTTGGTGATCTGGTAACCACTTTGACTCGCTGCTTCTTCGCGAAGATCTGGTACTTCAATGTCCACATCTGCGATACGACCACATTTTTCACACACCACATTCAAATGGTCATGCCCCATGAAATCAAAATAGGTCGTGGTATCATTGCGAACCTTGATCTCAGAAACAACTCCCTCATCAATCAAAACTTTTATATTGTTGTAGACAGTTGCTAAACTCATGCTTGGAAACTGAGGCAATAAATCGCGATAGATCTTCTCAGCGCTTGGATGTTCATGACTCGCCACTAAATAGGAAAGAACTGCTCTACGAGTATCGGTTATCCGAATGCCCTTAGCACGCAAATTTTGCAAGACTTCTTCCACGCGCTCTTCTTCATGACGATGCAATGCGTTCACTATGATTCCCCCTTTCCAATATGATTTAATCGATTCATTACTCTTATTATATCATGTTTCAAAATAAATCACTATTTAGAATGCTTTTAATTAAAAAAAATGTCCGGGGGACATTTTTTTCACGAGCCTGAAAATGGAAAAGCGAGTTTATGTCCAGTGGACATTGATTCACGTATCTAAATACGACTTTTTATCTTAAAAATGAAACTAATTAATTAGTTTTAAATTTTTTAAGAGAGCCGAGGAATAATGAACCACCAATCAATACGATGATTCCACCAATCCATCCTAAGAATGGGATAATAGCAACAGATCCACCTACAATTAGTAGAACGGAAGGAGCAACACCCACTCGCTCATCACCCTTGTAATAAACAATTGCAATAATTCCCAATACTAGATTTGCAATTTTCAAAGCATTTAATAAAAGAATTGATCCTGCAGTTGCATCTGAACTAGCTGTAGCAGCTGCAGTCCCAAGAATAAAGAACGGTCCAACTAATAGTAAAATACCACCAACTAAACCTACAATTCCGCTAAAAAGTGCCAAAGTTTTTGTTTTCATCTTATTTTTCTCCTATTTTGTACATTTAGAACTAACTAAATTCTATGGATTATATAATATATGTCCTACATGGTTACCACAATATCCTACAAATACAAGTATTAATTTGAACTTTTCCAAATTACATATAGTAATACAGACAACCACTATAAACTTTTCTTAATTGCTCCCTTTCCTAATTTACTTTCATGCTCCACAGTATTATACTATGGTTGCTAAAAAAAAAAAGCATTTTTTGAAAATAATTATTATTTAGTGAAATTTTTTATAAAAAAAGAATTAAGCATTAAACTTAATTCTACTATTCAAGGTAAAAAAATAATTTTATTTTTCTATCTCTCAACCGATCCAACTGGTCATCCAGCGCACGGTTCCTAGGATCATTTTGACCACGAGAATCATAAAACAGAACTCCAGTACAAACCACAGCCCTTTCAATAGATACAAAATAGGTCGGATAAACAACAAGGCAAAGAGGCCTAAAATGAATCGCATGGTCTTTTCTCTCTTTCTTTTTTCCTATTATACCCTTATCCTATAAAGCTGTCCAACAAAAAAACCACCCTAGAAATCTAGGATGGCTTTTCAAAATGCAATTATTTAACTGCTTCTTTAAGAGCTTTACCAGCTTTGAATGCTGGAACTTTAGAAGCTGCGATTTTGATTTCTTTACCAGTTTGTGGGTTGCGACCTTTACGAGCTGCACGTTCACGAACTTCGAAGTTACCGAAACCGATCAATTGAACTTTTTCACCTTTTGAAAGGTATTCTGAAACTGCTGCGAATACAGCGTCAACAGCTGCTGCTGAATCTTTTTTAGTCAATTCTGTAGCTTCTGCCACTTTTGCGATCAAATCTTGTTTGTTAGCCATTTAACAAATCCTCCAAATTTTTTTAGGCTTTACGCCTTAACAGTACTATAATATCTAAAAAAAGCCTTTAGGTCAAGTACTAAACCTGTTTTTTCAAACATTTATTCAGCTTATTCGTAGCGCACCAAAACTGCAAATGCATTCTCACCTGTATGGGTTTGGATAATCGATCCAGTTTCGAGAACTGGGATCGCATTTTCAACGAGCGATTGCAACTGAGCCTTCATTTCATTGGCCCACTCTGGTGTCCCTGCGTAAGAAATCCCGATCTCAGCCACCTTACTGTGGGAAAGTTTCTCTACCAATTCATCCAACCATTTCTTAAAGGTCTTGTTTCCACGTCCCTTGACGATTGGTTCCAACTGATGGTCCTTCATTTGCATCACCACACGGATGTTAAGAAGGGAGCTCAAAAGTCCGGTAACACGGCCAATCCGACCACCTTTAACTAGATTTTCCAAGGTAGATACGCCGATATACAACTCTGTCTTTTCTTTGACTTCTTCAATACGAGCTAAAACGGTGTCTAGATCTGCTCCTTCTTTAGCCAACTTAGCTGCCTCAACCACTTGAAACTTCATCGCTTGGTCTGTAAAGCCACTATCAATCACAGTCACATCTGCCCCTGACAAGGTTGCCCCTTGACGAGCTGCCTCTACTGTTCCTGACAAGGCATGAGACATATGAATCGAAACGATATGAGCTCCGTCTGCTGCTAACTTTTCATACACCTCAGCAAAGACTCCAACGGGTGGTTGGCTGGTCTTTGGAAGATTTTTGCTAGACTGCATTAAGCGCAAGAAGTCCCCTTGGCCCAACTCACTGTCAGAATAAAGAACTCCATCCACCATAACAGAAAGCGGCACAATGGTAATGCCATATTCTTCAATCACTTCAGGCTCAATTGTAATAGATGAGTCTGTAACTATTTTAATATTTGCCATATATTCCTATACTCTTCCTAGAATGTTCTGCTTTCATTATATCAAAAAATACAGGGTTTTGCAGTGAAAGATATCCATTCCTGCTCCCTCAATCGTCTGCAGCAGAAAAACCTGTATTGTGAAGGACATGGTCTTGGACAATGCCTTGATCATCCAAAAGCAATCCATGGAGGACTCCACCATAGACTGCGCCCCCATCGACACCCATTTTTTGATCTGAAATCCAAAGATTTTCGGTACCGACTGGCTCATTGAGCAGTCCATAGACTGGTGTATGGCCAAAGACGATCCATTTGCCTGTATGATTCTCCGCTTCATGGAATGGTTTTCGGATCCAGACCTTTTGGTAATCACTGGTTTCCCGCCAATTTTCAAGGGTTAGATCCACACCGGCATGAACAAAGTAATAGGTTTCTGTCTCATAGTCAAAGGGCAAACTGCGGATGAAGGCCACCAATTCAGGAACGGTGCTCTCTACTGCTTGCGCATCCGCAATCCCATCCACAGGAGCATCGAGCGGCCGACCTAACAGAGAATTAATGGTCGTATCGCCACCATTTCTTCGGTAGTGGTCATAACGCTCTTCTGGATTGTCCAACCAAGCTAAAAACATGTACTCGTGGTTTCCGGAAAGGCAAACAGCTCCGTGATGGTCTACGTAGTCTTTTACGATCTCAATTGATCGCTTGCTGTTTTCGCCTCGATCCATCAAGTCCCCTAAAAAGACCAATTGAGCTTTTCCATCCCACTCTGTCATGAGCTCTTCTAGCATTTGAACTTTCCCGTGAATATCTCCGACTACAAAGTATGTTGACATTGTTTCAAACCTTCTTTCTCTTAACGCTTGAGAAGTTGCTCTGCCTGTTGACGGGCAGCTTCCGTTAGATCCTCACCCGCCAGCATCTTAGCAATTTCTTCGATCCGTTCTTCTCTATTGAGCAAGCGTACAGTTGATACGGTAGAGTGTGCATCACTGATCTTTTCAATATAGAATTGATAATCTGCTGCTGCGATGACTTGAGGTAGGTGAGAAATGGCAAGCACTTGGCCATTTTGACCAATCTTATGAATTTTCGCTGCAATCGCTTGGGCCACGCGCCCAGAGACCCCTGTATCCACCTCGTCAAAGACGATACTGGTTTTTCCTTCTTTTCGAGAAAAAGCAGACTTAATGGCCAACATCAAGCGTGACAATTCTCCGCCGGATGCTACCTTGACAAGGGGTTTAAAATCCTCACCTGGGTTGGTCGAAATGTAAAATTCGACAGCTTCATTTCCCTCACGATTAAACTTAGCCTTGCTAAAACGTACTTGAAAACGCGCCTTGTCCATGTAGAGATCTGCCAATTCTTGCTGGATTTCATTTTCCAAAGCTTGGGCCAGGGCATGCCGCTGATCACTCAAATCTTGAGCCAAGGTGACCAAACTTTTTTCCAAACGTTTGAGTTCTTTTTCCAAGTCCTCAGACGAGAGGTCACTTCCAGTGAGGAGGCTATATTCTTTGGTGATTTGCGCCAGGTATTCCAAGACGTCCTTGACTTGGCCACCATACTTGCGCGTGATGGAGTGGATCAAATCTAAACGTGATTCCACCTGCATGAGGCGATTGCCATCAAACTCCAGACCATCTACTACATCTTCTAAGCGCTTGGTAATATCCTCAAGGGCATAGAAGGTTTCAGATAGCTGGCTTGAGAGCTCTTTGTAGCTGGGATCATATTCTTCAATGCTTTCCAGATCATTCATGGCTGAGCGAACATTGGAGAGGCTCGAAAACTCTTCTGCATCCAGCATGGTATAGGCATTGGTTAGGGTATCTGCAATCATCTTGTGATTGAGCAGGCGTTGGCGTTCTTGCTCCAGACGCAGGTCCTCATCCACTTCCAAGGCAGCTGCCTCAATCTCTGCAATTTGAAACTCCAACATCTCGATACGAGCCTTGTTTTCCTGCTGGTTGCGCTGGAGTTCCACCACTTGTTTGCGCAGGCGTTTGTAGTCTTCGAAGGTCTGACGATAAGCGTCTTTGGTTTGGAAAAAGGCTGCATCCCCAAATTCATCCAGCATAGCGATATGCAATTGGGGCCGCATGAGTTCTTCCTGATCATGCTGGCCATGGATGTCCACCAAATGTTGACCGACTGCCTTTAAGACAGATAAATTCACCATTTGACCATTGATCCGGCTGACACTTCGTCCATTTTGCAAGATCTCTCGGCGAATGATCAATTCATCGGTCCACTCTAGTCCTTGCTCTTCAAAGAGAGCTGTCAAGTGGCGATTGCTCTCAACAGCAAAGAGACCTTCGATTTCCGCTTTTGGGGCTCCGTGTCGAATGACATCCGTCGTTGCACGGCTTCCCAGCATCATGTTCATAGCATCGATAATGATGGATTTCCCTGCACCTGTTTCCCCTGTCAGTACCGTCATTCCCTTTTCAAAATTTAAGGAAATCTCTTCGATAATGGCAAAGTTCTTAATCGAAATTTCTAATAGCATAGGCTCTTACCACCCAAAGATTGATTTGAGGATATTCTCTGCTTCTGGTGCGGAATAAGCAATCAGTAAAATCGTATCATCATCTGCGACAATACTAAAGATATGATCTTTATAAATCTCCCGCAAACGACGTTTGACCAAAGGCGCTGTCCCTGGAACCATGGTGAAATTGACATATTCTCCCATACGACGATGAGACAAGATATTGCTTTCAATCATCCCAATCCCTTGGTGGTGCTTACGTGGCAATTCATAGACATAGGTCATGTCTTTAAGAGGGCGTTTTACAATGCCCAATTCTTTGATATCCCGTGATACCGTTGCTTGGGTTGCTGAGATGCCTTCTTCTTTCAAATGTTCGACGATCTCTTCTTGGGTCCCAACTTCATGATCGCGAATAAAGCGACGAATTTTTTCTAATCTGATATTCTTACTCTTCATGTTTAAATTCCTTGTGTGCCAGCTCCACAACAGCCTCCAGCTGCTCTGTAGTTGGCTTTGTTTTCTCTTCTTTTTTTTCTAGATACATCAAAAATTCGATGTTGCCATGGCCTCCTTGGATAGGGGAATAATCCACTCCCATTACAGAAAAGCCATGCGTTCCTGCAAATGTAGCGACCTTTTCAAGAACCGCTAAATGAATCTTAGGATCCTTAATGATCCCGTTTTTTCCGATCTGCTCGCGTCCTGCTTCAAACTGAGGTTTGACCAGCGCTACGACTTGTCCATTTTCTGCCAAAATCCGATGAAGGGCTGGCAGAATCAAGTCCAAGGAAATAAAGCTGACATCGATACTCGCAAAGCTCGGTGTCGCTTCAAAATCATCTGGCTGGGCATAGCGGAAATTGAATTGTTCCATCGAGACTACCCGAGGATCATTGCGCAATTTCCAGGCCAACTGATTGGTCCCGACATCCACCGAAAAGACCTGGCTGGCTCCATTTTGCAGCATGACATCTGTAAAGCCACCTGTAGAAGCTCCAATATCAATCGCAATTTTATCCTCTACAGTTAAGCCAAATTGGTTCAAGGCTTTTTCTAATTTGAGTCCGCCGCGGCTGACATACTTGAGCTTTTCACCCTTTAATTTCAACTCGGTCGCTTCATCAATTTTTTCACCCGGTTTATCAAAGCGCTCACCATTGATAACGGCAACGACAAGGCCTGCCATCACCCCTCTTTTGGCTTGTTCGCGGGTATCAAATAGGCCTTGTTTATAGGCTAATACATCCACTCTTTCCTTAGCCATCTATTCGTAATCCTTCTATTAATTTCTTGATTGCTTGCGGATCAAAGTCGCAAGCAGCTGTCATCTGATCCAACAAATCCTCGCAAACGTCTAATTTGCTTGTCAGCAAAGCTTTTGATTCTTCCAATCCCAAGAGGGCTGGATAAGTCGATTTTTCTGCTACTAAGTCCTTTTGAGGAGTCTTACCCAGAGCTTCAAAATCAGCGACCAAATCCAAAATATCATCCCGCACTTGAAAAGCCAGCCCTAATGTTTTCCCGATTTTTTCTAAGAGCTGACCAATGTCTGCTGGCAACTCTAAAATCGAGGCTGCTGCGATGAATGGATAGGCAAGGAGGCGTCCTGTCTTATTGGCATGAATAGTCTGCAATTCTGCTAGCGTGAGCTGTTTGTGCTCCCCTTCCATGTCAAGGACTTGGCCAGCTACCATTCCGCGACTACCGGAAGCATCTGATAACTCAAGGATCAAAGAGACTTTGACCGCATCTGAAAGGGCACTTGCAGCAATCATTCCAAAGGGATCGAGGAAAAGTGCATCTCCTGCTAAAATCGCCAAGTCTTCTCCAAATTTCTTGTGGTTGGTCAATTGCCCCCGACGGTAATCGTCATTGTCCATGGCCGGCAGATCATCGTGAATAAGGCTTCCTGTATGGATCATCTCTAAAGCCCCTGCCACTTGAAAGTGAGCCTCCGTCAATTCCAGTCCAAAGGCCTCTAACAATTCTAGAAGGAGCAAGGGGCGCAGGCGTTTTCCACCAGCCTGGATCGAATAAAGGACCGAGTCCACTAAATGGGGGGCAACAGATTTTTCCTCATAAAAAGAGCGAACTGCTTGCTCTACTCTATTTCGTTTTTCTTCTTGTCTCATGCTAGATCCGCTTCAGTACCATCTGCTTGCATGATCTTGACCAAGGTTTTCTCTGCTTGATCCAAGGTATCTTGCAATTCTTTTGACAACTTCATTCCTTTTTGGAATTCTGTAATAGCTTCTTCTAAAGCCACATCACCACTCTCCAATTTTTGGACGATGGCTTCCAAATCTGCTAAATTTTCTTCAAATTTCTTTTCTTTCGACATGTTTTACCTCTACTTCTAACTGGCCATCTCTCATGATGAGTGACAACGGGTCCCCTTCTGTTACTTTCGCAACCGAATCTAGGACCTGATTCCCTTCTTTAACCATGGCATAGCCACGCGCAATAATCCGACTGGTATCGAGCATCAAGAGGGCTTCTGATAAGCCTTGCACCTTGATCTTTTGCTCTTTAAGGACTTGTTCCATTCGGTTGGTTAAGATTCTCTTATCTTGGAGCAGGCGGTCCTGGTAGCGCTCAATACGATGCAAAGGAGACGTGGCTTCTAAGCGATGACGCAGACCTTGCAGCTGATTGGCCCCTTGTCCATAAGCATCGCGCATTCCTTGTTTCAATCGCAATTGCAGCTGGTCAATTTTTTGCAGGTAGCCATCATAGAGTCTTTCAGGCTGTCTAAAAATAACCGATTGGCTTAATTTGGCCAAGCGTTCACGATTATAGGCCAAGCGATTGGACATTGCTGTTGCCATACGATTTTCCTGCTTTTGTAAATGGGACAAGAGATCCAATTTGGTTACTGGAGTGGCCAATTCAGCAGCGGCTGTCGGAGTAGCGGCTCGTCGGTCTGCTACAAAATCGGCTAGAGTCGTATCTGTCTCATGTCCAACACTGGAGATAATCGGAATCCGCGATTCAAAAATGGCTCGCACCACTGCTTCTTCATTAAAGGCCCAGAGGTCTTCAATCGAACCACCCCCACGACCGATAATCAAGACATCCAAATCATCCCGTTGGTTGGCTCTTTGAATATTAGCAACCACCTCACTAGATGCGCCTTCACCCTGAACCTTGGTCGGGTAGAGCACAATCTCTACACCAGGGAAGCGTCGGCTCACCGTTGTGATAATATCGCGGATCACGGCCCCACTTTGACTGGTGATGACCCCGATCTTTCTTGGAAATTGTGGCAGAGCTTGCTTCCACCGGTCCTGAAAGAGCCCTTCTTCGGTCAATTTTTTCTTGAGTTGCTCAAATTGGATGGCCAAGGCCCCTACCCCATCTGGCTCAGCCTTTTCAATGACAATGGAATAACTCCCACTTGGCTCATAGAGCTGAATGCGACCGATGACATTGATCTTCATGCCTTCTTCTAGCTCAAAACCAAAGCTTCGATAAACCCCAGCCCAGACCGTCGCCTGAATAACCGCTTTTTCATCCTTTAATGAAAAATACTGGTGGTTGGGGCGTTTTCGGAAATTGGAGACCTGCCCTGTCAGATAAACCCTTTCCAAATAGGGATCCTTATCAAATTTTAATTTCAAATATTTGGTCAAACTTGATACGGATAAATAGTTGGACATAGGAACTCCTTTCTGCAGAATATGATCAAGTTTAATTATACCAAAAAACACCAAAAAAGGCTGGCAGACAAAGCGAAATCATGAATTTCCTTTCTCTACAAGCCTCATTTTATTCAAGACACTTTCTATTTGTCTGTTTGACACCAACTTCCTTATTTTTCACACTTCTCTAACCGTTCAATAAAGGAGCTAAGAAGTGCTTGGGGCTCTCCTTCATTTGGATAGGCATAGCTAATATAGAAGACTGTTTTTTCCTCTTCAACCAAAGGAATTTTGACAAGATTTGGATATTCTGGAAAGAGAGTCAGATCGGTCATGAGACCAATTCCTAAATTTTCTTCGATGAACACAAATCCTATTTAGGATACAACAAAAAGACAAGTCATAGGACTTGTCTTTTATTCTTTAGGAGGTTTTTTCATTCCTATTTTTGATAGGTTTTCACGACCCAATCAACCCCTTCATCTGCCGTGAGAGTATAGACGGGATTCTCAGTCGTTTCATAAAAAGTCATCGAGAGAGTTTTACCATCCACGAATACTTCGATGGAGTTGGTATCGCGAATGATCGAAAAATGATGATCTTTTTCAGCATCCAACTGAATCCATCTTGATTGAATTTCTGGGCTTTCTTTTCCAGAAATGAGGTATCCAAATTGGTCTCGACTCAAGCTAAAGCGTTTATTGGAGGCATCGTAAATCAATTGCAAGGCACTATCAGCATCAGATTCATTCCCATAGCTTAGGATAAAGGAGCGACCTGATTTAGCACCTATCTCAAACAAGGTTTGTTTTCCTCTAGCTGGGATCGTGATTTGATTGCCCTTCACAATGGTTTCTGGCGCATTCTCTACAAGGAAGTGATCTTTCACAGACTCAGGTAATTCCTGAACCAATCTTCCGTCTCTCAAACCTAATTTTCTAGGAACCGTCATGCTTCCTGCCCAACCATGACCTAAGTCATGACTAGGGATGGAACGTTGCCACATTTGCATCCAAGCAACCATGTATCGTTCGCCATTTGGTCCTTGACAAGTTTGAGGAGCATAGAAGTCCAAGCCACCATCAATTTCATCATATGAATCGACAACAAACTGACCCGTTTCCCAATTCATGTCACCGATAAAGGCAACAGTCGAATTTAAATTCCAGTATTTTTCTTGCTGTCTTTCCATTTCAATGGGAGACAGAATCAAGACCCATTTACCATCTAAGGGGAAGAAATCCGGACATTCCCACATGATACCTTGCCCTTTTTCACCTTCCAGTAAGACTGATTTAAAGCTCCAGTCCTCTAGATTACTTGATGCAAACAAGAGAATTTGCCCTCGATCATCTACTGTTTTGGAAGCAACTACAGTATAATAGCTTCCTTGGTATTCAAAGACTTTGGGATCACGAAAATCAGCAATATCTGCGATACCATCAATATGCTCCACATGAATCACTGGATTAGTGGGGATTTTTTCAAAGGTAATGCCATCCGTCGATACCGCAAGACACTGAGTTTCTTCGCGCTTTTCCTCATCGTCTACATGACCCGTATACAGCAAGTAGAGCTTGTCGTCTTTCACGATAGCACTACCCGAGAAGCAGCCATCCTTATCATAGCTTTCACTTGGCGCTAATGCTACTGGCAGTTCTTCCCAATGGAGAAGATCTTTTGATTTGGCATGCCCCCAATGCATGGGCCCCCAAACACTATCATAGGGATAGAATTGGTAAAACAAATGGTATTCTCCGCGGAAATAAACAAAGCCATTAGGATCGTTCATCCAGCCAATTGGAGGTAGTAAGTGAAAGGATCCTCTATATTGCTGGTCAACCTTCTCCCTATTTTCATCGATATACTGATTCGCTTTTCGAATAGTTTCCTTCATCCTTATCACCTACTTAATACCTGTTCCAGACCCACCTAAACCTTGAATAATATATTTTTGTGCTACGATATATACTAGAATAAGTGGAATTGTAGAAATTGTCAAAACAGCCATTACTTGATTGATATAAACTGGTTGAGTTGTATTAATGGTTGTAATCGCTACCTGCATTGAAAATTTTGAAGAATCTGTTAAAACCATCAACGGCCAGATATAATCATTCCAACTAGAAATAAAGGAAAGAACACCGACTGTTGCAACTGCTGGTTTCGACATCGGCAACATAATCTTGAAAAAGATCCGCAGGATACTTGCACCATCTATTTTTGCAGATTCGATAATTTCTTCTGGAATGGCAATAAAGAAGTTCCGGAAAAGATAGATATTAAAGACACTAGCTAATCCAGGAATAATAACCGCTAAACGATTATTGACTAAGCCAAGGGAATTAATAATTGTAAATTGAGGAATCAACACTGTTTCAATCGGAATGATTAACAATGCCAATAAAAAGCCAAATAGAATTTTTTTACCTGTAAAATTAATTTTTGCAAATGCAAATCCCGCTAAGGCATTTACTATAATAGACCCCAGTGCAAATGTTCCTGCATAAAAAATACTGTTCCCTAAGTATGTTAGAATACTAAAACGTGAAAGAACTTCTTGGTAAGGTTTAAACCAATCAGCTGGATTAAAACTAGGTAAGAAAGCTTTCCAACTTGTTAAATTCTTATACACATCTGCTTCTGGCTTCATTGCTGAAACCACCATCCAGATCATAGGAAATAGAAAGAGGCCTGCTAATAGAATTAATAAAATATATTCTAAAATAGAAGTCGGTTTTAAACGTTTCATCCTAATTGTCCTCCTTCAAAACTCGCCGTTGTACAAGACTAATCATACCAATCAATGTTGTAAATACTAAGGCAATAGAACTTGAATAACCAACGAGACGGTCTGTGAAACCTTGTTGGTAAATATAATATACCATTGTAATTGTTGAGTTTAGTGGTCCACCTTGAGTCATGACCATTGGTTGCACAATCAATTTAAATGCTGAAATCAATGTCGTCAAGAGTACAAATAAGGCAGTTGGTTTCAATAAAGGCATTGTGATGTATCTGAATTGAGCCCATTTTGAAAATCCATCCAACTCTGCTGCCTCATAAACATCTTGTGGAATATTTTGCATTCCTCCAAGGAATAACAACATTTGATAGCCTGCACCTTGCCATGCAGAAACAAATACAATTGCATACATGGCCTGTTTTGGACTTGTCAAGAATGGTTGTGAAGAAATACCAATTTTATTCAGTAGGGCATTAAGCAAACCATTATTTGGATTTAACAAGTATAGCCAAAGGATAGAGATAACCACGAGAGACATCACAACAGGAGCAAAGAATGCTACCTTAAAGAACATGTTTCCTTTACGTTTCTTATTTACGATTAAAGCCATACCAAGGGCTGCCCCAAGTTGTACTGGAATAATCCAAACAACAAATTTCAAGGTATTCAGGAAGCTTTTTATAAAGATCGGATCTTGTGCTAAGCGCATGAAATTTTGTAACCCTACAAATTTTCTGTCCTCTGGGGTCAATAGGTAATAATCTGTAAAGGCATAATAGATGACCATACCAACAGGTATCACCAAAAAGATAAAAAGTAATACTAAGGCTGGAGCTAAAAAGCTATAGCCCATAATATTTTCTTTAAGACGTTCTTTCTTTTTTGTTTCGACTTTCTTTGTTTCGCTCATTGTTCGTCTCCTAAGATGAAATCATTAAATAAAATAAGGTGGAAGGTACATTTCATAACTTTCCTTCCACCTTTTGAATATCAACTATTTATTTAAAGATTGGTCGATTGCTGTTTGCATTTCTTTCGTACGAGCATCTAATACTTTTTGTACATCTGGATTATCTTTATAATAGCTGATATCTTGCATCGCTTGTTGGAAAGCGCGTGAAACTTGTGGATAAGCTACTACAACAGGACGAGGATGGGCTGATACAGCATTTTGTTCCATCAAGAAGCGCAATGGTTCAGATACTTTATCCTTAATATTTTTAATTGTTGATTTTCTGATTGGAAGAACACTGTTCCCCAAGCTTATAATTTCACTAGATTCTGTATTTGTTGCAAACTTAACAAATTCAGCAGCAGCTTCTTTTTTATCAGATTTTGTTGTAACAGCTAATTGCCAACTACCTGAAGGTGAGACCAATTTCTTCGTTTTATCTGAAACTGGATAAGGAAGAATACCAAAATCAATATCTTTGTAATTTGTTTGTAGATCCCCAATCGTCCAAGACCCGCTTAGAACCATCGGATACTCACCTGTTTCAAATCCTTTTTCAACAGGACTAACTGTAGTGTAATCCTCTTTTACTAGATTTTGAATAAATTGAACAGCTTCAACACTTTCCTTACTATTGAAGTAACCTTCAGCTTTTGTTCCTTTAGAATTTACAACAGAACCACCATTTGACCAAATAAGGGGCATATAAGCATATGGTAACATCTCATCATTTGAATTCAAACGGAAATCGATTGCTGGTTTATTAAAATGATCTTTTAATTTCTTAGCAATAGCATTAAACTCAGACCATGTCCATGGTTTTTCAAGGGTTGGCAAACTCGCTTCATCAATCCCAGCTTCCTTAAACATCTTCTTGTTATAGTATACACCTACATTTGATTCAGAAAAACCAAACGCATAGAATTTACCATCATAAGTTCCCTGTTGTTTAATACTGTCCAGTACATCATCCATGTCATTGTCCTTTAGATAATCATCCAAGGGAGCAATCACTTTTGATTTTGCATAGGCAGCAGTATTTGGTCCATCTAGCGTAATAACATCTGGTAAACTATTTGTCGTAATAGCAGCGTTGACCTTATCTTCATATCCTCCACCGCTACCACTACGTGGAATATATTCTGTCACAACCTTGTATTTGGTTTTCTTTGACTTGTTGAAATTATCAACAACTTGTTGCCAAGCTTTTCCCTCAGCTGTTTCATCTGAGAATTGAACCCAGACTTTTATTTCGTCCGAAGAACTTGCAGTTTTGGATTTTGATCCCCCACCACATCCTGCAAGCAATCCTAATGATAGTGCTGCAACTACAGATAACTTAATACCTTTACGCATAGCGTCCTCCTTTTTGAAACGTTTCATTTTTTATTGATTTTTTAACTCAAACTAAGATAGCTGAGTTTTTTTGAAACGTTTCATTTTATGACTAAATTATAACAGCGCTTTCATAATTTGTCAAGCACTTTTTATAATTTTTTTGTTGTGTTTCCTTCAAAAAAATGTACCGGTAAACTAATGACATTCTGGTCTATTTTTTCTTCACGAATTAATTTAAGCAATAGTTCAACTGCTGCTTGAGCCATCTGAGCTATTTGTTGAACAATTGTAGAAAGTAAGTAAGGTTGATCAAAAGCTGGTCTTAATCCATCAAAACCAATAATCTGATAATCTTCTATAGGAATTTTTCCCATCTCCCCTAAAACTTTTATCACACGAAGGGCCATAAAATCATTTACTGTGAAAATCCCATCAATCTGAGGATGCTTTTCAAAAAAGGTTCTTATTTGCTCTTCTACTTGATTCAGTGGTTCCGGCATTTCAAGACAATAAAGGTTCGTATTTTTCTGTTTAGCCTCCGCTTTGAAACCTCTCCCCCGTTCCGTTGTTTCATTCAAATGTTTGTTCACACCACTAATGTAAGCTAGATTTTGACAATCGCGTTTGACTAATTCGCGACAAGCTAGTTGACCACCATGAAAATTTTCAGAAGTTACGTAATAGACATTTTCAGAAAAATGACGGTCAATACTGACAAAAGGTAAATTTGATGAGACATACTTATCAATATCTGAATAGGTGATCCCTATAATCCCATCTACTTTATTTTTCTCAAGTAATTTTATGTATTCTATCTCATTTTTAGAATCTTTATCTGCATTACAAATTAATAATTTATATTGATTTTTTAATAGTGCTTTTTCAACATGATAAGCAAATTCAGAAAAGAAAGGATGCCATATAGTTGGAATGAGTAAAGCAATAATATTACTACGATTCGTTTTTAATCCTCTCGCATATTCATCTGGGACATAAGAAAGTTTTTCAATTGCTTGTTGAACTTTTTTTAAGGTCACCTCTTTAATGCCTTTTTCATTATTGATGACACGAGAGACTGTCCCAACACTAACTCCAGCTTCTGCTGCAACATCTTTCATGGTAATCGATTTTTTTTGCTCATTCATTTTTTCACCTCCTTTCATCCATACTATCATGAAAACGTTTTATTTACAACATTTTCGTTTAATTTGTCACTCCACTTCTTCATCCATTTGGGAATTTCTTTGCTGATGGTTGTCGGTAAAACCACATAAGCCTCCTTGCTCAAGTCTTCAGCAATCGCTGAATGAAGGTAGGTCGCGACTGCCACGCGCTCATAGAGTCCAACCTGTGGAAATTGACCTGCAAACCCCGCGATCATCCCTGCCAAGGTATCTCCCATGCCACCTGTTGCCTGGTAAGGACCACCAACATCTAGCTGATAGCCCTCTTCCTTCCCACTTGTCCAAATTCGTGTGTGAGGCCCCTTTTCTACTATGACAGTCCCTTCAGGAAAGTTCTGTACTGCTCTTTGGCTCTTCTCTTCTGTCTGGCTTGCTAGATCAAGTCCCGATAGTTTTTCCCATTCTTTTTGATGAGGGGTAAAGACCAACTGAGCTTCTGGCAAGTCAAATTGAGAGGTTGCAAAAAGACTAATAGCACCTCCATCTAAAATCAGAACCTGATGCCTAGAGACCTGCTCAAAAATCATTTGTAAAACTCCTTGGTTTTCATTAGATTCCTTTAAGCCCGGCCCTACTAAAATCACGCTAGCTTTTTGCACTTGCTCGCAAAGGAGTTCATGATCCGCTAGATCAAAGCCCATGGCTTCAGGAAGATGGCTATGAAGGGCCGTCAGATTGTCAGGATTTGTTGCAACAGTGACTAACCCCGCTCCACTGTGAACCGCAGCGATCGCTGCCATAATGATAGCTCCCCCATAGGGATAGGTTCCTCCAATCAGGAGCAGACGACCAAAATCTCCCTTATATGACGTCATTGGGCGCTTCATAATGACGCGCTGGATCTCTTCTTTCTGAACTCTTCTCATACCTTCCTCATTTCTAGCGAAAAAGGAGAAGCCACGGCTCCCCCTCCTTCTTTTATTTTCCTCTGAATTCTGCGAAGACTTGCAAGATCTTAGCAGCCACAGCTTGTGGTTGATTTTGTTTGGCTACCAATTGATCATCCGCATAAGGCCGAAGGGCTGGAAAATCACCAATTTGAACTGCATAAAGAGCTTTTTCAAAGAGCTCGATATCATTTTGATCATTGCCAAAAGCCACGAAATTCTCTCCACAGAGTTCTTCTACGGTTGTCGCTTTATGCGTGTCTGCTGGATTGAGATAGATGCATTTTTCATGCGCATGATAGCGGATATGGGCCTTATCTGTCTTTTCGATCCGCTCGATGATCTCATCCACGAGCTCCTCATGGCCACCCATATAGATCACGACCTTAATCGGATCTGTCAGCTCCTCTAATGAACGATACTGGGCTTTCTTGAGAGGATCCACATTAGCAACAAAAGGAATCTTTTCCAAAATCTGTCCGCTATAATCAAAGGTATCATCCACAAAAAATGGTAGATTGTAATGGCGGCAAAAGCCAAGGACTTCCCGATACACATCCTTGTCCAATTGGTCCTCATACACTAATTGCCCCTGACGATAGGCCAATCCACCATTTAAACCAATCACGAGTTGCTGACTCAATGGGTCCCCTAAAAGACCCAAGCAGTCCCGGTAAGAACGTGCAGAAGCAAAGGCGACTTCATGGCCAAATTCTTCTGCTCTCAATAAGACCTGTTTGATTTCATCATCGATTGTGACACCATCGAATGACAGGGTTCCATCTAAATCAAATACAAACTTCATCTTGTTCACACTTTCATTTTTTTAAGGCACGAACAGCTGCTTCGTAGGTCTGCTCCATCAGCATGGTAACGGTCATAGGACCAACCCCTCCTGGTACCGGGGTAATATGACTGGCCAAAGGCGCAACAGAGTCAAAATCGACATCCCCACACAATTTGCCATTTTCATCGCGATTCATTCCGACGTCAATAACAACGGCGCCTTCTTTCACGAAGTCTGCTGTTACAAATTTCGCACGACCGATCGCAACAACCAAGATATCTGCTCTTCTAGCAATTTTAGGCAGATGATGGGTCCGAGAATGGGTCAAGGTTACCGTCGCATTTTTGGCGAGGAGCAACTGCGCCATTGGTTTTCCAACGATATTGGAACGACCAATCACGACTGCTCGCTTCCCTTCTAGATCAATCCCGTACTCTTTGAACATCTCCATAATGCCAGCGGGAGTTGAAGGCACCATGAGAGGATTTCCAGCCCACAAGCGTCCCATATTCAATGGATGAAAGCCATCCACATCTTTTGTCGGATCAATGGCTAAAAGGACTGCATCCGCATCGATATGCTTAGGCAGTGGTAACTGCACCAAAATCCCATGCCAAAGGGGATCTTGATTGTAGTGTTCGATCACTTCTAATAATTCAGCTTGGCTGATGCTTTCAGGAAGTCGTCTCACTTCACTCCGAAAGCCTGCCACAATAGCAGAACGCTCTTTATTTCTTACATAGATTTTGCTAGCTGGATTATCTCCTACCACGATGACAACGAGGCCAGGCACAACTCCTGTCTCTTCTTTTAATCGTGCTGTTTTCTTCGCAATCTCACCCTGTAATTTTGTAGCGAGCGCCTTCCCATCAATGAGTGTCGTCATATCAATTCTCTTTCTAGTCAAGTAATGAAAATAGTCCTCTCTATTATAGCAGATTTCAACTCTCAAACCTAACTGTTCCTAATTAGAATTTCCTATAGACGAAAACTATAGCCAGATGGACAAAAAATGAGCTTGAGACCACCCCAAACTCATCCACACAGCTGCTTAGTAAAGCAATTCATAAATTTCCATTGCAATTAAATCAATGCTATCAAATGTATAGGTTTCACGCGCTTCAACATCACGAAGTGTAAAGGTTGAACCTTCTTCTTCATTGTGGTTGTAGGCTACTTCAGCGACAACAACACCGTCACGTTCAAAATTACGTTTTAAGTTTCCACCGTCTTTTGTCATCGTCTCCAAACGGTTGATAATCCGTACTAAATGTGATTCCATTTTATTTCTCCTCTTTACTTTCTACTCTCCTATTTTATCATAAAAGAGAAAGCTCTTCCAATAAAAATTCACATTTTTCCATTGATTTGCTCTCTTCTTCAATCCTTAGCGACATTCCGTAGCAAATTCTTGCAAACTTCTAGAATACTGATATAATGAAACTATAAATCTTTGACTATTTTTGACCTTTTGAAAATAGGCTCGTCTCTTGATGGAAAACCATCAAAAACCTACTGTGAGGTATGTATATGCTTTGTCAAAATTGTAAAATAAATGAATCAACCATCCATTTATATACAAATGTAAATGGACGTCAGCAGCAAGTAGACCTCTGTCAAAATTGCTATAAAATTATGAAAACAGACCCAAATAACAGCTTCTTGAAAGGCATGACCCAACGGAGCCAACTCACTGGAGATCCTTTTGAAGATTTCTTCAATAACCTTGGAAACTTCCAAAGTCCGCAAGAACCTCAAACCCCTCCAACTCAATCCGGAGGCAGTTATGGAGGTGGCGGCTACGGCCAAAACAATAACCGTGGTGGTGGTCAAGACCCTCGTCAAGCACGCCCTCAAAAGCCAAAAGGACTGTTAGAAGAGTTCGGCATCAATGTCACAGAAATTGCCCGCAAAGGGGATATTGACCCTGTCATTGGCCGTGACGAGGAGATTATCCGTGTCATCGAAATTCTCAACCGTCGAACCAAGAACAACCCGGTTCTGATTGGAGAACCTGGGGTTGGAAAAACTGCCGTTGTGGAAGGCCTGGCTCAAAAAATCGTCGATGGCGACGTTCCACATAAATTGCAAGGAAAAGAAGTCATCCGCTTAGACGTCGTGAGCCTCGTTCAGGGCACAGGCATCCGTGGTCAATTCGAAGAACGCATGCAAAAATTAATGGATGAAATTCGTCAACGCGAAGATGTTATTCTGTTCATCGACGAAATCCATGAAATTGTTGGCGCAGGATCAGCTGGTGAGGGTAATATGGACGCTGGAAATATCCTCAAACCAGCCTTGGCGCGCGGTGAACTCCAATTAGTCGGTGCTACTACCCTCAATGAATACCGTATCATTGAAAAAGATGCGGCCTTGGAACGTCGCATGCAGCCCGTTAAGGTCGATGAGCCAACGGTTGAAGAAACCATTACCATCCTCAAGGGCATCCAGAAAAAATACGAAGACTACCACCACGTCCACTATACAGACGGGGCCATCGAAGCGGCAGCTATTCTGTCAAACCGCTACATCCAAGATCGCTTCCTGCCAGACAAGGCCATTGATTTGTTGGATGAAGCGGGATCTAAGATGAACCTGACCCTAAACTTCGTGGATCCAAAAGTGATCGACCAGCGCTTGATTGAAGCGGAAAACCTCAAAGCTCAAGCGACACGCGAAGAAGACTTTGAAAAAGCAGCCTACTTCCGCGACCAAATCGCAAAATATAAGGAAATGCAAGGTCAACATGTCACCGATCAGGAAACCCCTGTCATCAGTGAAAAAACGATTGAACACATCGTTGAACAAAAGACCAATATTCCTGTTGGTGATTTGAAAGAAAAAGAACAGTCTCAATTGATCAATCTGGCTTCTGATTTGAAAGCTCATGTGATTGGTCAAGACGATGCCGTAGATAAAATCACGAAAGCCATTCGACGCAATCGTGTTGGCCTAGGATCACCTAACCGTCCGATCGGAAGCTTCCTCTTTGTCGGACCTACCGGTGTCGGAAAGACCGAATTGTCTAAACAATTGGCGATCGAGCTCTTTGGCTCTGCAGATAATATGATCCGCTTTGATATGAGCGAATACATGGAAAAACATAGCGTAGCAAAACTAGTCGGAGCTCCTCCGGGCTATGTTGGCTACGATGAGGCTGGACAACTAACGGAAAAGGTCCGTCGCAATCCATACTCTCTCGTTTTATTGGATGAAGTGGAAAAAGCCCATCCAGACGTCATGCACATGTTCTTGCAAGTCTTGGATGATGGCCGTTTGACAGATGGTCAAGGCCGTACCGTCAGCTTTAAAGATACCATTATCATCATGACCTCTAATGCTGGAACCGGCAAAGCTGAGGCCAATGTTGGTTTTGGAGCTGCTCGCGAAGGTCGAACCAACTCTGTACTGGGAGAACTCGGTAACTTCTTTAGCCCTGAATTCATGAACCGTTTTGATGGCATCATTGAATTCCAACCTCTATCAAAAGAAAACCTTCTTCAAATCGTTACCCTCATGCTGGATGAAGTCAATCAACGTCTCGCACAAAATGAGATTCATCTGGATGTGACAGAGAAGGTCAAAGAAAAATTGGTCGATCTGGGATACGATCCAAAAATGGGGGCCCGCCCACTCCGTCGTACCATCCAAGACCATATCGAAGATGCCATTACCGATTATTACCTGGAACATCCAAGTGAGAAACAACTCAAAGCAGTCATGACCAGCAATGGGAATATTAGTATCAAAGCTGTTCACAAGACGGCTGAAAAGAAGTCAGAAGCATAATCAGTAAATGTACATTCAGAGAGTGGGACAGAAATCGGTAATTCGTTAGAATTCGATTTCGTCGTCCCACCT
>NZ_CAUFJQ010000021.1 GCF_959025735.1 uncultured Streptococcus sp.
ACAAAAGAGGCTGGGACAAAAGTCCTAGCCTCTCAATTATTTTTGGATTGTCGAGCAAGACGCAGTGGTTGAGTGGGCTCTACTACGCTGATTTCATCAGCTTTTACAGCCCTACTCAACTGTGCGGAGGTGGGACGACGAAATCGAATTCTAACGAATTACCGATTTCTGTCCCACTCTCTTTTCTTATTTATTCACGTTTTCCCATTTCCAGTTTTGAACTTCTGGAATGTCGTCTCCGTTTTCACGGATGTAGTCATGGTGGAAGGCGATTGTTTCATCCATCTTCGCTGCAAATGCGCTTGCTGCATCTCCAAGAGCTGCATTAGCTGCATCTTGTGCCAAGTGGAAGCGATCCAACTCAGACATCACACGCATATCAAATGGTGTGGTGATATCCCCGTTTTCACGGTAACCATGCACGCGCAAGTTATGGTTGTGACGGTTGAAGAAGATATCACGGATCATGCCTTCGTAACCATGGAAGGCAAAGATGACTGGTTTATCCGTTGTGAAGACTTTGTCAAATTCTTCATCTGAAAGTCCACGCGCGTCAACAGATGGGTGACGCAATTTCAAGATATCGATAACGTTCACAAAGCGGATCTTCAATTCTGGGAAGGCCTTGTGCAAGATTGTGATAGCTGCAAGAGCTTCTAAGTTTGGCTCTGTACCTGCAGCTGCAATAACAAGATCTGGCTCTTCATCTGCTGAAACAGTTGATGCCCAATCGATCACCTTGTATCCTTCACGAACCAATTCTTCTGCTTCAGCTGCTGAGTAGAATTGAGGACGTGGGTGTTTTGAAGAAACGATCAAGTTGATCACATCTTCTCCCTTGAAAGCTTCATCCATCACTGCAAGCAAGCTATTGGTATCTGCTGGCAAGTACTCACGGATATATTCAGGAGTTTTCTCAGCCAAGTGAGTCAAGATACCTGGATCTTGGTGAGTGTAACCATTGTGGTCTTGTTGGAAGACAGTTGAAGTTGCAATCAAGTTCAAGGCTGGGTAGTTTTTACGCCATGTTGTATGTGTCTTAGACTTACGCAACCATTTGAAGTGTTGAGTGATCATAGAATCTACAACACGAAGGAAGGATTCGTAAGAAGCAAAGAATCCATGACGACCTGTCAAGACATATCCTTCAAGCATTCCTTCTGCTTGGTGCTCTGACAATTGAGAGTCAATGACACGACCAGCAGGGCTCAAGGCTTCATCGTAGTCTGGTTTCATACGTCCTAACCATTGACGGCTTGTACGAGTGAAGACTTCTTGAAGACGGTTTGATTTGGTTTCGTCTGGACCAAAGATACGGAAGTTATCTGGGTTCGCATCTACCAAGTCTGCCGCATACTTACCAAATTCGATCATGTCTTGAGCCATGATTTCACCTGGTGTGTTGAATTGAAGGGCATGTTTCTTCCAATCAGCTGTGTTCATTGGTTTGATCACACCAGCATTTGTGATTGGGTTCATCGCCATTCGACGGTCACCTTTTGGTGCAATTTCAGCAATTTCAGGAACTAGTTTACCAGTTTCGTCGAACAATTCAGCTGGACGGTATGATTCCAACCATGAAAGAAGGGCATCGACATGCTCCATGTGGTGAGCATCTACTGGGATTGGAACTTGGTGCGCACGGAATCCACCCTCAATTGGTGTTCCTTCCCATGCTTTTGGACCAGTCCAACCCTTAGGAATACGAGCAATCAAGACAGGGTATACTGGTTGAGTTGCTTCTTCAGCAGAACCTTTACGAGCTTCTGCTTGGACTTTCTTGATTTCTTCAATCGCTTCGTCCAATTTTTCAGCGAACAAAGCGTGTGCAGCTTCGTGGTCTTCTGAAATCGCAGTGACATTCGCAAAGATTGGTTTCCAACCAAGACCTTCAAAGAAGAGGGCCAATTCTTCGTCTGTTTTGCGTTCGAAGATGGTTGGGTTGTGGATCTTCCCACCATTGAGGTAGAAGATTGGAAGGATAGCCCCATCGTTGACTGGGTTCAAGAAGGTATTTGACAACCAACCAGCCATCAATGGACCTGTTTCTCCTTCACCGTCACCGATAACTGTAGCAGCAATCACATCTGGATTATCCAATACAGCACCTGCAGCGTGAGAAAGGGCATAACCAAGTTCTCCACCTTCGTGGATAGATCCTGGTGTTTCAGGCGCCGCGTGAGAAGCGATCCCTCCTGGGAATGAGAAGATCTTACACAAGTGTTTGAAACCTTCTTCATTTTGTGGGATGTTTGGATTCAATTCAGTATAAGAACCATCTAAGTATGAGTTCGATACCATTACTTGTCCACCGTGACCTGGTCCTTCAATGTAGAACATATCCAAGTCGTATTTGTTGATGGCACGGTTCAAGTGAGCATAGATAAAGTTTTGCCCTGGTACAGTTCCCCAGTGTCCGATTGGGTGAGCCTTCAAGTCATTTTCAACGACTTCGCGCTTCAACAATGGGTTATCTTTCAAGTACATTTGAGCAGCTGAAATGTAGTTGGCTGCACGCCACCAAGCGTCTACTTTATCCAAGTAAGCTTTGCTGTTATAATCGACAGTCATCTTGTCTCCTCACAATTTCTAGACAGGTCTGTTGAACAACCTGTTCGTTTGATCAATAGTTTAAACAATCTGTTTTCCAGTCAAACAGATGATATTGAAGAAAATATTCAATATTACTTCTATTCTATCAAGATTTTCCCTTTTTGTACATTAGAAAGTAAGAAAAATATTCTTTGAACGTCAAATTTTAATTTCCCACTAAAGTGGTTCCATTCCCTACAGGGATAGGTTTTAAAAAAAAAAGACTTTGCTGATTTTTGCAAACGAGCAAAGTCCCAAATGAAATGGAGTCGGTTAAATGACTTTTTGACCTTTCTTGTAGACATCTGTCACTAGATTTGTCGCAAAGAAATAGAAGAGATAATCTAGATTTGGTGCATCAAAGATGGTAATGTCAGCCTGTTTGCCAACATCGAAAGAGCCGATTGTTTTAGCACGATCTACTGAATAGGCTGCATTGATGGTCACTGCATTGAGAATTTCTACTGGAGTTAGGCGCATCATGAAGCAACCCAGATGCATGGCAAACTGAAGATTGGCTGTTGGACAAGACCCTGGGTTGCTGTCCGTTGTTAGGGTAATGGCCATGCCAGCATCCAACATCTTACGAGCCGGTGCATAGGTATCTTCCATGAGGCTGAAGGTTGTAGCTGGTAATAGATTGCCGATGACTTTGGCTTTTGCTAGTTTTTGAATACCTTCATCGGTAATCATCATCAAGTGTTCTGCGCTGGTAGATTCCAATTCAGCCGCCACATCAACACCACCAATGGACTCGATCTCATCGGCATGAATCCGTAGCTTGAAGCCCATCTCCTTAGCTTTTGAAAGAAGATAGCGAGATTCATCTGCTGTAAAGACACCTTTTTCACAGAAGATATCACAGAACTCAGCTAGTTTTTCTTCCTTCACTTTGGGAAGCATTTGTTCCACAATGAGATCTAAATATTCTTGGGAACGGCCCTTGTACTCTGTGGGGATCGCATGGGCTGCCATAAAGGTTGATACCAAGTCTATTTGATGATCACGGTCCAGTGCAGCCACAACATCCAACTGGCGTTTTTCAGTTTCCCAATCCAAACCATAGCCACTCTTAGCTTCGACAGTAGTCACCCCATGACGCAACATGTAATCCAACAGTCGTTTGGACTTGTCATAGAGGGTGTCAAAGGACGCTTCTCGTGTCGCCCGAACCGTGCTCAGAATTCCACCGCCTTGAGCGAGGATGTCTAAGTAAGAAACACCTGCTAATTTTTTCGCAAATTCATGCTCCCGACTGCCTCCATAGACCAAGTGGGTATGGCAATCAATCAGGCCAGGAGTCGCAACTTTTCCTTCACAGGATTTCACTTCCGTATGATCATCGATCAGTTCTGGATCTGGTTGACCTGTCCCAACTGCAAGAATCTTTCCATCTTTAATGGCAATATAAGCATCGGAAAGGATTTGCGCTTCTGCCATCTCTTTTCCATAGAGAGGATGGCCTAGATCATTCGGACAAAACAATTGGTTAAAGTGGGTTAATAGGATATCAGCAGACATATGAAACATTCCTTTCTATTTCCATCGTTATTCATTTTACAATTCTACAGGAAAAGCGTCAAAAAAAAGTCAAAAAGTTTTTCCCTCATTTTTTTTTGCTTTATTAAAAATTATATTTTTTTTTGACTCTTTATTGACGTTTCTTGGATACAATAAAGAAAATACAAATTCACAGTCCAACTATAAGGAGGGTTCTGCTATGTCATTTATAGACGAGAAAGAAATTGCAGCTGCTATGTCTGTCAAACTTGACTTTGATGTCCTACCTGAAAAGGCGACTTTTCAAGAAGGCATTCGTCGTGCACCGGATAGAGGCTTCCGCTTAACGCAGGCTCAGACCGAAATTGCCCTTAAAAATGCTTTGCGTTACATTCCTAAAAAATTCCACCAAGAGTTGATTCCAGAATTTCTGGAAGAACTAAAAACTCGTGGTCGGATCTATGGCTATCGCTTCCGTCCAAAAGATCGCATCTATGGAAAACCAATTGATGAGTACAAAGGAAAATGCACTGCTGCTAAGGCTATGCAAGTCATGATTGACAACAACTTGAGCTTTGAGATTGCCCTTTATCCTTATGAATTGGTTACTTATGGAGAAACAGGATCTGTCTGTGCCAACTGGATGCAATACAACTTGATCAAGAAATACTTGGAAGTGATGACAGAAGACCAAACCTTGGTCGTTGAATCTGGTCACCCTCTTGGCCTCTTTAAATCGAAACCAGAAGCTCCTCGCGTCGTCATTACTAACGGTCTCTTGATTGGTGAGTATGACAATATGCACGACTGGGAAATCGCTGAAGAAATGGGCGTTACCAACTACGGTCAAATGACGGCTGGTGGCTGGATGTACATCGGACCTCAAGGGATCGTTCACGGTACCTTTAACACCCTTCTCAATGCTGGTCGTCTTAAACTCGGTGTGCCTGATGATGGCGACTTAACTGGTAAACTCTTTATTTCATCTGGTCTCGGTGGGATGAGCGGCGCTCAAGGGAAAGCAGCCGAAATTGCAAAAGCGGTTGCCATTGTCGCTGAAGTCGACCGCTCTCGGATCGAAACGCGCCACTCTCAAGGTTGGATTAGTCAAGTGACCGACAGTGCGGAAGAAGCTGTGAAATTGGCTCAAGCAGCACTGGAAGCTGGTGAATCAACTTCGATTGCCTACCATGGTAATATCGTAGACTTGCTTGAATATGTCAATGAACACCAAGTTCACGTTCATCTCTTGTCTGACCAAACCTCTTGCCACAACGTCTATGATGGTGGCTATTGCCCAGTTGGTATCAGCTTTGAAGAACGGACACGTTTGTTGGCAGAAGACAAAGAAACCTTCCATCGTTTGGTCGATGAAACCTTGGCTCGTCACTTCGCAGTGATTAAAGATTTGACGGCTAAAGGTACCTACTTCTTCGACTACGGTAATGCCTTTATGAAATCTGTTTACGACTCAGGCATCAAGGAAATTTCTAAGAATGGTTTGGATGACAAAGACGGCTTCATTTGGCCATCTTATGTAGAAGATATCATGGGGCCTATGCTCTTTGACTATGGTTATGGTCCATTCCGTTGGGTCTGCCTCAGCGGTAAACACGAAGACTTGATTGCAACTGACCATGCAGCGATGGAAGCGATCGATCCAACTCGTCGCTACCAAGACCGCGATAACTACAACTGGATTCGCGATGCGGAGAAGAACCAATTGGTGGTTGGTACCCAAGCTCGTATCCTCTATCAAGATTGTATGGGTCGTGTCAACATTGCTTTGAAATTCAATGAACTTATTCGCCAAGGCAAGATTGGACCGGTCATGATCGGACGTGACCACCATGACGTATCTGGTACAGATGCTCCATTCCGTGAAACATCAAACATCAAAGATGGTTCGAACGTTACTTGTGATATGGCGGTTCAATGTTACGCTGGTAACGCTGCTCGCGGTATGAGTCTCGTTGCTCTCCACAACGGTGGTGGTACTGGTATCGGTAAAGCCATCAACGGTGGATTTGGGCTCGTCCTAGACGGTAGCCACCGGATCGATGAAATCATTAAATCTGCCATTGCCTGGGACACTATGGGTGGGGTTGCTCGCCGGAACTGGGCACGGAATAACCATGCCATTGAAACAGCGATCGAGTACAACCGTCTCCATGCAGGAACAGACCACATCACCATTCCGTATCTGGCAGATGAAGATTTGGTCAAAGAAGCCGTTCAAAAATTGTTTTAACATCAAAAAATAAAAACTGAGAAAGGGGAGGAAATACAAAGACTCTTCCTCCCCACCTTCTCCTATAAAAAGAGGTAATCATATGGCAAAAATTGTTGAGTGTATTCCAAACTTCTCTGAAGGACGCAATCAGGCTGTGATCGACGGATTAGCAGCTACAGCAAAAAGTATTCCAGGTGTCACTTTACTAGACTACTCGTCTGATGCCAGTCACAACCGTAGCGTCTTTACACTCGTTGGGGATGAAGAAAGCATTCAAGAAGTGGCTTTCCAATTGGTGAAATACGCTTCTGAAAACATTGATATGACCAAGCACGAAGGCGAACACCCTCGTATGGGAGCAACAGACGTTTGTCCATTCGTTCCGGTTAAAGATATCACTACAGCTGAATGCGTTGAGATCGCTAATAAAGTAGCCGAACGCATCAATCGTGAATTAGGTATTCCAATCTTCCTTTATGAAGATGCTGCAACTCGCCCAGAACGGAAGAACTTGGCCAAAGTGCGTAAAGGACAATTTGAAGGAATGCCAGAAAAATTGTTGGAAGAAGACTGGAAGCCAGACTACGGTGAACGCAAGATTCACCCAACTGCAGGGGTTACAGCTGTCGGTGTCCGTATGCCACTAGTTGCTTTCAATATCAACCTTGACACAGACGACCTAGAGATTGCCAATAAGATTTCTAAAATCATTCGTGGATCAAGCGGTGGATACAAATACTGTAAAGCGATCGGTGTCATGCTAGAAGATCGCAACATCGCCCAAGTCTCCATCAACATGGTCAACTTGGAACAATTCCCATTGTATCGTGTTGTGGAAACCGTTCGTTTCGAAGCGCAACGCTATGGTGTTCGCATCATCGGAACCGAACTCATTGGACTGGCTCCTGCTAAGGCTTTGATCGACTCTGCTGAATACTACTTACAATTAGAAGACTTTGACTACAGCAAACAAGTCTTGGAAAATCACTTGTTGGGTTAGAAAGGGAGTTCTATGAAACTAGTTGACTTAAGTATTACGGAGTTTGCCAAGGTCCTTGGTTCGGATGCTCCAGCTCCAGGTGGTGGTTCTGCTGCTGCTCTATCTGCTGCGAATGGGATTTCCCTTACAAAAATGGTCTGTGAACTGACCATTGGAAAGAAAAAATACGCAGAATTTGAAGACCACATCAAAGCGGTTCATGAAAAAAGCGCTCAACTCCAAGACCAATTACTAGAAGCCATCGACAAGGATACAGAAGCCTTCAACGTCGTATCAGCTGTCTTTGATCTTCCAAAAGAAACGGAAGAAGAGAAAGCTGCTCGTCGTGAAGCCATGCAAAAAGCTTTGAAACATGCGACAGTATCTCCTTTCTCTATGATGGAGCTCATCGTTGAAGCTCTTGAAACCACCAAAGAAGCTGTTGGCAAGTCCAACACCAATGCGGCTAGTGACCTAGGGGTAGCTGCTCTGAATCTTAAAGCTGGCCTTCAAGGTGCTTGGCTCAATGTCTTGATCAACATTTCAGGAATCAAGGACCAAGACTTCGTCCAAGAATACCACGGCAAGGGACTCAAACTTCTCCAAACCGGTTCTGATCTTGCAGATAACATTTACCAAACCATTTTAGAAAGTCTATCTTAAACCTAGCAAATAAAAATAAAGAAAGAAGGGATTCTATGGTTTTATCGGATATTGAAATTGCCAATTCTGTCCAAATGAAGCCCATCACCGCTATCGCTGCTGAACTTGGATTGACCGAAGACGACATTTCGCTCTACGGAAAATACAAGGCAAAAATTGATAGCAACCAACTGGAACAACTCAAGGATAAGGAAGATGGAAAGCTGATCCTCGTGACAGCCATCTCTCCGACACCTGCTGGAGAAGGAAAGACAACCACCTCTGTTGGCTTGGTCGATGCTCTTTCAGCTATTGGTGAAAAAGCCGTCATTGCCCTACGCGAACCTTCTCTTGGCCCGGTCTTTGGGATCAAGGGTGGAGCTGCCGGTGGTGGTTACGCCCAAGTGGTCCCTATGGAAGACATCAACCTTCACTTTACAGGTGACTTCCATGCCATTGGGATTGCCAACAACCTTCTTGCAGCCTTGATTGACAACCATATCCATCACGGCAATGAGTTGGGCATCGATTCTCGTCGCATCACCTGGAAACGGGTGGTCGATATGAACGACCGTCAACTCCGTCATATTGTCGATGGCCTTCAAGGAAAAACAAACGGGGTGCCACGTGAAGATGGCTTTGACATCACAGTGGCTTCTGAAATCATGGCTATTCTCTGTCTCTCAGAAAATATCCTTGACCTCAAAGAACGCCTCGATCGCATCATTATTGGGTACAACTACCAAGGACAACCGGTCACAGCGAAAGACCTCAAGGCTGGAGGTGCCATGGCAGCCGTCCTCAAAGATGCTATACATCCGAACTTGGTGCAAACATTAGAGCATACTCCTGCCATCATCCACGGCGGACCATTTGCCAATATCGCTCATGGCTGTAACAGTGTGCTGGCTACTAAATTGGCCCTCAAATATGCAGACTATGTCGTGACAGAAGCCGGCTTCGGAGCAGACCTCGGTGCTGAAAAATTCATCGATATCAAGTGCCGCATGGCGGGACTCAAACCTGCTGCCGTTGTCCTCGTCGCAACCATCCGTGCTCTCAAGATGCATGGTGGAGTTGCCAAAGCAGACTTGGCTACCGAAAATGTCCAAGCCGTTATCGATGGTCTACCAAACCTAGACAAACACTTGGCCAACATCCAAGAAGTCTATGGTCTACCTGTGGTCGTTGCCATTAACAAATTCCCACTGGATACAGAAGCCGAACTAGAAGCTGTCTATGAATCTTGTAAGAAACGCCATGTAGATGTGGTCATTTCAGATGTCTGGGCAAAAGGTGGGGCTGGTGGTCGTGACTTGGCCGAAAAAGTCATTCTACTGACTCAAGAAGAAAACCACTTCTCTTATGTCTATGACGAAGAAGACAGCATTGAAACAAAATTGACCAAGATCGTCACAAAAGTCTATGGTGGTAAAGGCATCAGCTTAACACCAGCGGCCAAACGCGAACTCAAAGAATTGGAAGCTCTTGGCTTCTCAAACTACCCAATCTGTATGGCCAAAACCCAATACTCCTTCTCAGACGATGCGAAGAAGATGGGAGCACCAAAAGATTTCACAGTTAAAATCAGTAACCTTAAGGTGGCTGCCGGAGCTGGCTTTATCGTAGCTCTCACTGGTACCATTATGACCATGCCTGGACTACCAAAAGCACCTGCCAGTGAAAAGATTGATATCGATGCCCACGGCAATATCACTGGTCTCTTTTAAGAAAGAAGGCGTCCTATGGTGACTCTCCTTCATCTTACCCCCGCAGATTATCAAATTTCTACTTGGTCCGGTGGCCAAACCACCCAACTCTTTCTCTCCCCAGAGGGAGGAAGCTATCCAGATCGAACCTTTGACTTCCGCCTCTCTACTGCAACGGTAGAGGTTGAAAAAAGTAACTTTACCGATCTCACGGGCTACCACCGAATCTTGATGCCCTTGAATGCCTCCATTAGGCTCACCCATCACCATAAAGAAGTGGTTTTGAACCCCTTTCAAAGCTACTTCTTTGATGGGGGAGATCCTGTATCTAGCCAAGGGACTTGTCAAGACTTTAATTTGATTTACAACCCTTCTTATCAGGGGCATATGAGTGCTATATCCCCAAAAGAGAGTGTCAAAAGTCAGAGTCGCTATCAATTGATCTATGCTCTCTGTCCACTAACACTCAAATGGGGAACCAATCATTCTCAAACCCTCCAAACTCACGAGCTCCTGGTGATCGAACAAGCATCTCCTCTTCAAGAGATGACAATCACGTTTTTACCCCATCAGTCTGGGGAGCAACCGATTGCTATCTGGACTGGACTACAATAATGTTCACAAAGGAGAAACATTATGAACGGAGCACATAAACAGTCGATTGAGGAACAAGAAAAAGCGAAATTCAGCTTTAGCGGTGCCACTCTTTACGGTATCAACGCCGTCATCGGATCTGGTATCTTCCTCCTCCCTCAAAAAATTTATTCCGGCCTCGGACCAGCTTCTCTAGCCGTCATGTTCGGGGTTGCCATTCTCGTCATGCTACTATCAGCCTGTCTGGCTGAAACAGCTGGCTACTTCGACAAAAACGGTGGAGCCATGCAATACTCAAAAGCCGCTTTCGGAGACTTCGTTGGCTTTAACGTTGGGATTCTCGGTTGGGCCGTTACTGTTATCGCTTGGGCTGCCATGTTAGCCGGTTTTGCTAAGATCTTCATCATCACCTTCCCAGCATTTGAAGGCTACAACCTTCCGATTAGTATCGGTATGCTGATTCTCTTGAGTCTGATGAACATTGCCGGTCTGAAAACCTCTAAGATGTTTACTCTGACAGCTACTGTTGCAAAATTAATTCCAATTGTCCTCTTCTCACTCTTTGCCATCTTCTTCATTTCCGGTGGCGTGAGCAAGGGCAACTTCACACCTTTCCTTCAATTGGAAAGTGGAACAAGCCTCTTCAGTTCTATTTCTAGTACAGCCGTCTACATCTTCTACGGTTTCATCGGATTTGAAACCATGTCTATCGTTGCAGGGGAAATGCGCAACCCTGAAAAGAACGTTCCCCGCGCTATTCTAGGTTCTATCAGTATTGTATCTGTTCTCTACATGTTGATTATCGCAGGAACAATCGCCATGCTTGGTGGTCGCATTATGCAAACTGGTGCACCAGTACAAGACGCATTTGTCGAAATGATTGGCCCTATCGGAGCTCCACTCGTTTCTTACGGAGCCCTCATTTCAATCGCCGGTCTAAACATCGGTGAATCCATCATGGTCCCTCGTTTTGGTGCCGCATTAGCAACTGAAAAACTCTTGCCAGAAGGGCTTGGAAAAACAAACTCTAAGAATGCCCCTGTCATTGCCATTATCATCTCTGGTATCTTCGCTTTCTTACTCTTGTTATCTGGCTCTTTCGAATCATTAGCAACCTTCAGTGTTGTCTTCCGTTTCTTCCAATACATTCCAACTGCTTTGGCAGCCATCAAACTCAGAAAAATGTACCCAGACAAAAAGGTTACCTTCCGAGTTCCATTTGGTCCTGTTATCCCAGTTCTAGCTGTTGTCATCAGTATCTTGATGATTGCAGGGGACAACATGATGAACTTTGTTTGGGGTGCCATCGGTCTCGTGATCGCAAGTGGACTCTACTTTGTTTTCCACGGCGATAAACTACATAAATCTAAAGCCCTTCCTCACTAATTTTCTTTACACACTAGATGGGAACAGAGACGGGAGCGAAGCTCGGTTTTGCTCCCTAACCCATCTAGGACTCCACGAATGTCAAACCTGAGCCCTTTTCTCTATGACTCTTTTCAATTTTTTAGATCAATAGACAATGGGCCCATGTTTGGTATTCAAACC
This sequence comes from uncultured Streptococcus sp., assembly GCF_959025735.1. GTDB lineage: Bacteria > Bacillota > Bacilli > Lactobacillales > Streptococcaceae > Streptococcus. The sequence continues at coordinate 11,798 of NZ_CAUFJQ010000021.1, forward strand.
GAAGTAAACAACACTACTTCCACAGAACAACTATTCATAATCGGAGGTTTTATATGACTCAATTGATTCATTTAGATGGTAATAGCTTAACACTCGAAGAAGTCATCGCTGTAGCTCGGCACGGTGCCCAATGTGAGCTTGATGAACAAGCCAAAGAAGCCGTTATCGCATCCCGTAAAATCGTTGATGACATTGTCCGGGAAAAACGAGTCGTCTATGGTGTAACCACTGGCTTTGGTTCCCTCTGTAATGTCAGCATCTCTCCAGAAGATACTGTTCAACTGCAAGAGAACCTGATCCGAACTCACTCATCTGGTTTCGGTGATCCACTTCCTGAAGATGCCGTTCGTGCCATCATGCTGATCCGTATCAACTCACTCTTGAAAGGTTATTCTGGCATTCGTCTGTCAACTGTTGAAAAACTGTTAGAATTGCTCAACAAAGGAGTCACTCCTTATATCCCTGAAAAAGGCTCTCTCGGAGCTTCTGGAGACTTAGCACCACTTGCTCATATGGTTTTACCAATGTTGGGTCTTGGACGCGCCTACTACAAAGGAGAACTTCTCAGTGGTCAAGAAGCCTTAGATCGTGCTGGAATTGAAAAGATCCAATTAGCTGCCAAAGAAGGGCTTGCCTTGATCAATGGTACGACTGTCCTAACCGGTATCGGTGCTCTTGCGACTTATGATGGTATCCAATTGCTCAAACTCTCTGATATCGCTGGTGCTCTCTCAATGGAAGTTCACAATGGAATTACCAGTCCATTCGAAGAAGACCTTCATTCCATCCGCCCACAAAGTGGACAATTGGCAACTGCTCGCAACATCCGTAACCTTCTTGAAGGAAGCAAGAATACCACTGTTGCGACTCAACAACGGGTACAAGATCCTTATACACTTCGCTGTATCCCTCAAATACATGGAGCCAGCAAGGATTCTATTGCTTACGTAAAAGAAAAAGTTGAAATCGAAATCAACTCTGTCACAGATAACCCAATCATTACCAAAGAAGGACACGTCATCTCAGGCGGGAACTTCCACGGTGAACCAATGGCGCAACCATTTGACTTCTTAGGCATTGCCCTTTCTGAAATTGGGAACGTATCTGAACGTCGGGTGGAACGCTTGGTCAACAGCCAACTCAGTAAATTACCATCCTTCTTGGTCAAACACCCTGGACTCAACTCAGGCTTCATGATTACCCAGTATGCTTGTGCATCCCTTGCATCGGAAAATAAAATTTTGGCTCACCCTGCTAGTGTCGATTCTATTCCATCTTGTGAAAACCAAGAAGATTTCGTCAGCATGGGAACGACTGCCGCTCGTAAAGCAGCAGAAATTCTTAAAAACTCCCGTCGCATCGTTGCTACTGAAATCATGGCAGCTTGCCAAGCCTTGGATCTCAAACCAGAAAATCATGAACTTGGTAAAGGTACAAAACCAGCTTATGAGCTGATTCGTCAAAAACTGAACTTCATTGAATTTGACAAAGATATCGAAATCTTTGAAGAACTCAATAAAGCATCTGCTGTTGTCGAAAGCGAAGAATTCTTAGCAACCATCGAAAAAGCAGTTGACTTAAGCATTCAATACTGATACAGTAAGGATAAAGCAAAAACAGAGGCTGGCGATCTTCTCAGCCTCTGCCTGCTTTCAGAAAAACAAGGGAGGCGACAAGCTTGCTCACAAACTACTATCCAATGACCTACAGCTACTACCAAGGTAGTATCGAGGACAATCCCTACACTGCCAAATGGGGAATGGTCACCAAATTTTTAGACCTAAACGACGAGACCCTCACTCCATTTGAGGGGATGACCTTTGGGATCATCGGCTTTAAGAGCGACAAAGGAGTCTATATCAACAATGGGCGTGTAGGAGCGGTCGAGGGTCCTACAGCCATCCGTTCTCAAATCGCTAAACTTCCATGGCACTGGGGAACCAATGTGACAGTGTATGATGTGGGAAATATTGACGGGCCCAACCATTCACTAGAAGAACTCCAAGAAAGTCTCTCACAAGCGATCCAGCGCATGTACCAATTAGGGATCCAACCTATTGTCCTAGGAGGCGGTCACGGAACTGCTTACGGCCACTATCTAGGGATTCAATCCAGTTTGGAAAAAGATGAACAACTGGCTGTGATCAATCTGGATGCCCACTTTGATTTGCGTCCTTACGACCAAACCGGGCCCAACTCTGGAACAGGTTTTCGTCAAATGGCTGATCATGCGAAAGACAAGGGGCAGGACTTCCCTTACCTCATCCTTGGGATCCAAGAGCATAATAACAACCTCTTCCTCTTTAATTATGTCGCTAAAACACCAAGCATTGATTTCTTAGCTGGGCAAGACCTCTTCCAGATGAGCCACCAAGCCATTCTGGATCGAATCGATCAATTTTTAGAAAACCAAACCGCGATCTATCTGTCTATTGATATGGATTGCTTTGCGGTCGGCTCTGCTCCTGGTGTTAGCGCCATCCAATCACTTGGTGTCGATCCTAAACTAGCCCTCCTGCTTCTCCAACACATTGCTGCCAGTGGCAAACTAGTCGGATTTGATGTCGTGGAAGTTTCTCCTCCTCATGACATTGACAACCATACTTCAAACCTTGCTGCGACCTTTATCTTTTACTTGACCCAAATATTGGCGCAACAAAAACTGAACTAGGAAGATTTCTACACACATAAAAAGCATAGAAACACCCATTACTAGGGTATTTCTATGCTTTTTCTTCATTTTCAGACACAACGATTTTTGCCTGAAAAGAGGACAGGCCACTTAGCCTTCTCTTATGATTTAGACAAGAGACACTACAGGTCTTTTAATTTCTTAAGAAACTGACGATCTCTGTAAGGATTCAAGTGTTGCTCTGCTACCTTCTTGTAGTAATTCTTATCTTCTTTCAAGAAGGTACTCAAGGCAGGAGCGAGCTCTTCTCCCTTCTCCTTTTGATTAGATAAGAAAGCTAATAGATAATGAACCATTCCCTTATCCCGAGAATTGGCAGATTGTTTCATCGTCCTTTCTTTTCGAGCCAGATAATCCGCAACCTTCTCCTGATCCCCTTGCTGACAAGCAATCAAGGATTGGTAAAATTCGAGCAATTCTTCCTTCCAAGGGAAACGAACACTGGACAAAATCTTCTGAGCTCTGTCAAAACAGAGGCGAGCTTGAATCAAATCTCCCTTCCAATAATAGGCGATCCCAAGATCAATATCAAAGACGACACGGACAGAATCAACAGCTTGATCTCCCACCAAACGCAGAACCTCTTCTAAGTGGGTGACCGCTACTTGGAAATGGCCTCTCACTTGCTCGATTTCAGCGAGATAGGCCAAAGAAGCCGCAATTTGAATGGCATACTTGGTCTGCATGCTATTGGTCAAACTAAAGCAATCAATGGAGCGATACAGATGCCGGGTCGCCTGTTCCTCATCCCCAACCATCAGGTGATACAAGCCTTTCAAACGCAACTGGATCGCGATGACCTCATGATTATTGGCTTGGATAGCATCTTCCAGAGCCAAATCTGTATAATAGGCCATCTCAGAGATATTCTCCGTTTGAATGCAATAATAAATAATTTGCCGATAACCCTCTAAGAGGAAGTCTGACTGTTTGAGTTCCCGCGCATAGGAGATGACTTTTTGGATATCATGAATCCCCTTTTGATACTCCCCACTTCGAATAAAATAGCGACCTTCTAGGTACAAGTAACGCAGTTGTAAATGCTTGTATTCTCTATCTCTTTGGTGCCTTGAAAAGAGGTTATCTAATTCTAGGCGTAGACGAGATAGCTCCCCAAAAATGTCCAAACGGCTATTTGTACCATCTGATAGGAACCCCTCATCTGCCTTGGAATAAATCGGAAACAGTTCATGCTCCAGCTGAAGGATTTCTTCTAAATAGGTCAACTCAAAAGATAAGGAACGCAAAAGATTTTGGGATTGTTTGTATTGGTAGGCAATTTCCTTATAAAAGAGGAGGTCCGTCGAATCTTCTAAGCTTTCTTCCAATTTTTGCGCAATTTGTTGGTGGAAGAGGCGCCGTCTAGCTGGCGAGAGGAGTTGGTAAAAGTACATGGCTACCAATTGCTTGCAAAATTGAACCATGAGAGCCTCTCCTTCTTCTACGATTGAAACGATCGCTCTTTCAGATAAAGGCTCGATTAATTCTGTCAAAACAGGAAGCTCTGTAGCTGTCAATTCTGCCAAGATAGACAGAGAAATTGGCTTATGAAAACAAGATAGGTAGTGTAGAAGAGCCTCTTCCTCACTGCTCATATCCCCAAGTTCCTGAGAAAGATAGGCTTGAATGATGTCAGGTAAGGGTTCTAAATTTTCATTTTCTTTCCACTCTTCGATATAGCTGGACAGTAAGAACGGACTGCCTTCACTCCATTCGACCATCTGCTCCATCACTGCCGGCTCTATTGCTCCCAGTTCCCCCTTCAAGAGAGCACGACTTTCACTTGGCTCAAAATTGGTCAACTCTAGTTGAGACAGCCTTTTCTCTACCTTCAAGCTCCCCAAGAAGTTGACGAAGGAAGCTGGCAGAGGCTCTTCCGCTGTAAAAATCAGTTGCCATTTCTCCTGGTTTCTTCTCTCCTCTAGTTGTTTCACTTTTTCTAGAGACACTGCATCGATCCACTGGGCATTTTCAAGCAGAATCAGGAGCGGTTTTTCTTTGCTCAGGACCTGAAGCTGATTCCATACAGAAATGAGATCATCCTCCTCTTCCAGAAGGGAAATCCCCATCTCATCCCCCAGTTTCTCTAGCGCTTGTCTGAGATCATTCCAGGCGCTTCCTTCATAGCGCTGACTGGTAGCTTTTCCTTCCACCTTGATAAAGTTAAAACTGCGATTGGACATCAAGACCAACTGTCGCAAGAGACGTTTCTTACCTGTTCCAGATTGCCCCATCACGAGAAAAGGACCTACCGCTTCACCTGTCTCGACTAAGGAAAGGTATTCCTCGAATTGCGAGAGTTCTTGTTTCCGACCAAAGAAAGAAAGTTCACGAATATTCAAGCGATTGGTCAGTTTATGAGTTCGTTTGGCTTCCAAAACGGAGTGATAAAGTTCCTCAATCGCTCGACTGGGACGCACACTGAGCTCGCGATCCAATAAATCGACTAGCTTATAATAGGTCTCGAAAAATTTTCCTAGCTGATGATGGAAGCTATAATACTCCATCAAGAGCTGGTAGTTTTTCTCTTCAAATTCATCCAGCTCTACCAAATGATGGAGCAAGAGTTCTATACTAAGATCTGCAAAACCGACCTGCTCAATTTTTTGATAGCAACTTTCGACATAGAGCTTCCTATAAGCATCTCGTTTGCGAGAAGCCCACTGATCAAAGTCTTCATCATCCTTGACATAGAAGCCCTCTAGAAAGTCTCCCTGATAGAGATCCAAGGCACTTAGTGGATCTCTTTCAAAGAGTTTGACATCCAAAGAAAGGCTCAACTCAGGATTAAGGGCCAAACTGCTCCGACTTGGAGAGACAATGATATCTCCTTCAAAGATTTTATTGGCTTGGTAAACCGTATTCCGTAAGTTTTTGCGAGCTACTTGGTTTTCCTTATCTCCCCAAAGGATACCGGCTATTTCATCGCGGTTGACCTGGCCCATGACCGCTAAATAATAAAGCAAGGCCTCCATCTTCGAAAAAGAAAACCGAATAGTTTTCTGATTGAAAACAACCTTAGGGGGTCCAAATAACTTTAACGTGAGATCTTTCTTCATTGCAAGCGCCTCCAAAAACTTCATATTAATACTATAAAAAAAAAGTTGGCTTTTAGCAAGTAATTTATCCAAATAAAAAGAGACTGAGAACGATTCTTTCTCAATCTCTACACTTCCTACTAAAAGTGTTGATTAATTCACTTCAAAATTCGGTTGATGAGCAAATAAATCCTTTGTCGCTTGGTAGACGTGGTAAGCGACATCTTCATTGTTCATGGTGTAAAGATGGACACCTGCCACATCTTGAGTAACCAAATCAACGATTTGATCGACTGCATAAGCCAAGCCAGCTGCGCGAAGAGACTTTGGATCATGCTCATACTTGTCTAGAATGGCTTTAAACTTCCGTGGGATATGAACATTTTCACAAGTCTTAAGGAGACGAAGGGCCTGATTGCGATTGAGAATCGGCATCACTCCTGCATGAATAGGAACATTGATCCCAGCCAAGGTACACTTATCCTGAAAATCATAGAAACGCTCATTGTCAAAGAAAAGTTGAGTGACCAAGCTAGAGCACCCTGCATCTACCTTCTTTTTAAGATTTTGAATATCTGAAATTTGGTTTGGAGAATCTGGGTGTCCCTCAGGATAGCAAGCACCAATTACCTCAAAATGGGGAGCTTCTGTTTTGATAAATTCAATCAGATCCGTTGCATAACGAAAGTCTTTTAAAGGTTCCACACCAGGGATAATATCCCCACGAAGAGCCAAAATCCGATGAACCCCTACTTCATCTAACTCATGAAGAGTATCGGCCACTTTTTCCTTGCTCAAATAGACGGCTGGCAAGTGAGCAATCGTCGGAATAGACAATTCATTTTGAATGTAATTGGCTAAAGCAACCGTCGTCTCTTTGATATTGTATTTATTATTGCTAGCGGTCACACTAATAAAGTGAGGAGCTAGCTCCTGCATATTTGCCAAGGCACGTAAGAGTTTGGCATTGCCTACTTCAGGATTTGGAGGAAAAACTTCAAATGACAGAGACGGTGTGTGTTGTGACATATTCTATCCTTTTCTTTTGTTTCTTTGATCAAGAACTCTGAGCCACTATTTCTAGGATAAGGGAACGATTCGAAAACCCTCTACACAATGATAGAAGGTCCTCGAAACATTTCTTACAAGTGTTCACGCGCTTCTTTAGCGGCATTAACCAGTTTGATCAAGCTTTCTTTTGTTTCTTTAATTCCGCGAGTCTTCAAACCACAGTCAGGGTTAATCCAGACTTTACCACTTGGTACTTTAGCCAAGATTGCTTCGATAGTGTGGTCAATTTCACCGTCTTGTGGGACACGTGGTGAGTGGATATCGTAAACCCCAGGTCCAACTTCTGTTTGGAAGTTTTGAGCTTTAAGTTCATCCAAGATTTCAAGATTTGAACGGCTAGCTTCAAATGAGATAACGTCAGCATCTAAGTTATCGATAGCTGGGATGATATCTGTAAATTCTGAGTAACACATGTGAGTGTGGATTTGTGTGTCTGGTGCTACAGTTGAGTGTACCAAACGGAAGGCTGGAATTGCCCAGTCGAGGTAGTCTTCATACCAGTCACTACGACGGAGCGGCAATTTTTCGCGAAGAGCAGCTTCGTCAATTTGGATAATTTTCACGCCTGCAGCTTCAAGGTCAAGAACTTCATCTTTGATTGCAAGAGCAATTTGAAGAGTTGAATCCTTGATAGAGATATCTTCACGTGGGAATGACCAGTTAAGGATAGTAACAGGTCCAGTCAACATACCTTTAACAGGTTTGTCTGTACGGCTTTGTGCGTAGCTAGACCATTTCACAGTGATTGGGTTAAGACGAGTCACATCACCCCAGATGATTGGTGGTTTAACCCCACGCATACCGTATGATTGAACCCAACCATTTTTAGAGAAGAGGTAACCTGACAAGTTCTGACCGAAGTACTCAACCATGTCATTACGTTCAAACTCACCATGAACAAGAACGTCAAATCCAACTTCTTCTTGCCATTTAATCCATTCATCAGTGATTTCAGCAAGGAAAGCATCGTATTCTTCTTGTGATAATTCATTCTTACGGAAAGCCAAACGTTTAGCACGAACATCCTTAGTTTGAGGGAATGAACCGATAGTTGTTGTTGGAAGCAATGGAAGTTTGAAAGCATCCTTTTGAATCTCTTCACGTTCTGCAAACGCTGGCAAACGAGTGTAATCAGCTTCAGTCAAACCTGCAATACGAGCACGAAGCTCAGCATTTTCACCAACACGCTCAGTCGCAAAGAGTTCTTTGTTAGCAGCAAGTTCTTCTGCACCTTGACCATTGCGGATGGCATCCAAGTCACGCAATTCACCCAATTTTTCAACCGCAAAGGCGAAGTGGTCCAAAATAGCTGGTTCAAATTCTTCATTAGCAGTTGTAAATGGTACGTGGAGAAGTGAGCAAGAGGTTGTCAAAACAACATTTTCAGCTGGAACTTGTTCAAGAATTGCGAGGCTCTTCTCGTAGTTGTTACGCCAGATGTTTTTACCATTGACGATACCGGCATAGAGAATCTTATCAGCTGGGAAACCACCTTTAACCAATTCAAGTGTTTTCTTACCTTCAACAAAGTCAAGACCAATAGCATCAACTGGCAAGTTCACAAGGTCATTGTAGACATCACGAACATCACCAAAGTAAGTTTGGATCAAGACTTCAAGGCCTTTCTTGTCCGCCAAGAGTTTGTTGTAGAGGTTCAAGAAGAGAGCTTTTTCTTCAGCTGACAAATCTTTGACAAGAGCTGGCTCATCGAGTTGAATACGAGTCGCACCAAGCTCAGCCAATTTGGCAAAGACTTCTTGATAAGCAGCAACCAAGCTGTCGACGAAGTCCTCCGCTTTCACACCATCTTCAAAGTCAGATAATTGAAGGAATGTGAATGGTCCAACGACTACTGGACGAGTGTTGATCCCCAATTCTTTGGCTTCTTGGTACTCATCAAAAATCTTGTGACCAGCCAATTTCACTTCTGTTGTTTTTTCAAATTTAGGAACGATGTAATGGTAGTTGGTGTTGAACCATTTTTTCATTGGAAGGGCACGCACATCCCCTTTTTCACCTTGGTAACCACGCGCCAAAGCGAAGTATTGTTCAAGGTCTGTCAAATCCAAGTTTTGAACAGATGCAGGCACGACGTTGAAAAGGAAGGCTGCATCAAGGAAATTGTCGTAGTGTGAAAAGTCATTTGAAGGAATCTCTGAGATGCCTTGTTCTTTAACGATGTTCCAGTGTTTTGCACGCAAGTCTTTAGCAGCTGCCAAGAGCTCGTCTGCTGAGATTTCTTTTCTAAAGTATTTTTCAGTTGTAAATTTTAATTCACGGAATTCACCCAAACGTGGGAAACCGATAATTGTAGTTGACATGTTGTGTCCTCCAAAAATTCTAATTGACACTATCATATCAGAAGATAGCCGTCTTGTATAATTGCTTTTACACGAATTTTGATATAGCCAAAAACTATAACACAGATTTAATGGGCCTTGAGAGCAGAAATCAAAATCAAAAACTAGGACTTCTTATAAATATTTCCTATAACCCAAGCATCCCCAAAACCATTTTTGAGCGGATTTTGCTAGAAGAACAGCCCCTAAAAACAAAGCAGGCCTTCTCTATTGAGAAAGACCTGCTTCTACGAGGAAGTAATTTCCTCTATTTTTCTTACTTGTATTAGGCTAGTTTGATACAGAAGGCATCCCAAGGGGCCAACTTGCCTGATTCAAGGACTTGCTCCACCTTGGTATTGGCAATGAGAACCTCTTCAACCCCATTGACAAGTGGCAACTCTTGCTCTTGACTAGAGAGATTGACAACCACCAGATAGGCGTGCTCTCCTTCTACCCGCTTGTAGGCAAAAACCTTGTCTGCTGCGTCCACCAATT
>NZ_CAUFJQ010000022.1 GCF_959025735.1 uncultured Streptococcus sp.
GTGGTCCTGGAAATGGCGTCTATAATCCATCTGACTTTGGTTCAGCCTATGTGACTGTGCCGATGATGACAGGTATCTATGGTGGGAACACCAGTGAAGGGGCTCCTGGAGCGATGTCCTTCAAACACAATACTTTCAGGATTTGGGGCTATTATGGCTATGAAAAAGGATTCCTAGGTTATGCTTCGAACAAGTATAAACAAGAGTCCAAACAAGCTGGACTTGCCACTCTAGGAGATGACTTCGTCATTCAGAAAATTTCTGATGGAAGATTCAGTACCCTTGAAGACTGGAAGAAAGCTTACTTCAATGAAGTGGTAACCAGTGCCAAAAACGGAATTCAGGCTATTGACATCGATGGGAAGACCTACAATAGCTATGAAGACTTGAAACGTGCATTTGCTGAAGCAGTGGATAAAGATAAGGCTACTCTAAGTAACGGTTCTGTCAAATTTGACAATACGGTTGCACTGAAAGAAAAAATCTTTAAGAAATTGCTCCAACAAACAGATAGTTTTAAAACGTCTATCTTTAAATAATTGAATTCTCTCATCTGCTGAGCAGGTGAGAGTTTTTTAGAAGGAAAAATGAATAGAGGTGGACAAAGTGTCTAAAAATTAAAAGGAATCAATCGTAGATCGGAAAGATTATCATATTAAAAAAATAACGTAATTTAACAAAAACGCTTTCTTTTCTAGGAAATATTTGACTATTATATCTTTTAGGAGTAAACTAAGGAGGTAAAATTTATAAAAGGAGAATTCATCATGAATTTAACATTTTTAGGTCTTTGTTTAGCCTGCTTTGGTGTATCACTGGCAGAAGGTTTGATGATGAGCAGCCTATTGAAATCTGCGTCTCGTCAACCAGAAATTATTGGTCAATTGCGTAGCCTCTTGATTCTTGGTGTTGCCTTTGTCGAAGGTACTTTCTTCGTAACCTTGGTTATGGCCTTCATTATCAAATAAGCACTTCTATTTTAGAAAAGGAGGTGTCAAAACTTGGAAGAAAGTATCACTCCAACGATAACTCTTGGACCTGTAACTTTTAATTTGACCCTACTTGCTATGACCTTGATTGCTGTTTTGGTGGTTTTTGGCTTTATTTATTGGGCCAGCCGTAAAATGACGATCCGACCAAAGGGCAAACAAAATGTGCTGGAATACGCATATGACTTTGTCGTAGGCTTCACCAAAGGAAATATTGGGGAACATTATATAAAGGACTATTCCTTGTTCTTGTTTGTTCTTTTCCTATTTCTTTTAGTGGCCAATAACATTGGATTGATGGCTAAAATCGAAACGACCAATGGTTACAATTTGTGGACTTCACCGACCGCTAACCTCGGTTATGACTTTGCCTTCTCATTTTTGATCACCCTGATCGCCCATGTAGAAGGAATTCGCCGACGTGGTGTGAAGGAATATTTAAAGGCTTTTGTGACACCTGGATTTATGACCCCCATGAATATTTTGGAAGAATTAACGAACTTTGCCTCCTTGGCACTTCGGATCTTCGGAAATATCTTTGCGGGTGAGGTATTAGCAAGCTTGCTCGTGAACTTATCACACCAAGCTTTCTATTGGTATCCATTTGCCTTTATTGGTAGCATGGCATGGACTGCATTTTCAATTTTTATTTCATGTATCCAAGCCTATGTGTTTACCATGTTGTCATCAATCTATATTGGTAAGAAAATTAATGGTGAAGAGTAAGTAGAGGAGGAGTAGAAGAATGCATGTATCAATGAGTGAAATTATTGGTAACTTTATTCTCATTGCTGGTTCCTTCCTATTATTAATCTTTTTAATAAAGAAATTTGCATGGAACAATATCAATGGAATTTTAGAAGCGCGTGCCAAAAAGATTACAGATGATATTGATGGAGCAGAATCAGCTCGTCAAAAAGCTGAGGAACTAGCAAGTAAACGTGAAGAAGAGTTGGCAGGTAGCCGCAAAGAAGCTGCGTCTATTGTCGAAAATGCAAAGGATACTGCAGAAAAGAACAAATCTCAGATCCTTTCAGAAGCCACTCAAGAAGCAGTACGTTTGAAAGAAAAAGCGCAACAAGAAATTGCGCATAACAAAGAAGAAGCATTGAACAGTATCAAAGGCGATGTGGCAGATCTCACTGTCAATCTTGCCAGCAAATTGTTGAGTCAACAGCTGGATGCTGAAGGTCAACGCCAACTGATCGATCGCTATCTTGATGAATTAGGAGAAGCCTAATGGACAAAAAGCAACTGATGGTGATTGAGAAATATACCCAGCCTTTTGTTCAATTGGTCTTTGAAAAAGGAGAACAAGATCTTGTCTTTGAAAAATTGACCCAAATCAAGGGCATTTTTGAGGAGACTGGACTTGCTAACTTCTTAGCTCATATCGGTGTAGAGGATGAAGAGAAAGCAAAAAGTCTAAGACTTTTTCAACCCTCTGATTCACAATTACTCGACCATTTGATTGAAGTGGTTATTCTCAATCATCGTGAAGCCTTATTTTATGACATTGTAACGATTTGTTTGGATCAGATTCAACTGTTGAGCAACGCATTTGTCGTCACTGTTACGACAGTTGCTGGTTTGGATCCTGTTCAAGAGCAAAAGCTAGTACCCATTATCGAAAGAAAATTTGGGATTCAAGTTCGCTCGATCCAACAAAAGATCGATCCAGATTTAATTGGTGGCTTTGTCGTGACAGCCAATCATAAAACGTTGGATACCAGTCTCAAACACCAATTGCAAGTTATAAAATCTAAATTGAAATAGAAAGTGGTGTGAATTTTGGCGATTAACGCACAAGAAATCAGCGCTTTAATTAAGCAACAAATTGAAAATTTCAAGCCAAACTTTGACGTCACTGAGACAGGTGTTGTAACCTACATTGGTGACGGGATTGCCCGCGCTCATGGGCTTGAAAATGCCATGAGTGGTGAGTTGTTAATCTTTGAAAATGGCTCATACGGGATGGCCCAAAACTTAGAAACAACGGATGTCGGTATCATCATCTTGGGTGATTTCACGGATATTCGTGAAGGAGACTCTGTCCGTCGTACAGGTAAAATCATGGAAGTCCCTGCAGGGGATGCCTTGATTGGTCGGGTTGTCAACCCGCTTGGCCAACCAGTAGATGGTTTGGGCGAGATTGTGACAGATAAATTCCGTCCAGTTGAAACACCAGCTCCTGGTGTTATGCAACGGAAATCTGTCTCAGAACCCTTACAAACTGGTTTGAAAGCCATTGATGCCCTTGTTCCAATCGGACGTGGTCAACGGGAATTGATCATCGGAGACCGTCAAACAGGGAAAACTTCGATTGCCATCGATACCATCTTGAACCAAAAGGGTCAAGACATGATCTGTATCTATGTGGCGATTGGTCAAAAAGAATCAACAGTTCGTACGCAAGTAGAAACTCTTCGTAAATACGGAGCTATGGATTATACGATTGTAGTAACCGCTTCGGCTTCTCAACCGTCTCCATTGCTTTATTTGGCACCTTATGCTGGGGTTGCTATGGCAGAAGAGTTCATGTATAACGGTAAACACGTTTTGATCGTCTATGATGATTTGTCAAAACAAGCCGTAGCCTACCGTGAATTGTCCCTTCTTCTCCGTCGTCCACCAGGACGTGAAGCCTTCCCAGGGGATGTCTTCTATCTCCACAGCCGTTTGTTGGAACGTTCTGCGAAAGTTTCAGATGAATTGGGTGGGGGTTCTATTACAGCTCTTCCAATCATTGAAACCCAAGCAGGAGATATTTCTGCTTATATCGCAACCAACGTGATTTCGATCACAGACGGACAAATCTTCTTGCAAGATAGTTTGTTCAATGCTGGTATTCGTCCAGCCATTGATGCAGGTTCTTCTGTATCTCGTGTAGGGGGAGCTGCCCAAATCAAGGCTATGAAGAAAGTTGCGGGTACCCTTCGTATCGACCTCGCTTCCTACCGTGAATTGGAAGCCTTCACGAAATTTGGTAGTGACTTGGATGCTGCGACTCAAGCGAAATTGAACCGTGGTCGCCGAACAGTTGAAGTCTTGAAACAACCTGTTCATGAACCATTGACGGTTGAAAAACAAGTCGTGATCTTGTATGCCTTGACTCATGGTTTCTTAGATAGTGTTCCAGTAGACGACATTCTTCGTTTCCAAGAAGAGTTGTTTGATTACTTCGAAGCACATTATCATCAAATCTTTGAGACGATTCGTTCGACACATGATCTTCCAGCAGAAGAAGAACTGGATGCAGCCCTTACTGAATTTGTCAACCAGTCAAATTTCAAATAGAAATAGGAGTGGAAGATGGCAGTTTCATTAAATGATATTAAAAATAAAATTGCATCCACAAAAAACACCAGTCAAATCACCAATGCCATGCAGATGGTGTCTGCTGCCAAACTTGGTAAATCTGAGCAGGCAGCCAAGGATTTTCAGGTTTATGCTGCTAAGGTTCGTAAGCTCTTAACAGACTTGCTCCATGGACATGAAACAGAAAATACCAAGTCCCATCCGATGTTGGTGAGTCGCCCGGTAAAAAAGACAGCTTATATCGTGATTACATCCGATCGTGGTTTGGTTGGAGGTTACAATGCCTCCATCCTTAAAACCATGATGGAAATGAAGGCAGAATACCATCCAACTGGAGATGACTTTGAAGTGATCTGTATTGGAAGCGTCGGTGCGGATTTCTTCCGTGCCCGTGGGATTCAGCCGGTTTATGAATTGCGTGGTTTGCCTGATCAACCTAGCTTTAAGGAAGTTCGTACGATCATTTCGAAAACAGTCCAAATGTATCAGGAAGGCTTGTTTGATGAGTTGTACGTCTGTTACAACCACCACGTCAACAGTTTGACGAGTCAAATGCGGGTGGAACAAATGCTTCCAATTATTGATTTGGACCCAAATGAAGCGGATGAGGACTATGTATTGAATCTAGAATTGGAATCTAGTCGAGATGCCATTTTGGATCAATTGCTTCCTCAATTTGCTGAAAGCATGATCTATGGTGCCATTATTGATGCTAAAACAGCTGAAAATGCTGCTGGGATGATGGCCATGCAAACTGCAACAGACAATGCCAAGAAAGTCATTGATGAATTAACGATTCAATACAACCGTGCTCGTCAAGCAGCGATTACACAAGAAATTACTGAAATCGTTGCTGGTGCTAGCGCCCTTGAATAGTTGTCGGATACAATTTTATATACAAAAACAGATGCTCGAAAAAGAACTTTTGAGCAGTAGAAATTACTTAGAATAGGAGAATGACATGAGTTTAGGCAAAATTTCTCAGGTCGTAGGTCCCGTCGTAGACGTTGCCTTTTCCGTTGGAGATAAACTTCCTGAGATCAATAATGCGCTTGTAGTCTATAAAAATGACCAACAAAAATCAAAAGTCGTTCTTGAAGTAGCTTTGGAACTTGGTGATGGGGTCGTACGGACCATTGCCATGGAATCAACTGATGGTTTAACACGTGGAATGGAAGTCTTGGACACTGGTCGTCCAATCTCTGTTCCTGTCGGAAAAGAAACCTTGGGACGTGTCTTCAATGTTCTTGGAGATACCATTGACTTGGATCAACCTTTTGCTGAGGATGCTCCTCGTGACTCCATCCACAAAAAAGCTCCATCCTTTGACGAGCTCTCTACTTCAGAAGAAATTCTTGAAACAGGGATCAAGGTTATTGACCTCTTAGCCCCTTATTTGAAAGGTGGGAAGGTCGGACTCTTCGGTGGTGCCGGAGTTGGGAAGACCGTCTTGATTCAAGAATTAATCCATAATATTGCCCAAGAACACGGTGGTATTTCTGTATTTACCGGTGTTGGGGAACGGACACGTGAAGGGAATGACCTTTACTGGGAAATGAAAGAATCTGGCGTTATTGAAAAAACAGCCATGGTCTTTGGACAAATGAATGAGCCACCTGGAGCACGGATGCGTGTTGCTTTGACTGGTTTGACCATTGCGGAATACTTCCGTGATGTCGAAGGTCAGGACGTTCTCTTGTTTATCGACAATATCTTCCGTTTCACTCAAGCCGGATCTGAAGTATCAGCCCTTTTGGGACGGATGCCATCAGCCGTTGGTTACCAACCTACTTTGGCAACTGAAATGGGTCAATTGCAAGAACGGATTACGTCAACGAAGAAAGGTTCTGTTACATCCATCCAAGCCATCTATGTGCCAGCCGATGACTATACAGACCCAGCGCCAGCAACCGCTTTTGCCCACTTGGATTCAACCACCAACTTGGAACGTAAATTGGTACAATTGGGGATCTACCCTGCGGTGGATCCATTGGCATCAAGCTCGCGTGCCCTTTCTCCAGAAATCGTAGGAGAAGAACACTATGCAGTAGCTTCTGAAGTCAAACGCGTCCTTCAACGTTACCATGAATTGCAAGATATCATTGCTATCTTGGGGATGGATGAATTGTCTGACGAAGAAAAGACCTTGGTTGCTCGTGCTCGCCGGATCCAATTCTTCTTGTCACAAAACTTCAACGTTGCGGAACAATTTACAGGTCAACCTGGTTCTTATGTCCCAGTTGGAGAAACTGTTCGTGGCTTTAAAGAAATTTTGGATGGGAAATATGACCATCTTCCTGAAGATGCCTTCCGTGGTGTTGGATCGATCGAAGATGTGATCGCCAAAGCTGAAAAAATGGGATTCTAAGAAGAGGTGAAAGATGAGTCAAATGAACGTCCAAATCGTTACACCGGATGGACTGGTTTATGATCATCATGCCGCATTTGTATCTGTCAAGACAATTGATGGTGAATTAGGGATTTTACCTCATCATATCAATACCATTGCGGTTTTGGCTGTAGACCAAGTAAAGGTTCGTCGTGTCGACGATGACAAACATATTGATTGGATTGCAGTCAATGGTGGGATTATCGAAGTAGCTGATAATGTCATTACCATTGTTGCCGATTCTGCCGAACGTGCTCGAGATATCGACATTAGTCGTGCAGAACGTGCCAAACTGCGAGCTGAAAAAGCGATTGAAGAAGCCAAAGATCAGCATTCGGTTGATATGGAACGTCGTGCTAAAATTGCTCTTCAACGCGCCATTAACCGGATTAATGTCGGAAATCGTTTATAAGATATTAAAAATAAGGTGGAGGTTTTGTCCTCACCTTATTTTTGTTGGGAGAGAATCAAAAGAAGAAAGTACGGACCAAATATGGTATAATAGCTGTATGATTCAAATGATTTTTAATCTTTCAAGCCATCTATTGTTTATCTTTTTTGCCTATTACCTATTGATGAACCTGGTTCAATGGGAAAAGTTTTTAAAAGTAAGTGCTGAAAATGCGGTTAAAATCCGTTTTTTGATCTTGATGATCAGTGTTGGAATAGGCTATCTAGCCAGCTCATTTTTTATCAGTGTCTATGAGATGAGTCGGCAGATTTTTATTGGCCAATTCTAGCCACATTTTATAAAAAATATGGTATGATAGAAAGCGTGACTTTAAGAAATTGGAGAACAATCCCGTATGGAAAAAATAATCGTTAATGGTGGTCATAATCGACTGGTTGGAACCGTCAAAATCGAAGGAGCAAAAAATGCTGTCCTTCCTCTTCTTGCTGCAACAGTTCTAGCAAGCGAGGGCGTGACAACCTTGAAAAATGTACCTGTTTTATCAGATGTCTTTACAATGAACAATGTTGTTCGTGGGTTGAATGCACAAGTAACCTTCAATGAAGAAGATAATACGGTTGTCGTAGATGCGCGAGAGAAATTGTCTGAAGAAGCGCCTTATAAATATGTGAGCAAGATGCGGGCTTCTATCGTTGTCTTGGGTCCTGTCTTGGCACGCAATGGCCATGCCAAAGTTTCCATGCCTGGAGGCTGTACGATCGGTAGTCGTCCAATAGACCTCCATCTCAAAGGTCTGGAAGCCATGGGGGCTGAAATTACACAAACGGCCGGCTATATTGAAGCGAAAGCAGATCGTCTCAAGGGAGCACATATCTATATGGACTTCCCATCAGTAGGGGCGACACAAAATATTATGATGGCCGCAACCTTGGCTGATGGAGTCACCGTGATTGAAAATGCTGCGCGGGAACCTGAGATTGTCGACCTAGCACTCTTGCTGAATAAAATGGGGGCTAATGTTAAGGGGGCAGGAACTGAGACCTTGACCATTGTTGGTGTGGAGAGCTTGCATGGGGCAAACCACAATGTTGTGCAAGACCGCATCGAGGCCGGAACCTTTATGATTGGGGCAGCCATGACTGGTGGAGATGTCTTGATCGAAGATGCCATTTGGGAACACAACCGTCCGCTTCTATCTAAGATGCAGGAGATGGGTGTAACGGTAACCGAAGAAGAAAATGGCATTCGGATTCAGTCGGATATTAGTAAGCTCCGTCCAGTGACCGTTAAAACTCTTCCCTACCCAGGATTCCCAACCGATATGCAGGCTCAATTCACAGCCTTGATGGCCATGGCTAAAGGTGAGTCTACCATGATTGAAACGGTCTTTGAGAATCGCTTCCAGCATTTGGAAGAAATGCGTCGGATGGGCGTTCACTCGGATATTATGCGGGATACAGCTCGTATCGTTGGAGGGGAAAGCTTCCAAGGTGCAGAGGTCATGTCGACCGATTTACGAGCAAGTGCAACCTTGGTCTTGATGGGCTTGGTAGCAGAAGGAGAAACGAAAGTCAGCAAATTAAGTCACTTAGATCGTGGTTATTATCAATTCCATGAGAAATTGGTGGCACTAGGTGCAGACGTGAAACGTGTAGAGGAAGAAGACGATGAAAACTAATCTTCGCTATGTTGGAAAACAGCTAGGAATTGTCCTCCTGTTGGCTGTGATTGGAATCATCATTTTTGCAGTTGGTTTGGTCATTGGCTATGGAGTGATTGGAGATGGAAAAAATCCATGGTCCATTCTCTCTCCGGATACTTGGTCAGAGATCATTGGAAAGCTAACAGGCAAATAAGCTTTTAACTAAAATTGAGTAAAAAGGAGAGCAGCGAATCGAGTCAATGACCCATCTAGCGCTGCTCTTTTTTGGAGAGAGGCATGACAAAACAAGTATTCACAAAACGAACAAAACAAACCCTAGCCGGTTTTGTGGTGGCAACGGCCCTAGCTATTGGGGGCTATTATTTTAATCAACCGACGGTAAAAGAAGCGACAGATCAGGTTGTTTCGGTAGTCACTAGTAGCCAACAAGAAACACCTAGTAAAGAGTTAGCTAGCTCTGTACTAACGAAATCTGCCCGTTCACAATTGGGAAATGACTTGGAATGGAATGGTGCTGGAGCCTTTGTCGTTAAGGGAAATCGAACAGATCTGGATGCCAGTGTGGCTAGTCAACCCTATGCGGATAACAAGACAAAAGAAGTGAATGGAAAGACCGTGCCGACGGTTGCGAACGCTATTATGACCAAGGCGACTCGCCAGTATAGAGATCGGGAGGCAACAGGAAGTGGTCTAACCGATTGGAAACCAGCAGGTTGGCACCAGGTCCACAATCTGTCCGGTGAGTATGACCATGCTGTGGATCGGGGCCACCTATTGGGCTACGCCTTGATCGGCAATCTCAAAGGTTTCGATGCTTCGACGAGCAATCCCAAAAATATCGCTGTACAAACGGCTTGGTCTAATCAAGCCAATGATCCTCATTCCACCGGTCAAAACTACTACGAGACCCTGGTTCGAAAAGCACTGGATAAGAACAAGCGGATCCGCTATCGGGTGACCTTGATCTACAACCAGCCGAAAGATTTGATTCCATTAGGTTCTCATATCGAAGCCAAATCGAGTGATGGGACCCTTGAGTTCAATGTCTTTGTTCCCAATGTTCAAAGTGGGATTAGCCTGGATTACCAGACAGGAAAAGTAACCGTTCATCAATAAGCCAGAAAGCATGGCTATTTAAGTTTTTTTTAAGAATGGGGTGTTACAATTGCATACCTTTTTTAAGAGAAAGGAGAATGTATGAGAACCATTTTTCGATTTTTCAGAGGAATCCTTCGCATGGCTTGGAGTCTTTTTTGGGGATTTTTCTGGACCATTGCGATCAGTTTTCTCGTCCTAGTGGGGATCATCTATTTCACAGATTCTCCTAGTTCTGGTATGGATGGATTTGGACGAGCTGCCCAAAAGGTTGTCTATCAAGTCGGCAATTTATTTGGTGATCAGGGCTTTGCATCGCGCTTTGGGATGACACCTAGCTCACAGACCACGCAGACGGACAATCATGAGCATAGTGGCGCTCGCTGGGAAAAAGCGGAAGCCACGGTCTATTTGGATCCCAATATCAATCAAACCTTTATAAAAGCTTATCGGGATGCTATTGAGGCTTGGAACCAAACAGGCGCCTTTACCTTCAAGCTGGTTACAAATGAAAAAGAAGCTAATGTGGTCTTGACGGAAATGGATAACGCATCGGTTTCTGCTGCAGGAGAGACTGCCTCTCAGACTAACCTCTTAACCAACCGCTTCACCCACATCACAGTGCGTCTCAATCGCCATTATCTTTTAAATTATGTCTATAACTATAGTTATGATCGGATTGTCAATACAGCTGAGCATGAGCTAGGACATGCGATAGGGCTGGACCACACTGATGGAGAATCGGTCATGCAACCGGCTGGTTCCTTCTACAGTATTCAGGATACAGATGTGGAAGCAGTTCGACAATTGTATAAGGAAGAATAAGTTTTAAAATACTTTCTAAAAGTTCTGAGCCTCAAGGGGCTCAGGATTTTTTTGATGGCTCGTCTTTTCTTGTTTAATCCGTAAAAAGATAGTAAAATAGGGACATGATTATTTTACAAGCCAACAAAATTGAACGCTCTTTTGCAGGGGAGGTTCTTTTTGATAATATCAGCCTGCAGGTGGATGAAAGGGACCGGATTGCCCTGGTCGGAAAGAACGGAGCCGGCAAGTCTACCCTCTTAAAAATCTTGGTGGGAGAAGAAGAACCAACTTCAGGAGAAATCAATAAAAAGCGGGATCTTTCTCTCTCTTATTTAGCCCAGGATAGTCGCTTTGAGTCGTCCAATACCATCTACGATGAGATGCTCCATGTCTTTGACGACCTCCGTAAAACGGAGAAAACTTTGCGGCAGATGGAGCTTGAGATGGGGGAAAAAACTGGGGCTGACTTAGAAAAACTCATGCAGGACTATGACCGTCTCTCGGAAGAATTCCGTCAGGCAGGTGGCTTCACCTATGAAGCAGATATCCGCGCGATTCTCAATGGCTTTAAGTTCGATGAGTCCATGTGGCAGATGAAGATTGAAGAGCTATCAGGAGGGCAAAATACCCGTCTAGCTCTGGCCAAGATGCTTCTAGAAAAACCAAATCTCTTGGTACTGGACGAGCCGACCAACCACTTGGATATTGAGACCATTGCCTGGTTGGAAAATTACTTGGTCAATTATAGCGGAGCCCTTCTCATTGTCAGCCACGACCGGTATTTCTTAGACAAGGTCGCAACCATTACTTTGGACTTGACCAAGCATTCCTTGGACCGTTATGTCGGCAATTACTCCAGCTTTGTCGAGCAAAAAGAACAAAAATTGCTGACCGAAGCCAAGAACTACGAGAAGCAACAAAAAGAAATCGCGGCGCTGGAAGACTTTGTCAACCGTAATTTGGTGAGGGCGTCGACCACCAAGCGGGCTCAGTCTCGTCGCAAGCAGTTGGAAAAAATGGAGCGCCTAGACAAGCCGGAAGCTGGGAGCAAGTCTGCCCATATGACCTTTCATTCTGATAAGACCTCGGGCAATGTCGTTCTGACAGTAGAAGAGGCAGCCGTCGGCTATGACGATCAAATCCTGTCAGAACCCATCAATCTGGATATCCGCAAGATGAATGCAGTCGCTATTGTGGGACCAAATGGAATCGGGAAATCTACTCTTATCAAGTCCATCGTCGGGCAGATTCCTTTTATCAAGGGAGAGACTCGTTTTGGGGCCAATGTCGAGGTGGGCTACTATGATCAGACCCAAAGTAAACTAACGCCACACAACAGTGTCTTGGATGAGCTCTGGAATGACTTTAAACTGACGCCAGAAGTGGAAATTCGAAATCGCCTGGGAGCCTTTCTTTTCTCAGGGGATGATGTCAAGAAAACCGTCGGCATGCTGTCAGGTGGAGAGCGGGCCCGCTTGCTTCTAGCTAAGCTGTCCATGGAAAATAACAATTTTTTGATTCTCGACGAGCCGACCAACCACTTGGACATCGATAGCAAGGAAGTGCTAGAAAATGCCTTGATTGATTTTGACGGCACCCTGCTCTTTGTCAGCCACGACCGTTACTTTATCAATCGGGTGGCTACACAAGTTTTGGAACTGTCAGAAGAGGGCTCAACTCTTTATCTGGGAGACTACGATTATTATCTGGAGAAGAAAGCAGAGTTAGAGGCCCTTGCTGCAGCGCAAGCAGAATCTGTACCTGCTTCTTCATCGGAAGAAGTCACTAGCAATGACTATCACTTGCAGAAGCAAAACCAGAAGGAACTCCGGAAAATCACTCGTCGCATTGAGCAATTGGAAGCAGAGATGGAAGAGCTGGATCAAAAGATCCAAGACATCACCGAAACCATGCATAGCACCAATGATGCAGCTGACTTGGTTCAACTCCAGAGCGAGCTGGATCAACTAACTGCCCAGCAGGAAGCGGTCATGGAAGAGTGGGCAGAACTGTCAGAGCAGGTGGAATAGATGGACAATCTTGGAAAAGTTTTTCGTGAATTTCGAATCAGTAAAAATTATTCGTTGAAAGAAGCTGCAGGAGAAGCTTGCTCGACCTCCCAGTTATCCCGTTTTGAATTGGGGGAGTCGGATCTGGCTGCTTCGCGCTTCTTTGACATTTTGGACAATATCCATGTGACGATTGAGAATTTTATGGATAAGGCCAGAAATTTTCAACACCATGAGCATGTCGCCATAATGGCTCAGTTAGTTCCTCTTTATTACGCCAATGATATTGCAGGTTTTCAAAAGCTTCAAGAAGAGGAACTTGAAAAGGCTAAACATTCGACCAATCCTCTCTATTTTGAGCTGAACTGGATCCTGCTACAAGGCCTGATTTGCCAGAGAGATGCCAGCTACACGATGCAGCAGCGTGATCTGGATAAGGTGGCAGATTATCTCTTTCAAACGGAAGAGTGGACCATGTATGAATTGATCCTCTTTGGCAATCTCTACAGCTTTTATGATGTGGACTATGTCACACGGCTTGGGAGAGAAGTGATGGAGCGTGAAGATTTCTACAAGGAAATTGGTCGCCATCGAAAACTGGTCTTGATTCTGGCTCTGAATTGTTACCAGCATTGTTTAGAACACCGTGCTTTTGAAAATGCCAGCTATTTTGAAGCCTATGTAGAAAAGATTATCGGGAAGAGCATCAAACTCTACGAACGCAATATCTTTCATTATCTCAAGGGATTTGCTCTGTATCAGAAGGGGCAAACAGAAGAAGGGCGGCAGCAAATGCAGGAAGCCATGCATATTTTTGATGTGCTGGGACTGCCAGAGCAGGTGGCCTATTATAAAGAACACTTTGATAAATTTGTAATAGATCAATGTTCCTAAATAGGACAGAGATAAAGGAGATTTTATGAACCGACATGCGGTCCAATTAATTAGTCGTGGAGCAATTAACAAAATTGGAAATATGCTCTATGACTATGGGAATAGTGTCTGGCTGGCCTCGATGGGGACTATAGGAAAGACGGTATTAGGGATCTATCAGATTTCTGAGTTAGTGACAGGGATTCTCGTGAATCCTTTTGGAGGAGTGATTTCAGACCGTTTTTCTCGTCGCAAAATTTTGATGACGACCGACTTGGTTTGTGGACTCCTTTGTTTGGCGATTTCTTTTATCACAAATGATAGCTTGATGATTGTGGCTCTTATTTTTGCCAATATTGTTCAGGCCATTGCCTTTAGTTTTTCTAGACCTGCTAATAAAGCCATTATTACCGAGGTAGTAGAGAAAGACGAGATTGTGACCTATAACGCCCACTTGGAGTTAGTCTTACAGGTTGTTAGTGTCTGTTCACCTGTTTTTTCTTTCCTAGTTCTACAATTTGCCAGTCTTCATATGACCCTCTTATTAGATGCACTGACCTTTTTCATTGCTTTTGTCCTAGTGGCTTTCCTTCCGAAAGAAGAAGCTAAGGTTCAAGAGAGGAAACAGTTTACCGGGAAAGATATTTTTTCTGATATCAAGGATGGGTTAGACTATATCTGGCATCAGAAAGAGATTTTCTTTCTCTTGTTGGTGGCTTCTAGCGTCAATTTCTTTTTTGCAGCTTTTGAGTTTTTACTTCCCTTCTCGAATCGTCTATACGGGGTTAAAGGAGCTTATGCGACCATTTTAACGCTGGGAGCTATTGGATCTATTCTAGGAGCACTTGTTGCCAATAAAATGAAATCAAGTATGAGAATTCTCCTGTTTTTACTGCTTTTGGCAGGGATAGGAGTGTTCATAATGGGCTTGCCCCTTCCACCTTATCTTTCCTTTTCAGGAAATCTGGTCTGTGAATTTTTTGTGACCATTTTCGACATCCACGTTTTTACCCAAGTACAAACCAAGGTGGAAGATGATTATCTAGGTAGAGTATTGAGCACAATTTATACCTTGGCTGTTCTCTTTATGCCCATCGCCAAAGGGTTGATGACTTGGTTGCCAAGCGTCCGTATGGAATCATTTCTCTTGATTGGAGCTGGGGTTATTCTCTTTTCACTCTTGGCTCAGCTAGTAGCTAAGCAGCTTCAATCAAAAGAACAGTAGGGATCCTTTGATAAATTAGTAAACTATTATTTTTCCCAAATAGGGGACAAAATGAAAACCTCTTTCATGAACTGATACAATAGTTTCAGAAAATGAAGGAGGTTTTTTTATGAATCGACATGCAGTCCAATTAATTGCTCGTGGAGCTATCGATAAAATAGGGAATATGCTCTATGATTATGGGAATAGTGTTTGGCTGGCCTCAATGGGTACGGTGGGAAAGACGGTGTTAGGGATTTATCAAATTTCGGAGTTGGTGACAGCGATACTAGCTAATCCATTTGGTGGCGTGATCTCAGATCGTTTTTCCCGTCGCAAGATTTTGATGACGACCGACTTGGTTTGTGGCCTCCTTTGTTTGGGAATTTCTTTTATTACAAATGATAGCTTGATGATTGCAGCCCTGATTGTTGCCAATATTGTCCAGGCCATAGCCTTTGCTTTTTCACGACCTGCTAATAAAGCCATTATCACAGAATTTGTAGACAAGGACGAGATTGTGACCTATAATGCCCACTTGGAGTTGGTCTTACAGGTTGTAAGTGTCAGCTCTCCTGTGTTCTCTTTCCTTGTTTTACAATTTGCCAGTCTCCATGCGACCCTCTTACTGGATGCCCTGACTTTTTTTATCGCCTTCGTTCTGGTGGCATTCCTTCCGAAAGAAGAAGCCAAAGCTCAAGAGAAGAAGCCTTTTACGGGAAAAGATATTTTTTCGGATATGAAAGATGGACTAAACTACATCTGGCATCAAAAAGAAATTTTCTTTCTCTTATTAGTAGCTTCCAGCATGAATTTCTTTTTTGCAGCCTTTGAATTTTTGCTTCCTTTTTCCAATCGCCTTTACGGGGTCAAAGGAGCCTATGCGACCATCTTAACCATGGGTGCTATTGGCTCTATCATCGGAGCCTTGATCGCTAATAAATTTAAATCAAGCATGAAGGCGCTTCTCTTCTTATTGATTTTAACAGGAGTGGGAGTGCTTATGATGGGCTTGCCTCTTCCGCCTCTTCTTTCCTTTTCTGGAAATTTGGTCTGTGAACTCTTTATGACGATTTTTAACATTCACTTTTTTACCCAAGTTCAAACCAAGGTAGAAGGAGACTATCTCGGCCGGGTCTTAAGCACCATTTTTACCCTAGCCATTCTCTTTATGCCTGTGGCTAAAGGTTTGATGACCTGGTTACCAAGTGTCCGTGTAGAATCCTTTCTCCTGATAGGAGCTGGTGTCATCCTATTTTCACTCCTAGCTCAAGTGGTCGCCAAGAAATTACAAGCAAAAGAAGGTACATCAGCATGAAAAAAGCACCAATCGGTGCTTTTTTAGTTGTTTTCTTTTTCTTCTGTCTTGATTTATTTCTTTGCTTCTTCCAGTTGCTTTTGAGTGCTCTTAAGTTCTCTTTTTAGGGAGAAGCCCTTTGAAAAATTAATCAAGTTCATGACGAATGCACCTAAGAGGACACAGAGCAGGATCAGAATGATCAAAGGCAATTTAAATTGGACCAAGAGGAAATTTACGGTAACCGATTGCATGTTTGCAAGGGAAATACCAGCAATCAATAAAATTAAAAGTAATAAAGCAATGTAGTGTAGATTATTTTTGTTCATCATTATCTCCTTATTGTTCAGCAGGGGCCTTGCTTTTCACATCAGCGTACTCTTCCGGCTGCTCTAGGCTTAGAATCTCCTCATAAGCCGGTAGGGAAAGGTCCTTGCCATATTTATTTTTTAAAGCAGTGCTCACTAGTCGATAGGCCAAATTGGCATTTCGGGACAAGATAGGACCGTGGAAGTAGCTGCCAAAGACGTTCTTATAATGAACCCCTTCGCACCCATCTTCTTTGTTGTTCCCATTTCCATAGACGACCTTACCCAGCGGTTTTTCATCCTCAGCCAAGAAGGTCCGACCTTGGTGGTTTTCAAAACCATAATAGGTTTCGTTAAATTCTTCGTTATGAATCTTGATATCACCGATATAGCGGTTGTTGACTTGGTTGAGCGTATAGTGGCCCATAATACCGAGCCCTTCAATGCGTTTGCCAGAAGCTTCAATGTAGTACTGACCCAGAAGCTGAAAGCCACCACAGATAGCAAGGACCACACCATCGTCATCAATAAAGCGTGCAAGGTCTTCTTTTTTATCTGGAAGATCTTCTGATACAATGGTCTGTTCGTAGTCTTGTCCTCCACCGAAAAAGGCGATATCATAGGCATCAGGGTCAAACCGGTCTTTGAGAGAGACGATATCCACTGTGACATGGGCTCCAAGTTTTTCCGCAACGTACTTGAGCATGAGGATATTCCCATTGTCTCCGTAGGTATTCATTAAGTTGCCGTAGAGATGGGCAATGCGCAGGCTGTAAGGATACTGTGCCTGATCAGAAGATTCTAGAGAAGTATAAGTCATTAGTGCATCTCCTTTTCAATCAGGTGTTCTTGGGCCAAGAGTTCACGGAACTCAAGCATGGCCGTATAAGTGGCTAAGATATAGGCGTGAGGGGTTTCCTGTTGCTGGATGCGTTGGAAGACCTCTTTTAATTCAGCCATTTCTGTGATCTTTTCAGCCGGATAGCCAGTGACCCGAAGTCGCCGAGCAATCTCAGAGTGGCGCACCCCACCAGCGTTGATTTCTGGAATATCCATCTGGGTGATTTGCTCAAAATCTGCATCCCAAATCCAGCTGGTGTCGATTCCGTCTGCATAATTCGCATTAAGGAGGACTGATAAGCTAAAGGAATAAGGTGCTAGTTTGATCATTTCGATAGCCTGAGTAGCTCCAACTGGATTCTTAATCAGAACCAAGGTACATTCCTTATCCCCAATCTTAAAGGTTTCCTGACGACCAAAGACAGCGCGACTGCGATCAAATCCTTGCTTAATCACTTCAGGTTGCACTCCAAAGAATCCAGCAACGGAAACAGCAGCTAAGGCATTGTAGATGTTGTAGAGACCGCCGATATTGATGTGGTAGTCTTGGCCTTGAATCCGGAATTGGGAAGAGCGCTGGGTTAAAGAGAGGAGGTCTGATACGGCATAAGTCAGAGGAGGTCTGTGGAAACCACAGTGATCACAGATATAATCCCCAAGATTTGCATAGGTATTGAGCTTGTACTTGAGGATGTTGTGGCAATGCGGACAGAGGATTCCTTCCGTATTGTAATGAGCTAGTTGTGGCTCTGATTTGTCAGTATCAAATCCATAATATTGGATCGGATTGGATAAGGTCTGACTATTAAAGAGCGGACTATCACCATTTAACAAGACTGTTGCAGTTGGGACCTTGTGAATGGCATCCAAAATCATCTGGTAGGTCGTATAGATCTCTCCATAGCGGTCCATCTGGTCCCGGAAAATATTAGTGACCACAAAAAGGCTGGGCTTAATATAATCACAAATCCGAGAGAGGCTGGCCTCGTCAATTTCAAGTACCGCAATCGGTCGATTTGCTTTCGAATGCTTAGCCCGTAAGAAGGTCGTTGTAATCCCAGAGATCATATTGGCCCCACTTGGATTGGTCAAAATAGGTCCAAAAGCTTCTTGGAGAATACCTACGGTTAGTGCAGTGGTCAGGGTTTTTCCATTTGTCCCTGTAATCACAACAATCTCATAGTTTTTTGCCAGTTGACTGAGAATATCTTTATCAAATTTGAGGGCTACTTTACCTGGTAGGGTTGATCCCCGCCCCATCTTTTCTAGAATAGAGCCGGAAAGCTTTCCTGCCAGAAGGCCCAAGGTTGTATTTATCTTCATAAATCATATTTTATCATAAAAAGCATCAGAAGGTTACAGAAAAATCTGTTGAAACGTGTTATAATAGGATGATGTCTTTTAGAGAAGTGGTAGGTATGAGAATATGAATATTCAACAGTTTACAAATCCACAATTTTGGACCAGTTTGTTCCCGAATTGGTGGAGTATTATTATCAATATCATTGATATTGCCCTGGTGGCTTGGTTGTTGTATTTTTTGATCAAGGCCATCGTCGGGACCAAGATCATGATTTTGGTTCGTGGAGTTATTATCTTTTTCTTGGCTCAATTTTTAGCCAATTTTTTGGGTTTAACGACTATTTCTTGGCTGATCAATCAAGTGATTACCTATGGGGTTATTGCGCTGGTTGTGATTTTCTCCCCTGAAATTCGGATTGGCCTAGAGCGTCTAGGTCGGGCGACAGAATTTTTTACGACGAGTGAAGTCAGTCAGGAAGAGAAGATGGTTCAGGCCTATGTCAAGGCAGTAGCTTATATGAGCCCACGTAAGATTGGTGCCTTGGTAGCTATTCAAGGAGCCAGAACCCTTCAGGAATATATCTCCACAGGGATTCCTCTAGATGCAGAGATTTCAGGAGAATTGCTGATTAATATCTTCATTCCTAATACTCCTTTGCACGATGGAGCGGTCATTGTCCGCAATGATAAAATTGCCGTTTCTTGTGCCTACCTGCCCTTGACGGAAAATACCGGAATTTCAAAAGAGTTTGGAACGCGTCACCGCGCAGCCATTGGTTTATCTGAAGTTTCTGATGCCTTTACCTTCGTGGTATCCGAAGAAACGGGCGGGATCTCTGTGACCTATAATGGAACTTTCCGACACGATTTAACTTTAGAAGAGTTCGAGGCAGAATTGAGATCCTTCTTGGTTCCTGAAGAGAATAAAACGAGTAGTTGGAAAGAGCGTCTATTTGGGAGGGTAACAAAATGAGATCGAAAAAAGAATTTCTTTATGTTTTCGCCTCCGTCTTATTGTCCTTTGTCTTATTTATCAATGCGTCTTCCTTTAATTTTCAAAATAATAGTAGCGCTAGACAAGTGAGTTCAGAGACCTATACCAATACCTTGACCAATATTCCAATTGATGCCAAGTATAATGACAAGAAATATTTTGTCAGTGGATTGACGTCAGAAGTAACGGTCTTTCTAAAGGGTTCAAACCGGGTCGCTCTAGCAAGTGAAATGCAACCGGGAACACGAAAATTTCGCGTGGTAGCGGATCTTCGTAAGGCCAAGGAAGGTACCGTCGAAGTACCGTTGATTGTAGAAGATCTTCCGGCTGGTTTGACCGCAACCGTAGAGCCTCAGAAAGTTTCTGTAAAAATCGGGAAGAAAGCGAAAAAATCATTTGCGGTCAGGGCCACGATCCCGGACAATCAAATTGTGGATGGAATAACGGTATCGGATATTACTCTTGAAACCACCAAGGTAGAAGTGACCAGCGATCAAGAAACCTTGAGTCGCATTGATCATGTCCAAGCGGTCTTCCCATCCAGTGAGATCATTAGTGGAAATTATAGCGGAACTATTTCCTTAAATGCAGTAGATGCCCAAGGAAATGTTCTACCAGGTCTGGTCAAGCCGAGTGAAACACGGATTCAAGTGACCACAAAGAGTAGCTCGTCTACGTCAAGCTCAAGCAGCTCGTCGTCGACCTCCTCCAGTTCAAGTAATTAGAAAGTAAAAAAGGTAATTAAGAATGGGTAAATATTTTGGGACGGACGGTGTCCGTGGAGAAGCAAATGTAGAATTAACGCCAGAATTGGCTTTTAAACTAGGCCGTTTCGGTGGCTATGTCTTGAGCCAACATGAAGAAGAAACACCCTTGGTATTTGTTGGACGTGATACGCGTATTTCTGGTGAAATGTTAGAGCATGCCTTAATTGCTGGCCTCTTATCTGTTGGGATTCGTGTCTACAAGTTGGGTGTGATTGCAACACCAGGTGTTGCTTATCTAGTTCGTACGGAAAAAGCCAGCGCCGGAGTGATGATTTCTGCTAGCCACAATCCAGCCTTGGATAATGGCATCAAATTCTTTGGTGGTGATGGCTTCAAATTGGATGATGATCGCGAACTTGAAATTGAAGCCTTACTTGATGCGGCTGAAGATACGCTTCCACGTCCAAGTGCCCAAGGTTTAGGAACGGTCATGGAATATCCGGAAGGCTTGCGTAAGTATCAAGAATTCCTTGTATCGACAGGTGTCCAACTCGAGGGTATGCACGTAGTCTTGGATACAGCAAATGGTGCAGCCTCTACTAGTGCCCGTCAAATCTTTGCAGATTTGGGAGCTCAATTGACCGTCATCGGTGAAAACCCAGATGGTTTGAACATCAATGATGGGGTTGGTTCTACTCACCCAGAGCATTTGCAAGAGAAAGTAAAAGAAGTAGGCGCAGCGATTGGTCTTGCCTTTGACGGAGACAGCGATCGCTTGATTGCAGTGGATGAAAATGGAGAGATCGTAGACGGAGATAAGATCATGTACATCATCGGTTCTTATCTTTCAAGCAAGGGCTTGCTCGAAAAAAATACGATCGTCACAACCGTCATGTCCAATCTCGGCTTCCACAAGGCATTAGATGCGAAGGGGATTCAAAAAGAAATCACAGCTGTCGGAGACCGCTATGTTGTTGAAGAAATGCGCAAGTCTGGGTACAATCTAGGTGGTGAACAATCTGGTCACGTAGTCATCATGGATTACAACACAACAGGGGATGGTCAATTAACAGGCGTTCAATTGACTAAAATCATGCAAGAAACCGGTAAGAAATTATCCGAATTGGCTGCTGAAGTAACCATCTACCCACAAAAACTGGTCAATATCCGGGTTGAAAATAGCATGAAAGACAAGGCGATGGAAGTGCC